>NZ_CP075567.1:5682500-5982500 GCF_021018765.1 Pseudomonas fitomaticsae | reverse complement strand
ACGAGCCGAACAGCTACGTAGAGTCGCCGAAACAAGCCCCGCACTATGCCGAGCCTGCACTGGCGTTGAGTGGCTCGGCTGATCGCTACGATCACCGCGAAGACACCGACTACTACAGCCATGCTGGTGCGCTGTTCCGCTTGATGAGCGACGAACAGAAAGCGTTGCTGGTCAGCAACATCGCCGGCGCGATGGCGGGTGTCTCGAGTGATGTCGTCGACCGACAGTTGCAGCATTTCCACAAGGCCGACCCGGCGTACGGAGAAGCAATCGCAAAGCTGCTCAACGTACAGCTTAACGAAGTCTAAACGAGAAGCAGAACCGCCCTCATTCGGGCGGTTTTTGCGTTATTTAGGCTGCTTTTCTCAGAATATCTTCGCTTTTATTGCGCGAAGTGAGTGACCTTCCAGTCAGGTTGGTTCAAACTACAGACTTTCAGGCAGGGAGATGTAGGGCGATGCAAGGCCACCCAGACGTTATCGATTACCTCAACACGTTGCTGACCGGCGAACTGGCCGCGCGTGACCAATATTTCGTTCACTCGCGGATGTATGAGGACTGGGGATTCACCAAGCTCTACGAACGAATCAACCACGAGATGGAAGAAGAGGCCGGTCACGCCGATGCGCTGATGCGCCGGATTCTGATGCTCGAAGGCACTCCGCGCATGCGCCCGGATGACCTGGATGTCGGTACCACGGTAGAGACCATGCTCGAAGCGGATCTGCGTCTTGAGTACAAGGTTCGTGCTGCACTGTGCAAAGGCATCGAGTTGTGTGAAAAGAATGGCGACTATGTAAGCCGCGATATCCTCAAGCTTCAACTGCACGACACCGAAGAAGATCACACCTACTGGCTTGAGAAGCAGTTGGGCCTGATCAAACTGATCGGTATCCAGAACTACCTGCAGTCCCACGCGTCCTGATTGCAGCCGATACAAAAAAGCCCCTGTCACTGACGAAGTGACAGGGGCTTTTTCATGTCCGGCAATCAGGCCCGATCGCGGATCAACAGCGGCTTGAGGTAATGCCCGGTGTGAGATTGCTTCATTTCGGCCACTTCCTCCGGCGTACCGGTGGCGATGATCTGTCCACCTTTCGAACCACCCTCGGGGCCGAGATCCACCAGCCAGTCGGCGGTCTTGATCACGTCAAGGTTGTGCTCGATCACCACCACGGTGTTGCCGTGGTCGCGCAGGCGATGGAGTACGTCGAGCAGTTGCTGAATATCCGCGAAGTGCAGACCGGTGGTCGGCTCGTCGAGGATGTACAGGGTCTTGCCGGTATCGCGCTTGGACAGCTCTCGGGACAACTTGACCCGCTGGGCTTCACCGCCGGACAGCGTGGTCGCCGATTGCCCGAGCTTGATGTACGACAGGCCCACATCCATCAGCGTTTGCAGCTTGCGCGCCAGCGCCGGCACCGCGTCGAAGAACACCCGCGCTTCCTCGATGGTCATTTCGAGGGTTTCGTGGATGCTCTTGCCCTTGTATTTGATCTCCAGGGTTTCGCGGTTGTAGCGCTTGCTCTTGCACACGTCGCACGGAACGTAGATGTCCGGCAGGAAGTGCATTTCCACCTTGATCAGACCGTCGCCCTGACAGGCTTCGCAACGACCACCCTTGACGTTGAACGAGAAACGCCCCGGGCCGTAACCTCGGGAGCGGGACTCGGGAACCCCGGCAAACAGTTCGCGGATTGGCGTGAACAGCCCGGTATAGGTCGCCGGGTTGGAGCGTGGCGTACGGCCGATCGGGCTCTGGTCGATGTCGACGACCTTGTCCAGATGCTCCAGGCCCTTGATGCTGTCGTGGGCTGCGGCTTCCAGGGTGGTCGCACCGTTGAGCGCGGTGGCGCTCAGCGGGAACAGCGTGTTGTTGATCAGCGTCGATTTGCCGGAACCGGAGACGCCAGTCACGCAGGTCAGCAGGCCGATCGGGATTTCCAGGTCGACGTTGCGCAGGTTGTTGCCGCGCGCGCCCTTGAGCGACAGCACCTGCTTCTTGTTGCGCGGTGTACGCTTGGCCGGCACTTCGATCTTGACCCGGCCCGACAGGTATTTGCCGGTCAGCGAGTCCGGGTGGGCCATGACTTCATCCGGCGTGCCTTCGGCGACGATCTGCCCGCCATGAACCCCGGCGCCCGGGCCGATATCCACTACGTAGTCGGCCAGGCGGATCGCGTCTTCGTCATGCTCGACCACGATCACCGTATTGCCGATGTCGCGCAGGTGCTTGAGGGTGCCGAGCAGGCGATCATTGTCGCGCTGGTGCAGGCCAATGGACGGTTCATCAAGGATATAGAGAACACCCACAAGGCCCGCGCCGATCTGACTGGCCAGACGAATCCGCTGCGCTTCACCGCCAGACAGGGTATCGGCACTGCGATCCAGCGACAGATAGTCGAGACCGACATTCACCAGAAACTGCAGACGCTCGCGGATCTCCTTGAGAATCTTGTCGGCGATTTCTCCACGGCGGCCGGTCATTTTCAGCGCGCCGAAGTAATCACAAGCGTCGCCTATCGGCAGGTTGGTCACTGCCGGCAGGGTTTTCTCGCCAACCCACACGTGCCGCGCTTCGCGACGCAGGCGGGTGCCACGGCAATCCGGGCAGGACTGGGTGCTGAGGAACTTCGCCAGTTCTTCGCGCACGCTCGCCGATTCGGTCTCGCGGTAGCGGCGCTCAAGGTTCGGCACGATGCCTTCGAACGGGTGCGAGCGCTTGACGATGTCGCCCCGGTCATTGAGATATTTGAAATCGACGTTCTGCGAACCGCTGCCGTGCAGGATGTACTTCTGCTGGTCGGCTGGCAGCTCGTTGAACGGCTGCTCCAGGCTGAAACCGTAGTGCGCGGCCAATGAGCCGAGCATCTGGAAGTAATAGACGTTGCGCCGGTCCCAGCCGCGTATCGCACCTTCGGCCAGAGTCAGCTCACCGTTGACCAGTCGTTTGATGTCGAAGAACTGTTTCACGCCCAGACCGTCGCAGGTCGGGCAGGCGCCGGCCGGGTTGTTGAAGGAAAACAGCTTGGGTTCCAGCTCGCTGATCGCGTGGCCGCAGATCGGGCAGGCGAAGCGCGCGGAGAAAATCATCTCTTCGCCTGGCTCGTCGTCCATCGGCGCCACCAGCGCGATGCCGTCCGCCAGCTTCAGTGCGGTTTCGAAGGATTCGGCCAGACGCTGCTGCAGGTCGGCGCGAACCTTGAAGCGGTCGACCACGACTTCAATCGTGTGCTTCTTCTGTTTATCCAGCTTCGGCAACTCGTCCAGCTCGCAGAGCCGGCCGTTGACCCGGGCCCGGACGAAGCCCTGGGCGCGCAGTTCTTCGAACACCGACAGGTGCTCGCCCTTGCGCTCGCGAATCACCGGCGCCAGCAGCATCAGCTTGCTGCCTTCCGGCTGGGCCAGCACCAGGTCGACCATCTGGCTGACGGTCTGGGCTTCCAGCGGAATGTCGTGATCCGGGCAGCGCGGCGTACCGACGCGCGCATAGAGCAGACGCAGGTAGTCGTAGATTTCGGTGATGGTGCCGACCGTGGAGCGCGGGTTGTGCGAGGTCGACTTCTGTTCGATGGAGATCGCCGGCGACAGGCCTTCGATGGTGTCGACGTCGGGTTTTTCCATCATCGACAGGAACTGCCGGGCATAGGCCGACAGGGATTCGACATAGCGGCGCTGACCTTCGGCGTACAGCGTATCGAAGGCCAGGGACGACTTGCCGGATCCGGACAGGCCGGTGATGACGATCAGTTTGTCCCGTGGCAGGGTCAGGTCGATGTTCTTCAGGTTGTGGGTGCGGGCCCCACGAATCAGGATCTTGTCCAAAATGGCCTCGCTCGGCGGGCGTCGAAAACACAGGAGTATACGGCCAAATACTGGATGGATGCACACTATCAAATGAAGGGTTTTTTGCCTTACATGAAGAGAGTTTCATCTGTACGCGTCAAAGCGTCGCGATATACCCCGTCTCTCGATGGGACTGGTAGAATCGCCGCCGGTTCACACGAGGTTTTTCCATGCACGATCCCCACAGCGAACGCATGAGTGGCAGCGAGACCCGCGCGGCGAGCGGTCTGGCCCTGGTGTTCGCCTTCCGTATGCTTGGCATGTTCATGGTGTTGCCGGTACTGGCGACCTACGGCATGGATCTGGCAGGAGCGACCCCGGCCCTGATCGGGCTGGCGATCGGCGCTTACGGCCTGACCCAGGCGATTTTCCAGATTCCGTTCGGGATCATTTCCGACCGCATCGGCCGGCGTCCGGTGATTTACCTGGGGTTGATCGTCTTCGCCCTCGGCAGCGTGCTGGCGGCCCAGGCCGACTCGATCTGGGGCGTGATTGCCGGCCGGATCCTGCAGGGCGCGGGCGCTATTTCTGCGGCGGTCATGGCGTTACTTTCCGACCTGACCCGTGAACAGCACCGCACCAAGGCCATGGCCATGATCGGCATGACCATTGGCCTGTCGTTCGCCGTGGCGATGGTGGTCGGCCCGCTGCTGACCCGTGCGTTCGGCTTGTCCGGCCTGTTTCTGGCCACCGGCGGCATGGCATTGGTCGGGATCGTGATCGTGATGTTCATGGTGCCGAAGTCCACCGGGCCGCTGAGCCATCGCGAGTCCGGCGTGGCGCGCCAGGCGTTGATGCCGACGCTCAAGCACCCGGACCTGCTGCGGCTGGACCTGGGCATTTTTGTGTTACATGCGATGTTGATGTCGAGCTTCGTCGCACTGCCCCTGGCGCTGGTCGAAAAGGCCGGTCTGCCCAAGGAACAGCACTGGTGGGTCTACCTCACAGCCTTGCTGATTTCTTTCTTCGCCATGATCCCGTTCATTATCTACGGCGAGAAGAAACGCAAAATGAAACGAGTTTTGCTCGGCGCCGTGATGACGCTGATGCTCACTGAGCTATTCTTCTGGCAGTTCGGTGACAGCCTGCGGGCTCTGGTGATCGGGACGGTGGTGTTCTTCACTGCGTTCAATCTGCTGGAAGCATCGCTGCCGTCGCTGATCAGCAAGGTTTCACCGGCAGGTGGCAAGGGCACGGCCATGGGCGTGTACTCCACCAGTCAGTTCCTCGGTTCGGCACTCGGCGGGATTCTCGGCGGCTGGATGTTCCAGCATGGCGGTCTGTCGGTTGTGTTCCTCGGATGTGCCGGGCTGGCTGCACTTTGGCTGGCCTTTGCTGTTACCATGCGCGAACCTCCCTACGTGACGAGCCTGCGCCTGCCGCTGTCGCCCGAAGCGATCCGCGAAGCGGGTCTGGTCGAGCGTCTCAAGGCCCTCGTAGGGGTAACTGATGCAGTGATAGTCGCTGATGAAGCGGCGATCTACATCAAACTGGACACCGAATTAATGGATCGCACCACTCTCGAACGCCTGGTGAACAACCCGGCGCAGACTGCGTGCGAAGCCTAGGAGAACGTTATGGCCCGTGGGGTTAACAAAGTCATTCTGGTCGGTACTTGCGGCCAGGATCCCGAAGTACGCTACCTGCCCAACGGTAACGCCGTGACCAACTTGAGTCTGGCGACCAGCGAGCAGTGGACCGACAAGCAGACCGGTCAGAAGGTCGAGAAGACCGAGTGGCACCGCGTATCGATGTTCGGCAAGGTTGCCGAGATCGCCGGCGAATACCTGCGCAAGGGTTCGCAGGTTTACATCGAAGGCAAGCTGCAGACCCGTGAGTGGGAAAAAGACGGTATCAAGCGTTACACCACCGAAATCGTGGTCGACATGCAAGGCACCATGCAACTGCTCGGCGGCCGTCCACAACAGGGCGACCAACAAGGCGGTGGCAACAACTATCAGCAGCAGGCGCCACGCCAGCAGGCTCCGCGTCCGCAGCAGTCGGCACCTCAGCAGCGTTCGGCCCCGGCTCCACAGCAGGCCGCACCGCAACCGGCTCCGGATTTCGACAGCTTCGATGACGACATTCCGTTCTGATTCGCTGCAGTATCCGCGTTAAACAAAAAAGGCCCGTCGCTGTATGCGACGGGCCTTTTTCATGGGCGCAGGTTTTTCAGTCAAGAATCAGATGCGGCAAAAACCGGCTCGAATCCTTGGTGATGAGACTGTTGTCTTCCCGCACACCAATCCCCGCCGCCTGATCACCGATTACCCAGGAGCCGATCAGCGTGTAGCTGTCGTCGAATTTCGGCAGCGGTGCAAACTCCTGCAGGATGAAGGGCGCGTCGGTGTAGGGCCCATCCTCTTTGACGATCAGACCTTCGGCGGTCTGCAACTCGATGTTGGCGCCTTCCCGGGAGAAGTATGGCTTGCGTACCCAGCCCTTGGGCACCGCGCTGCCCGGATTGGGATCGAGATGCGCGGCGAGCAGGTTTGGATGGCCTTTGTGCAGTTCCCAGAGCAGGGGCAGGGCGCCCTTGTTGGAGAGAATGGATTTCCACGCTGGTTCGAAAAACTGCGTATCGCACTCGGCAATCGCCGCGCCGAACGGTTCGTGGAAGATGAACTCCCAGGCGTGCAGTTTGAACAGATGGGGGATCCAGCGATCTTCGAGATCCACGAAGCGACCGTCAGCGCTCAGGCCGATGTCTTCGATGTCGATGTGCCGCGATTCGATGCCGACCTTCTCTGCGATCAGGCGCAGATAATCCGTGGTGCCCTTGTCTTCGACCGAGTCTTTCATCGAGGCGAAGTAAAACGGCCGCTTCAGTTTCAGTTGAGCAAAGGCTTCGTGCAGCCGGGTGTCGATGCTGTTGAACTGGTCGGCATGGCGCGGCAGCATTCCGCGCTCGATGCATTGTTCCAGCCAGCCCCACTGAAAAGCCGAGGCCTCATAAAGGCTGGTGGGCGTGTCGTAGTTAAGTTCGAGCAGCTTCGCCGGGCCGTTGCCGCTGTAGGAGAAGTCCATGCGCCCGTACAGATGCGGATGACCTTCCAGCCAGGACGTTCGGATCATGTCGTAGTACGGCGCCGGGATGCTCAGACGATCCAGCAGTTCTTCGCTGTGCACGACGCGGTCGACCAGATCCATGCACATCTCGTGCAGCTCGGTGGTCGGGTCCTCCAGATCGTTTTCGATCTGCGCGAGCGTGAACTGGTAATAGGCGCGCTCGTCCCAGTACGGCTCGTCGTCGATGGTGTGAAACAGAAAGCCGAGGCTTTCGGCGGTCTGTTTCCAGTCGTGGCGCTCGGCGCAGTGGATCTTCTTCATGGTCAGCTGCTCGAACGGCCCCAGCCGCCCCAACCGCTGCGTGCGCTGGACTGGCTACCAAAACCGCCACGGGAAGTGGACGAGGCCACGTTGACCGGTTTGCGGTAATCGCTGTCGTAGTCGGGCTGGCTGCGGCTCGGTGCCGACTCGATCCGACGGTTCAGCGTCGAAGTGTCGTAGGTCTGGCGGGTATTGCGCTCACGATAAACCGGCCGCGAGTCGCTCGCGCGATTGTTGCTCATGGCATTACCGATCAGCCATCCGGTGAGCCAGCCGTTGCCTGCACCGCTGGATGAGTGCGAGGTACTTGTCTGATTGCTCTGTACGGCAGCCGCATCGCCGGCCGGCATCTGCGCATTGGCGATCGCATCGAGGTTCTGCGCCGGCTCACCGTCCTGCGGCACCTTGAAGCCACCGAGTTTCGGCACGAAACGGCCGGCGGAATTTTTCTGACACCAATCGGCGGCAAAGTCCGCGTCGCAGGCAGCCTTGTCGTCGTAGGCCGGTGAGATCCGCCGGTGTTCGGCCAGGGCGGCGACGTAGGCATTCGAGCAGACATCGGGCGCCAGTTCGGCATCGACGCATTGTTCGACGCTCTGGAAGTTGCGTTGCTGTTCCTGGGCGGCCACTTCACCGGAAATCGCCAGGGCCACCGAAGCGGCCAGCGACAGTTGAACGTACTTGCTTCGTTTCATCTCAGGCTTCCTGCCGATCAGTAGGACGGGGTCATGCACGCGGCGTTGAGCATGCCAACGCTGATCGCCACCGCCGCCACATAGATGCCCGCAGCGATTTCACCGTTGGCGATGCGCTGGGACGTGCCTTTGAGCACCAGCCCGGTCGCCAGAAAGGCGAGCAATTGCACCCCGGCCGCGATCACCGCCCAGAGGACGAAGTCGAGAACGTTGATCGAATGAGCGATCACGTTGCTCGCCGGAATCGCGAAGCCGATGATTGCGCCGGACAGGGCAATGGCGGCGGCGACGTTGCCGGAACGGATCAGCTCGAATTCCTTGTGCGGCGTGACGCGGGTGTAGACGAACTGAAACAGCATGAACAGCAGCACGGCGCCGATCAGGTAGGCGATGAAACCGACCAGCGCGGCTTTGTTCAGGGAAATGGACAACGCTTCCAGCATGGAAAACTTCCTTTTAGATGGTGCTCAAATCAGTGGTGTACAGCGAAATGCCCAGCGAGGTGCTCAGGCTGACGGTGCCTTCTTCGTCCTGTTCGACGGAGAACAGCAAGAGCTCACGGCGATCGGTCAGGCCGGTCTCGCGGGCGTAGAGCATCGAGTGATGGTTGATGGTGTAGGACTCGTCGGGGTTGATCACCTGTTCGGTGAGCGGCACCAGCTCGGTCTGGCCGCGTTCAGTGCCCCATTCACGGGTGTATTCGACACCTTCATGGCGATAGGTCGGCAGGCCGATCAGGCTGTTCGGGCCGGCCAGGCGCTGCAGTTCGGCGTCACTGTTGACCGTCACATAGCTGACGTAATTGAACAGCGTCACCGACTCGATCTGGTCGTCGCCCGTGACATGGATCTGTACCCAGAATTCTTCATCGTTCAGGTAGTAGCGATGCAGCTTGTTCGACTGACCGAGGTCTATCCAGCCGGCGCTCCAGATGGCCTGGGCGTCGGGAACCCGCACCGAGGTGCTGCCGTCGAGCAGCAGACCGAGGGTCGTGTCGAAGCGGATCGCCTTGCCCTGCGCCAGTCCGAGCGGGCCGCCAGCCGATCCGGACGCCGGCGCGGCCGACTGCCAGTTGCTGGTGCCGAGCAAATCTTTGAACCATCCCATGGATACATTCCTTGAAGCGGGTGGAGGTATTCGTTGGCAAAACGCCGCTAGTGTACCGGCCTCGCGACAAACGAGCAGGCAAAAAAGAAGGGCACCCGGTGCCCTTCTTTTCTCTGGCCGCCGTTACTGGGCGGACTTCTGCTTCAGACGCTCGAGGATGGCGTTGGCGCTGCCTTCGTTCGGCGTGATGCCGGCTTCGCGCAGCTTGCGATCCAGGTCGTTGCCGGTCGATGCATCGGCCAGTTCGTCGGCAGCACTCAGCTCGGCAGCGCGTTGCTGCTGCTTGGCTTGCAGACGGTTCAGGGTGCCGACGGCGGTTTCCAGCTTGCCGTTGGCGCCGCCGCTGGCGATCGAGGCGCTGACCTGAGCCTTCTGCACGCTTTCACGGGCCTTGGCCATGTCCACTTGCTGGCGCAGGCTCTTGATCCGCGCTTCGGCCTTGTTGATGTCCTTGCGCATGTTGTCGGCGTAGGTGCCGAACTCGTCGCTCTGCTTCTTCTCGACGCCCAGGTCGTTGGTCAGGGTCGAGATCGCTTCGGCCACTTCCAGTGCCAGGTCTTCACGGCCGGCGTTCAGGGCGGAAACGGCTTTGGCTTCCAGGTCCTTGATCTTGGCTTCGTACTCGCTCACGCGATCGGCGGAGAGTTTGTGCTTGGCCATGATGGTGACCAGTTCGCGGCGGGCATTGGAAAGCGCGCTGTCGGCGTCACGGATTTCCTGATCGAGGATGCGCAGGGCCTGTTGGTCGGCGATCGCTTCGCCGACTTCGTTGGCGCCGCCGCGCAGCGCGGTGAACAACTTGCTCCAGATGGACTGAGTCATTGGATTTTCCCTGTTGATTACTTGAAGAAGTGTTCGAAGGCTTCGCTGGCGCGCTGCACGTTGTCGACCAGGGTTTTCACCTCGGTGACCACGTTGGTCAGGCTCGAGTCGGCACTCAGTGCACCGAACATGTTGTAGACGGTCTGCCCGTTGGGCATGGTCTCGATGCCGATCGACGACAGCGGGAACATTTCCCGGCTGCGCAGTACGGCGTCGTTGAACGCGCGCACGTCGGTGATCGAATCGATGTCCACCAGCACGGTGTCGACGATGATCTGCTGACCGGCGAGGGCGATGTGAATCGGCAGACCGCCGAATTCGTTCATTTCCAGCTTGAGGCTGGGTTCGGAGCTCTGGACCAGAGACAGCGTGATCTCTTGCGAAGCCACCTCGTCCAGCGCCTTGAAAGCGTTGTAGAGGCTATCGATGTTCCAGTTGTTGCCTGCGCTCATGTAATTCTCCGACATGAAAGAGCCAGCCAGAATCGGTTGGCGTAGCTGTTGCTCCATTTGCTTGAGCAAGCTTCGGTTTTCCGGAAGTACCCAAGTTTCGTGTTTCACATAACCGGCGGCAGCCAGGCCCGCGCGCATCTGCTTCATGTAGAAGCTCGACGGTTTTTTCGCGGACGGTGTCGAGCGCACTCCCTTTGGGCTCTCTGACGCTGTGGCGGGGGAGCGGCTTTTCATGGCGATGACTCCGTTATGAACATCTCACGCGTGAGCGACACTACAGCCAAATCAAAATGCCATCAATGGCTCACGCGTGAGATTTTTGTGACACACAAACAAAAGCGCCCGCAACGAGGCGGGCGCAGGTTTTTCCGGGTGTGTCCGAGCAGGGCTCAGCGACTGGCGGCGAGGAACTCGTCGGTGGAGACCACGCTGGCGTAGGCAAACCCCAGCGCCGACATGAATGCCGCATGCACGTGGGCGGCGGGAATGATCAGGCCGTTGAATTCCAGGTCGCGGCTGGCGCAGGCATCGTGAATCACCGTGACGGTGTAGCCCAGATCTGCCGCCGCACGGGTAATGCCGTCGACGCACATGTGGCTCATGCTGCCGACCACCACCAGCTCCTTGATGCCTTGTTCGTCGAGGATCGATTGCAGTTCGGTTTCGCGGAACGAGTTGACGAAGTGCTTGAGCACCACCGGCTCGTCGGCGCGGTTGAGCACTTTGGGATGCAGTTTCGCGCCTTCGGAGCCCGGGGTGAAAAACGGTGCTTGGGGGGAGGTGAATTCGTGGCGGATGTGCACCACCGAATCACCGGCCTCGCGGAACGCCGCGATCAGCCGGGCGGCGTTGTCGGCGGCGGCGTCGGCACCGGCCAGCGGCCACTTGCCTTGGGGGAAGTAGTCGTTCTGGATATCGACTACGATGAGCGCTTGCTTGGCCATGGGTGTGTCCTCGAAGTGAAGGTTGGGTGTGGGCTCAGTATTGGCGCTGGCCACGTTTTCGAGGATTGGCCGCACCGACAATACACAGGGGAAAACTGACAATGGCTGCTGAAAGGATCGTCGCGGAGCTGGGCGTGCTGATTTATCCCGGCGCACAGCTGGCGGCGGTGCATGGTCTGACCGATCTGTTCGGTGTGGCCGACCGGATCGCTGACGAACATCAGGCTGCGCAATTGCCGCTGCTGCGGATCAGCCATTGGCAGGTTGAGGGCGATCGACCGCCAGTGCGGGTTTACGACAGTCGCCCCGGTGCCGACAACGGTTTGCTGGCGGTGCTGATTCCACCGTCCATCGCCGGTTTTTCTGCGGCACAGATGCCGGCCGGGCTGGTGCCCTGGCTGCGTGAACAACACGCTCGGGGCGCAACGCTCGGCGGGGTTTGTGTCGGTTCATGGCTACTGGCGGAGAGCGGGTTGCTCGACGGTCGCAGCGCGACCACGCACTGGACTTCGGCCAAGGCTTTTGCCGAGTGTTACCCGAGGATCAGGCTCAAGGCCGATACGCCGATTGTCGACGATGGCGACCTGATTACCACGGCAGGCCTGATGGCCTGGTCAGAGCTTGGTTTGCGGTTGGTGGACCGCTTGCTCGGACCCAGCATCGCCAGCAGCACCGCGCGGTTTCTGGTGGTGGAGCACAGCGACAGCGCCAGCGAGTGCGGAAGCAATTTCGCGCCGATCCTCAATCATGGCGACGGCCCGATTCTTCAGGTTCAGCATTGGTTGCAGGGCACCGGCGCGACGGATGTTTCGTTGACGGCGATGGCCGAGCGCGCGGGCCTGGAAGAACGCACGTTCCTGCGCCGGTTCCGCGCAGCGACGGGCCTGAAGCCCACCGAGTACTGTCAGCATCTGCGAGTCGGCAAGGCGCGGGAAATGCTGGAATTCACCAATGGAACCATCGATCACATCGCGTGGACAGTGGGTTATCAGGATCCGGGCGCGTTTCGCGCGACTTTCAAGAAAATCACCGGGCTGGCGCCCAGTGAATATCGCGCACGGTTTGGCGTGAGTCCGCCGACAGCGGTGGCCCGATAAGGTGAACCCGTCGTGCAAAATGCCGGAGTCATCGCACCGGTCGTGCAGATTGAAACAGGCGCGGTGCCAGCATGGTTTTTTCAAGTCGCTGATTCGCAGACTGTTTCCACTGAACATCCGTTGGCCTGATCTCTGCACTTCCTGAGCTACATTCAACCCGCCGTTGGAAAGGGGGAACGCATGACCCCGACATCCCGCAGGAAAGTGGTCGTCGCCCACTCGGTTCAGCCCGGCGCACCACAACATGAAGTGCAGACCAACAAAGCCCTCGCGCGATGGCTGGCGCAGATCCTCGGCCTCAAGTTCGGCGGCAGTTACGACGCCGAAAAGCATCGCGGCCGGGATATTTATCTGCTGCCGACCCAGACCCTCGTCGGCGCGGTGGCCCGCGAACTGGGTGTGAGTGGCCCGGACGATCTGTGGGGCGGTTTCGTCGAGCACGACTTCATCTGCACCAAAGCCATCAGCCACGGTTTGCGCAGCCATCAGGCCCATGCGCCGCAAGGCTGGTCGCCGCTGTTTTCCGAGCGGGTGCGCTCCGTAGTGCTGGACGGGCTCAGCGTCTTTGCGCTGGAGGATGCGCGGCCCGCCGCCGAACATCTTTTGTACAGCGGACCGATCAGGATCAAGCCGATCCACGCCTGCGCCGGGCGCGGTCAGGAAGTGATCAAGAGCCTTGATGCGTTCGACGAAATCCTCGCCCGACCCGAGGCTGAAGAATTGTTCAGCGATGGCGTGGTGCTGGAGCAGGACTTGAGTGAGGTAATCACCCACAGCGTCGGTCAGTCGTTCATCGGCGACCGGGTGCTGAGTTACTGCGGTGATCAATACTTGACCAAGGACGCCCACGGCGAAGAGGTGTACGGCGGCTCTAACCTGTTGGTGGTGCAGGGCGGTTACGAGGATCTGCTGGCGCTGGATCTGCCCGACGACGTGCGTCTGGCCATCCAGCAGGCGCAGGTGTACGACCGGGCGGCGGACGAAGCCTATCCGCGTTTCTATGCCTCCCGGCGCAATTACGACATCGCCCAGGGCCTGGACAGCGAAGGCCGGCCGCGCAGTGGCGTGCTCGAACAGTCCTGGCGCATGGGCGGCGCCAGCAGCGCGGAAGTGGCGGCGCTGCAGAGCTTCGTCAACGATCCCTCGATGCGCGCGATCCGCGTGTCGTCGGTCGAAACCTATACCGATCAGGCCCTGCCGGCGGATGCCATCGAGGTGTATCGCGGGCCGGCCGAGAACAGCGACTTTCTCCTCAAATACGTAACGGTCAAATCCTATGACGGCTAGAAGCGAAAGCATTCAAATCGACATTGATGATGAACAGATGAGCGGGACCTTCCTCAGTCCCAAATCGAAAGTCCCCGGCGTGTTGTTCGTGCACGGCTGGGGCGGCAGTCAGGAGCGGGATCTGGAACGGGCCAAAGGCATTGCCGGCCTGGGCTGCGTCTGCCTGACCTTCGATCTGCGCGGGCACACTGGCGGCACCGGCATTCCGCTGAGCCGGGTGACCCGCGAAGACAATCTGCGTGACTTGCTGGCGGCCTACGATCGGCTGCTCGCCCACCCGGCGCTGGACACCTCGGCCATCGCGGTGGTGGGTACCAGTTATGGCGGTTACCTCGCCTCGATCCTGACCTCGCTGCGGCCAGTGCGCTGGCTGGCGCTGCGGGTGCCGGCGCTGTACCGCGACGAGCAATGGCACACGCCCAAGCGCGATCTCGACAAGGCTGACCTGCGCGATTATCGCGGCGTGTTGGTGCGCGCCGACAGCAACCGCGCCTTGCATGCCTGTTCGCAGTTCACCGGGGACGTGTTGTTGGTGCAGTCGGAAACCGATGACTACGTGCCCCACGCGACGATCATGAGTTATCGCGCCGCGTGCCAGCAGACTCACTCGCTGACCCACCGCATCATCGATGGCGCCGACCATGCCCTGAGCGACCCGACCTCGCAGCAGGCCTACACCTCGATCCTGGTCGACTGGATCACCGAGATGGTGGTGGGCGAGCGGTTGAGCATCATTCAGTCGCGCTGATCAGGACTTGGTTTCTTCTCGATCCGCAATGCCTTGGCCTTGGCTTCCACCACCAGGTACATCAGCACGGTGATCAACAGCGGCAACAGGAAATAGATCGCCCGGTAAGCCAGCAACCCCGCCACCAGACTGCCGCGCGAAGCCTCGTGTTGCAGCAGCGCCACGAACACCGCTTCCAGCACGCCGAGCCCGGCGGGAATGTGGGTGATGACCCCTGCAATCGCGCTGATCAACAGCACCCCGAGCACCAGCGGATAGTCGAGCTTGCTCGGCAGCAAGGTGAAAATCACCGCCGCCATCAGCGACCAGTTCAGCGCCCCGAGCAGCAATTGCAGGACCGCCATGCGCAGCGACGGCAGGTTGATTTCCACCCCGCGAATCGACCACTCGCGACGCCGGGAAAACTGGCAAGCGACCAGATAACCGGCACTCACCAACAGCAGTAACACGCCAATGCCCTGCAACGCATCGCTGCTGACTTTCCAGCCCGGCGGCATGCGCACCAGCCCGCTGCTGAACACCACACCGGCGATGGTCATGTAGCCGAACCAGTTGGTCGCCAGGCTCAGGCCGAGGATCTTGGCGATGTTGCTTTTGCTCACCCCGAGTCGCGAGTACAGGCGATAACGCATGGCGATCCCGCCGACCCACGCGCTCAAATTGAGGTTGAATGCATAGCTGATGACGCCCACCGGCAGGATCTGTTTCCAGGTCAGATCCTGACGAATGTACGTGCGGCCGATCAGGTCGAAACTGGCGTACACCAGAAAGCTCAGCAAAGTCAGGCTGGAGGCGATGATCAGCGTGCGCACCTTGAAGTCGGCGAGGGTTTGCAGCACCTCGGCCCATTCGATGCGACTGGCGAACATCGTCAGCAAAACGATCAGCGCGAGAAAGAACAGCAGGGTCAGCGGACGTTTCCAGCGGCTCCAGCGGGACTTGCCCGCAGGTATAGGGCGCGCCGCCGCGTGGGCTTCGGAATGGCTCATGAAGGATCGCTCCCGGCGGCATGGGTGAAGGGTTTGAGCCGTGGTTTGTGCGCCGGCAGCCAGCCGGCCATGGCCGGGAAATGCCGAAGGAAGTGAAACACCAGAAAACCCACGGTCATGTGCCAGATCCGCCCGCGCGGCGACTTCGCGGCGTCCATCGCCTTGCAGTGGTTGTGACTAAGGTCTTCGAGGCGTTCGAACAAGTGACGATTGAAGGCTCGGTCACGAATCAGCACGTTGGCCTCCAGGTTCAGCGACAGGCTCAGCGGGTCGAGATTGCTCGAACCGACGGTGCTCCATTCCTCGTCCACCAGCGCCACTTTGCCGTGCAGCGGCCGCTCGCAATATTCGTGAATCTGCACCCCGGCCTTGAGCAGGTAGTCGTAGGTCATGCGCGCGGCGAGTTTGGCCACCAGCATGTCCGGCTGCCCCTGCAGAATCAATCGCACCTCGACCCCGCGCCGGGCCGCGTTGCGGATTTCGCGCAGCAGGCGATAGCCGGGAAAGAAGTAGGCGTTGGCGATCACCACCCGTCGTTGGGCGCGGCGCAGTACCTGCAAATAAACGTCTTCGATATCGGTGTTGTGCCGGTCGTTGTCGCGGAACACCAGCCGCACCTGACCGTCGTGATCATCGAAGGCCATCTCGGCGCGACGCTGCCGGCGCCGTTGCCACCAGAACCGTGCGCGTCCCGGTCGGCCGCTTTGCAGCAGGGCGAAGTGATGGATGTCGGCCACCGCCGGGCCCTGAACCTCCACCGAATAATCCTGCTTCGCTTCGGGGCCGAAATCGGCCAGGTGATCGCCGGAAAAATTGATCCCGCCGATGAACGCAATCAACCCGTCGACCACCACGATCTTGCGATGCAGACGGCGGAACCAGTTGGTGCGAATGCCCAGGCGTTTCGGGGCCGGATCGAAGATTTGCAAATGCACGCCGGCATCGCTCAGCGCGGTCAGATAACCGGTGCTCAGTTCGCCACAACCGAAGCCGTCGAGGCTGACGGTGGTGCGCACGCCACGTCGGGCGGCATCGATCAGAATCTCCTGCAATTCCTTGCCGACCTTGTCTTCGAAGACGATGAAGGTCTCCAGCAGGATTTCGCTTTTCGCCGCGCGCATCGCTTCGAACACCCGGGGAAAATATTCCTCACCGTTTTCCAGCAGCTCGAGCCGGTTGTTGCCCTGCCATCGGTATTCGACATCGACGGTGCCCGGCTCGCGCACGGGCGGGGTGATGCTGACCGGCTCCACGGTGGATTTCTCCAACGGTGCACTGCTCATAGTTCAATCTCCACCGACAGCGGCGCGTGGTCGGAAAGGTGTGACCAGGGACGGTTTGCCAGCACTTTTGGCTGGCTGGCCTTGAGGTTGCGCACGTAGATCCGGTCCAGGCGCAGCAGCGGCATGCGCGCGGGGAAGCTGCGCGCCGGTTTGCCGTGATGCGCCGCAAACACTTCGCGCAGGCCACAGGGTTCAAGCAAGGCATCGGCGCGCTGGCGCCAGTCGTTGAAATCGCCGGCGACGATCACCGGCGCGTCACCGGGCAGCTCGGAAAGGCGTTCTCGCAGTAGGCGCAGTTGATCGTTGCGATGGCTTTCGCGCAGGCCCAGATGGACGCAGATCGCGTGCACTTCACGGTCGTCTCCCGGCAGGCGCAGCACGCAGTGCAAAAGGCCGCGGTTTTCGTGGCCGCTGATCGAAACGTCGAGGTTGTCATGGCGCACGATCTGGAACTTCGACAGCACGGCATTGCCGTGATCGCCATCCGGGTACACCGCGTTGCGCCCATAGGCGAACTGCGGCCAGAGGCTGTCGGCGAGAAACTCGTACTGCGGCATCGTCGGCCAGTTTGCGTAGCGTTTGGGATGGTGCTCGTGGGTGCCGTGGACCTCCTGAAGAAACACCACGTCGGCGGACACGCTGCGCACCGCCTCGCGCAACTCCGGCAGGATGAAACGCCGGTTCAGTGCGGTGAAACCCTTGTGGGTGTTGACCGTCAGCACGGTGAAACGGCGCGCCGTGGTGATGACTGTGGTCTGCTCGTCGGTGAAGCCGACCGGCTCGGGAATGCTCATGCCCAAGTCCTGTTGGAGCGCCAGAATGAAATACCGATATGAATCGTTGCCATGCCGCCCTCCCGTCGAAAGTCCCCGTTCGGCCTCTGTCTGTGGATGACTGCGGGCGGTTCGGGAAAGTTTCGACGGGATTACGGACGGTCGGGCTTTGCCGGATCAGTGCCCGGTGACGATCCGGGTCGAGCCTTCGGCGGGTTCGGCATACACCGGACCCCGGCGATCGAGGCGACCGCTCCAGGCGGTCAGGGCCAGTGCCACCAGCACCACCAGGCCGCCGATCCATGCGGTATGGATCAGGCCGATGTGTTCGACGATCAAACCGCCACCCCACGCGCCACCGGCAATCCCGAGGTTGAATGCGGCAATGTTCAGCCCCGATGCCACGTCCACGGCGTGCGGTGTGTGATGTTCAGCCTGACGCACCACATACACCTGCAGGCCCGGCACGTTGCCGAAGGCGACTGCGCCCCAGACCAACACGGTGGCCAGCGCCAGCCAAGGGTTGCCGGCGGTGAAGGTGAGCACGAACAGCACGGCGGCGAGCAGGGCGAAGATGATTTTCAGCGCGCTGATCGGCCCGCGTTTGTCCGCCAGTTTGCCGCCCCAGATGTTGCCGACCGCCACCGACACGCCGTACACCAGCAACACCAGGCTGACGGTGCCGGCGCTGAAGCCGGAGATGTCCTGAAGGATCGGCGCCAGGAACGTGAAGGCAATGAACGAGCCGCCGTAACCGATGGCCGTCATGGCGTACACCAGCAGCAGGCGAGGTTGCTTGAGCACCTGCAATTGCTGCAACAGCGACGCCGGTTTGCTGTGGGCAATGTTGTTCGGCACATACAGCAGGCTGCCGATAAACGCGATCACGCCCAGTGCTGAAACGGCAAGGAAGGTTTCACGCCAGCCGAAATGCTGACCGATGAACGTGCCCAGCGGTACGCCGGTGACCAGCGCCACGGTCAGGCCGGTGAACATGATCGCAATCGCACTGGCGGCTTTTTCCTTGGGCACCAGGCTGGTGGCGATGGTCGAGCCGATGGAGAAGAACACGCCATGGGCCAGACCCGTGACGATCCGCGCCACTACCAGCGATTCATAACTTGGCGCCAGCCAGGCCAGCAGGTTACCGAGGGTGAACAGCACCATCAGCGACAGCAGCAACAGTTTGCGCGGGACTTTACCGGTGAGGGCGGTCAGCACCGGCGCACCGATGGCTACGCCGAGTGCATAGAGACTGACCAGCAGACCGGCGGACGGCAGGCTGACGCCGAGATCGGCGCCGATGGTGGGAAGCAGGCCAACGATGACGAACTCGGTCGTCCCGATGGCGAAAGCGCTGAGGGTCAGCGCGAGCAAGGCAATGGGCATGACGGCACTCCGGTGGGGGATTGAATGGAGCGCAGTGTCGGGGTTTGGTGGGGGTGGAAAAATACAGGGGTGGGCATTTGATATTTGATCTGGGCGCAAAGATCAAAGAGCGGCTCTCAAGGCGTTCTTGAACTTTGCCAAGCCAAAACCGATCAGTTCCTTACAGGTTCAACCAAGGGAGCTCTGCGTTTTGACCAGGTTCAGGATCGCGATTCTATTGGGGGCATTGCTGTTGTTCGGCGGCAATGCAGTGCAAGCCGCCAGCCTGCCGGGCGTTCCGGCGGCCGGTGAAGAGCCGGCCAAACCGGAACCGATCGTCCAGGGCGGTCTGCTTGGCGCCATCAGTTCCAGCATCGACGACGTGCAGGACAAACTCGATCTCAACGAGCATCTGGTCGACGCCTGGCGCCTGCGCGCCGACCGGGCGGCGGATGAAGTCGACAGGCTGGTCAATCAACCTTCGAACCGCTCCGGCTGGAGCGTGGCGGGGGATTTCCTGATGCTCTCCGGCGTGTGGCTGGGCACGTTTGCCGTGTTGACGGTGCTCGGCAGCGTGCTGGGCAAACGCCTGCGGGAGGGGCGTTGGCTGCGCACCCGCCAACGCAGTCAGGACCTGCTCGGTTACTTGTTGCCTTACACACTGCCCGCGTTGATCTGCCTGCCGCTGACCCTGTACGTCAGCCATTTTCTGTCGGCCTCGGTCGGCCGCGCGCTGGCGCTGTGTTTTGCCTACGCCACCAGCAGCGGGATATTTTCCACATCGATGCTGTTGTGCGTGGTGGTGATGTTCAACGTCGGCCATAAGCGCCGCGCCGTGCAGATCATTCGCGACTACTGCCCGAAACCGCTGTTCCTGATCGGCTTTCTCGCCGCCCTCAGCGATGCCCTGACCAGCCCGCAGATCGCCCGGCAACTGGGCGGCAACATCACCAGCAGCATCGCGGTGTTCACCGGTCTGCTGGCCTCGATCATCTTCGGTCTGCTGGTGATTCGCCTGCGTCGGCCGGTGGCGCACCTGATCCGCAATCGCTCGCTGGCCCAGCGCCTGAAACAGCCGTCGATGCAGGAGTCGCTACGGATTTTTTCCGGGCTCTGGTATTGGCCGATCGTGCTGATGGTGCTGGTTTCGGCGGTCAATCTGATCGGCATTGGCGAGGACAATCAAAAGGCCCTGCGTTGTGCGCTGTTCACCACGGTGCTGCTGATCGGCACGGTATTTCTGAGCACCGTGCTGCAACACCTGTTCAAGTCGCGCAAGGCCGAGGCGATCCAGCGCAGCAGTGCCTACAAGGAACGTTTCCTCAGCCTGTTGCATGCGTTGCTGCGGATCGTCGTCGCGATTGCGTTCATCGATATCCTCGGACGGATCTGGGGCGTGTCGCTGCTCGACTTCGCGCAGAGCAGCACGGTCGGTCGGGCGATCAGCAATGCGCTGAGCAGCATCGGGTTGATCTTCCTAGTGACATGGCTGCTGTGGGTGGTGCTCGACACGGCGATTCAGGAAGCGCTGAAACCGCCGGTCAGCAAGCGCTCGGCGCGCCAGCCCAGCACCCGGGTGAAAACCATCCTGCCGCTGTTGCGCAACGCGATCAAAATCATCCTCGTGGTGATCTGCGCGATCACCACCATGGCCAATCTCGGGATCAACGTCGCGCCGCTGCTGGCCGGTGCCGGGGTGGTCGGCCTGGCCATCGGTTTCGGCTCGCAGCAACTGGTGCAGGACGTGATCACCGGGCTGTTCATCATCATCGAAGACACCCTGTCGATCGGCGATTGGGTGGTGCTCGATTCCGGGCATGCCGGCACGGTCGAAGGCCTGACCATTCGCACCTTGCGCCTGCGCGACGGCAAGGGCTTCGTGCACTCGGTGCCGTTCGGTCAGATCAAGGCCGTGACCAATCAATCGCGGCAGTTTGCGTTCGCGTTTTTCTCGGTGCAGTTCACCTACGACACCGATGTCGACAAGGCCATCGAACTGATTCGCGAGGCAGGGGATTCGATCCGCGAAGACCCGTTCCTCAAGTACAACCTGCAAGGGCCGCTGGATGTGTTCGGTGTGGACAGGATGGACCTCAACGGCGTGGTGCTGACCGCGCAATTCCGCACAGTGTCGGGCGGGCAATATGCGGTGAGTCGCGCATTCAACCAGCGTCTGAAAAAGCTTGTGGATAACAGCCCGTGGGTGCATTTCGCGCAAACTTATCCACAGCAGGTTTTGTTGCCCAAGCGCCAGGAAGCAGAGGAGGCGCCGGCGCATTCGTCGGTGGTGTTGCCAGAGCAATCGCCGACTCAATAGGAGTTCTTGTGGTGCATGTTCCGGCCTCTTCGCGGGCTTGCCCGCGAAGAGGTCAGACCGGTTTACATCAATGCCGGATCAGTTTGCTGCGCGCCTGCTCCATGGAAACCTGATCCATCTCCACCCAGAATTGTTGCTTGCCGGCAATCTCGGCAGCGACTGGCAAGCCGTCGCGATACACCAGCCGATTGCTGGCCAGCGCCGGCACTTTCGCGCCTGGTAACAAAGTGCCGGCGAGGTTCAGCGGGTCGACGCCACACACCGCGATCAGGCTGCCGTCATGGGGGCGCCGGCGGACTTCGCGCAATAGCGCAATCGCCTCGGGCAGGGCGAATTGCTCGCCGGCCAGACCACTGACAAACCGGCCGCCACGAATCTCGCCCCGAGCCTCCAGCCGATGGAATGTACGCAGCAGTTCGCGCCAGCTCGGCAACCAATCGGCTTCGCGTTCCAGCAGGCGCCAGAACACCACGCCATAGCGGCGCAACAACGTCATGGCGACGTGTTCGAGGGTTTCGGGCGACGCTGTTTGACGGTTTTCCACAACCGCCCCGCGACGCAATAACGCCCAGCGCCCGGCATCGTCCATGCCCCCGACAAACGCCCCGCGCCCGCGTCGACTGCTGCGCTGCTGGCGCTTGCTTGTCGGGGTGATCAGCGCCCGCAATCCGGCGAAGCTGTCGGCATTCACCAGACCGGCGCCGACCAGTTCCTGCAAGGCGATTTCCAGCTCGGTGCGCAGCAGGTGCGCTTCATGAATCAGTTCATCGAAAAACAGCGCGCCGTGCTGGCTCAGCGCGTCGAAAACCTTGCGGGTCTTGGGCGACAGTTCACTGACCGGCGTCTGCTCGGCCAGTGCACTCCACAAGCCGACCTGAGTGCGCGGCAGCAACACGATCGGCGTGCTGCGCAACGCCGTGCCGCTGATGTTTTGCCGGGCACTGAGTCGCGTCCATACCAGCTTGCCGCTGCGGCACAGATCATCCAGCCAGCTCGGTGAATAGTCCTTGAGCCGCGCGGGAAGGAGATCGCTATCCCACGCCGAAGCAGCAGCCGGGTAGCCTTCGAACTGACCGACAATCGCCGGCAACACACCGCTGCCCTGACCACGGGTTGACGGGGACAAGTGCTGCCAGTCGAACAGAAACCGCATGAAATCCTGCAATGCCACCGGCTCGATTTCCCGGCGCAGACGCTTGACGGTGTAGCGGTGAATGCGCGCCAGCAGATGGCGCTCGCACCATTCCTCAACGGGCGATCCCGGCGTGAACTGGCCGCGCAGTACGTAACCTTCGCGCTCCAGATGAGCGAGGGCTTGATGAACAGAGGCCGGCATCAACGCCAGCGGTTCGGCAATCGCCGCCAGCGGTAGCGGGCCGAATGCGCCGAGCCGCGCGCGGATCACTTCGATCAGTGCATCCTCGGCTGCCCATGGTTCGTCGAAACCGGGCAATGCGGGGAGTGCCGACTGCGCCTGTGGATAAAGCGCTTGCAGACAGGTCAGCCGTTCTCTCGCCAGCCACAGTGAATGCTCGGGATCGATCTGCAATTGGCAGGCTCGCCCGGTCTCGGCCAGGGCATTGAGCCAATCGCGCCACTGCGGATTGGCCTCGACTTCGCGATCGCTGATGCAGGCAAGGCTCATCAGCGCTTCGTGCATTTCATCGGCGTTGTTCGGTGTCGGCCACGCCTCATCGCGCACGGCGTTGATCGCCTCGGCCTCCAGCGCGCCGAGGTCATCGGTGGATTGCGGATCGCTCCAGCGACGGTTGAGCACGGCCTGGGTGCGACGTTCTTCCAGCGGCGCATCGTCGAGAAAGGTGTAGGGCCGGGCGCTGAGGATTTCCGCCGCCAGCGGCGAGGGCGCCGGCAGGTCGCGGGCGATCAAACGCACTTCGCCGCGCTCCATGCGCCGCAGGAGTTCGAGCCAGCCTTCACTGTCCATCGCTTCATGCAGGCAATCGTCGAGGGTCTGTTCCACCAGCGGATGCTCGGGAATTTCCCGTTCGCCGGCGAGGTTTTCCAGGCAGGCGATCTGATCGGGAAACACGCTGGCGATCAGGTCTTCGCTTTTCATCCGCTGCAATTGCGGCGCGACCTTGCGCCCGCCCGTGTAGCGCGGCAGGGCCAGCGCCACGCCGGCATTCCAGCGCCAGCGCACACCGAACAGCGGCGCATCCAGCACCGCTTGAATCAGGATGTGCTCGGCGCTGTTGCTGTGCAGATAACGCCAGACCTCATCGAGTTCGAAACTGTGGCTGGTGGACAGCGACAGCACGATCGCGTCTTCGCTGGCGGCGGCCTGCAATTCGAAGTTGAAGGTGCGGCAGAAACGCTTGCGCAGGGCCAGGCCCCAGGCGCGGTTGATGCGGCTGCCGAACGGCGAATGAATGATCAGCTGGGTGCCGCCGGACTCGTCGAAAAACCGCTCCATCAGCAGCGTGTCCCGGGACGGTAACGCACCGAGGGCGAGGCGGGCGCGGGCCAGGTAATCCACCAGTTGTTCGGCGCTGGCCAGGTTCAGGCCGAGAGTGTCGGTCAGCCAGTCGAGGGCCGGTTGCAGATTGCCGGGGCTGGCGCTGAGCAATTGATCGAGTTGCGCGTGCAGGCGCGCCACGGCCGCCGACAATTCGTCACTGCGCCCCGGTGCTTCGCCGAGCCAGAACGGAATGGTCGGCGGTTGACCCTGGGCGTCCTCGACCCGCACCTTGCCGGTTTCCACCCGCAAGATGCGATAGGAGGCGTTGCCGAGCTGGAACACGTCCCCGGCAATGCTTTCCACGGCGAAGTCTTCGTTGACACTGCCGATGTTCAGGCCCTGGGGTTCGAGCAATACGCTGTAGTCGGCGTTGTCGGGGATGGTGCCGCCGCTGGTGACGGCGGTCAGTCGTGCGCCGCGTCGTCCGCGCAGCGTTCGGCTAACAGCGTCGCGGTGCAGGTAGGCGCTGCGGATGCCCTGACGGCCGTTGTAGCCCTCGGCGAGCATGCCCAGCAGCGCCTGATAATGTTTTTCGTCGAGGCGGGCGTAGGGCTCGGCCCGGCGGAACAGCGCGAGCAAATCGTCCTCGGCCCATTCCTGGCAACTGACCTCGGCGATGATCTGCTGTGCTAGCACATCCAGCGGCGCTTCGGGAATGTGCAGCGTATCGAGTTCACCCCGGCGCACGCAGTCGAGCAGGGCGGCGCACTCGATCAGGTCATCGCGGGTGGTGGCGAACAGGCGCCCTTTGGGCGTGCCGCCGACCTGGTGTCCGGAACGGCCGACTCGTTGCAGAAAACCTGCGATCGAACGTGGCGAGGCGATCTGGCAAACCAGGTCGACTTCGCCGATGTCGATCCCCAGTTCCAGCGACGCGGTGGCGATCAGCACTTGCAGCTCGCCACGCTTGAGTCGTTGCTCGGCGTCGAGGCGAAACTCTTTAGCCAGACTGCCGTGGTGCGCGGCCACCGCGTGTTTGCCGAGGCGTTCGCTCAGGTGCCGGCTCAGGCGCTCGGCCAGACGGCGGGTGTTGACGAAAATCAGCGTGGTGCGGTGTTCACGGGCCAGTGTGGCGAGGCGATCGTAGACCAGTTCCCAGACGTCATTGGCCATCACCGCCGACAAAGGCACCGGCGGCACTTCGATGCCCAGATCCCGGGGACGCGCGTGGCCGATGTCGATGATTTCGCAGGGGCGCTCATGGCCCACCAGAAACCGCGCCACCGCATCGATCGGTTTCTGCGTGGCCGACAGACCGATGCGGGTCAGCGGTTCGGCGCACAGCGCCTGCAAGCGTTCGAGGCTCAGGGCCAGGTGACTGCCGCGTTTGCCGGCGGCGATGGCGTGTATTTCATCGACGATCACCGTGCGCGTGGTACCGAGCATTTTTCGGCCGGACTCGGAGCCGAGCAGCACGTAGAGCGATTCCGGAGTCGTCACCAGAATGTGCGGCGCGCTCTTGCGCATGGCGGCGCGGTCTTTCTGCGGGGTGTCGCCGGTGCGTACGGCGGTGGTGATTTCCAGCGCCGGCAGATCCATTTGGCGTAACTGCTCGGTAATCCCGGCCAACGGGTTCTGCAGGTTGATGCGGATGTCGTTGGACAGCGCCTTGAGTGGCGAGACGTAGACCACCAGTGTCTCGTCCGGCAGACCGTCCGGGGTTTCCAGGCCACGGTGGACCAGATCGTCGAGCACCGCGAGGAACGCGGTGAGGGTCTTGCCGGAGCCGGTGGGCGCGGCGATCAGCGTCGAACGGCGCTGACGGATCAACGGCCATGCGCGGGCCTGGGCGGCGGTCACCGTCGGGAATGTGCTGCTGAACCAGGCGCTGACGGCGGGGTGGAAGCCTGCCAGGGCCGCGTCCTTGGGGAGGGGCAGATTCATGGCTTCAGTTATGCGGGTGGGCGGGCGAAGTTGCAAGTACCGCTCGGGATCTACACTTTACGGGTGACGGTTGCGCACTAAACCCGCAAAATGCAACGATTCCGGCAATTATCGACGACGCTGCCACGAGCATCGTCGCCAAAGCCATCGTTCCAATCAGACTGGGCCTGCTGACTCTATGCGAATGCGCCTTATGTTACTGGGCGGCGGAAATGCCCTTGGGCAGGCGCTGATTCGCCTCGGTGCAGAGGAAGACATCGGTTTCCTCGCCCCCCGCCCGCCCGAAGACGGCTGGGATGCCGCGAGCCTGACCCAATTGCTCGACGACACCCGTCCCGATGCATTGATCAACCTTGCCTACTATTTCGACTGGTTCCAGGCCGAGACCGTCAGCGAAAGCCGTCTGGCCGGGCAAGAACGCGCCATCGAGCGACTGGCCGAACTGTGCCAGCACCACAACATCGTGCTGGTGCAGCCGTCCAGTTATCGGGTGTTCGACGGTTCCCGCGCCACCGCCTACAGCGAAAAGGACGAGCCCGTGCCATTGGGCCTGCGCGGTCAGGCCCTGTGGCGGATCGAGCAGAGCGTGCGCGCCACTTGCCCGCAACACGTGCTGCTGCGCTTCGGCTGGCTGCTCGACGACAGCCCGGAAGGCACCCTCGGGCGCTTCCTGGCCCGGGCCGAACAGCCGGAAGAATTGCTGCTGGCCGATGACCGCCGTGGCAACCCAACCCCGGTCGACGATGCGGCACGGGTGATCATTTCGGTGCTCAAGCAACTCGATTGCGCCGCGCCGCTGTGGGGCACTTACCACTACGCCGGCCACGAGGCGACCACGCCGCTGGCGCTGGGCCAGGCGATTCTCAGCGAAGCGCGCAGCCTGCACCCGCTGGCCATCGAAGCCCCGACCGCCCAGGCCCACGCCGCGCGGCCGGATGCCGCCGAAGAACCGCAACACGCGGTGCTCGCCTGCAAGAAAATTCTGCACACCTTCGGGATCAAGCCGCGCGCCTGGCGTGCCGCGCTCCCGGGCTTACTGGATAGGTTTTATCGTCATGGCTGAAGGCCCTGTTCTCATCACCGGCGGCGCCGGTTTCATCGGCTCGCACCTGACTGACGCGCTGCTTGCCAACGGCCATTCGGTGCGGATCCTCGATGATCTGTCGACCGGCAAGCGCAGCAACCTGCCGCTGGATAATCCCAAGGTCGAACTGATCGTCGGCGATGTGGCCGATGCTGCTCTGGTCGCACAAGCGATGCAGGGTTGCAGTGCGGTCGCCCATCTGGCCGCCGTCGCTTCGGTGCAGGCGTCGGTGGACGATCCGGTGAAAACCCACCAGAGCAATTTCATCGGCACGCTGAACGTCTGCGAAGCCATGCGCGAGGCCGGCGTCAAACGTGTGCTGTATGCCTCCAGCGCAGCCGTTTACGGCAACAATGGCGAAGGCGAGTCGATTGACGAAGATACGCCCAAGGCGCCGTTGACGCCTTATGCGTCGGACAAACTGGCTGGCGAGCAGTACTTCGATTTCTATCGCCGCCAGCATGGTCTGGAACCGGCGATCTTCCGCTTCTTCAACATCTTCGGCCCGCGTCAGGATCCGTCCTCGCCGTACTCCGGGGTGATCAGCATCTTCAGCGAACGCGCGCAGAAAGGCCTGCCGATCACCGTGTTCGGCGATGGCGAGCAGACCCGGGATTTCATGTACGTCGAAGACCTGGTCGACGTGCTGGTGCAGGCGATCGAGAAGCCGCAAGTGGATGTCGGTGCGGTGAACGTCGGCTGGAATCGGGCGACCAATCTCAAGCAGATGCTGGCCGCGCTCGAAGCGGTGGTCGGCGAGTTGCCGCCCGTCAGCTATGGCCCGGCGCGCTCCGGTGACATCCGTCATTCGCGGGCGAACAACCGCCGGTTGCTTGAGCGATTCAAGTGCCCGACGCCAACACCTATGAACGTCGGCCTGGCCCGTCTGCTCGGCCGCTGAGCTTCTCGCAGACATGAAAAAGGCGCCTTTTGACAGGCGCCTTTTTCACGGCCGGAATTCGGGTTTCACCCCGGTTTCCTGTAGCGAGGGAGCTTGCTCCCCGGTCGATGGCGTAACATCGCCGTCAGTTCTGAGCCTGCCCGCCACCAAGCCTCATTCACCACCACGTGAACGTTCTTTAGAACTTGTAGCCTAGACCAACCATGTAAATGAAGGGATCAACGTCCACGTTCACCCGTGCACGGGTGCCCGGGGCCACGGCGTTGTTCTCAACAGTGGCGCGGGTATCGATGTCGATGTAGCGCACCTGGGCGTTGAGCATGATGTTGTCGGTCAGCATGTAGTCGGCGCCGACCTGCCAGGCCAGGCCCCAGGAGTTTTTCGCCTTGAAGTTGCTGAAGCCGTTGGACTGGGCTTCGCTGCCGACGTGTTCGTCGTAGATCCAGGTGTAGTTGATGCCGCCGCCGATGTACGGCTGGAACGCGGACTTCGCGTCCAGCGGGTAGTAGACGACGCTCAGGGTCGGTGGCAGGTGTTTCAGGGTGCCGAGCTTGCCGTTGGCGGCTGGCAGGGCAGTGCCCTTGAGCTTCACGTCATGCTCGAACGGGGAGGCGGCCAACAACTCGATACCGATGTTGTTGGTCAGCATGTAGGCGAAGTTCAGACCCAGTTGGGTGTCGCTGCTCATGGTCGCCTTGCCGCCCAGGTTGGTGCCGCTCAGCGGACCCTGATCGACCTTGACGCTGGAGCTGTCGGCCTTCGGGTTGACGGTGATCGCACCGGCACGAACGATGATGTCACCGGCTTCGTGGGCGTGGGCGAGCGGGGCTGCGAGCGCGAGGGCAAACAGCGAGGCGCTGAGCAAGGACTTGTTCATGGAAGCTCCCAAAGGACGTTAAAAATGTTTGATGTCCTATGGTACGAATCCGTCTGATACGGTCTTTTGACTCAGCTCAATGAAACAGTGATGCCCCGGATTTTTGTGGAACTTTCATGGCCTCATCGCTGGCAAGCCAGCTCCCGCAGTGATCGAGTCGTTAACAAATTTTGTGATCACCAACAAAACCTGTGGGAGCTGGCTTGCCAGCGATAGGGCCCTGACAAGGAATAAAGAACCAACAGATTTACTCCGGCAGTTCGTAGACGTAAATCTTGTCCGCTTCCATCTGATACCCGGCATCGGCCAGTTCGCTGGTGGACTGCTTGACCTGCAACGGCCCTTCCACCCAGTACGGCTGATACAGCTCGTCGAGCTTCACGCCGAGTTCGCTTTTCACGTGCACGATCTGGTTCGACGGCGGTGGCGGCACGTGGATGCAGGCGCCGAAATACGGCACCAGCAGAAAGTCCGTGGTGCGACCTTCTTCGCTGACTTCCAGCGGCACGATGTAGCCCGGCAGGCGGATGTTCTGGCCGTCGAGGCTTTGCACCACGGGGGCGTTGGGCATGTCCTGCTTGGCTGCTGGCGCGGACTCGGCGGACAGCGCGTCGCTCATCTTCGACAGGTCGTGCAGCGGCGTCATGTTCGGCACTTCCGGCGCCGCGTCCGGTGGGATCATCTCCGACCAGGTCAGGTCTTTCGGCGCCGCCGCCCACACGGGCAGGGCGACCAGCAACAGCAGCGCAAGCACGGCGCGGGGCATGGTGAACATCCTCATAAACGGATCGACAGGCCATCGGCCAGGGATTGGCGATACGCGCGCCAGGCCGGCACGCTGCCCATCAGCAGCGCGGCAGCCAGAATGCCACCGAGCAGCGTCCATTCATACTCGCTTGGCCACGCCAGCGGCAGAAACAGCCCGTAATTGGCCTGCACATAACCCTGCGCCGCAGCGATGCCGATATACAACAACGCCAGCCCGGCGATCACCCCGGTCAGCGCCAAGGCAAACGCTTCCAGCACCAGCAGACTTGCGATATGCCACGGCCGAGCGCCCACCGAACGCAGGATCGCCATCTCGCGGCGGCGTTCGTTGAGGCTGGTGAGAATCGCCGTGAGCATGCCGATCAACCCGGTCAGCACCACGAACAGCGAGACCACGAACAGCGCTTTTTCAGCGGTGCTCATCAGGCTCCACAACTCCTGCAAGGCCACGCCCGGCAGAATCGCCAGCATCGGCTCGCCACGGAATTCGTTGATCTCCCGTTGCAGGGCGAAGGTGGAAATCTTGCTGTTGAGGCCGAGCATGAACGCGGTGATCGCTTGCGGCGTCAGGTCCATGTTTCGCGCCTGATCGGCGCTGATCCGGCCGTTGCCACGGGCCGGCACACCGTTGTGCCAGTCGATGTGGATCGCCTCCATGCCGCCGAGGCTGATGTGTAGCGTGCGGTCCACCGGGGTGCCGGTGCGCTTGAGAATCCCGACCACGGTGAACGGTTTGTCGTCGTGCTTGACCAGGCTGATCGCCGCCACGCCGTGGGCCAGTACCAGTTTGTCGCCTAGCTTGTAATGCAGCGCCTCGGCCACTTCGGCACCGAGCACCACTTCGAACGGATCGGTGGCGAAGGCGCGGCCATCCGCCAGTTCCAGATGCTGCTGGCGACCGTACTGGTAATGCTCGAAATAGGCTTCGGTGGTGCCCATCACCCGGTAGCCGCGATGGGAGTCACCGAGGGACATCGGAATTGCCCACTTCACCTTCGGGTTGCTGGCGAAGTGTTCGAAGCTGTCCCAGCGGATGTTGTTGGTGGCGTTGCCAATGCGAAATACCGAGTACAGAAGCAGGTTCACCGAGCCCGAGCGGGCGCCGACGATCAGGTCGGTGCCGCTGATGGTGCTGGCGAAACTGGCCTTGGCTTCGGTGCGCACCCGCTCCACCGCCAGCAGCAGGCAGACGGAGAGGGCGATGGCGAAAGCGGTGAGCAGGGCGGTGAAACGCCGGTTGGCGAGGCTGGCCATGGCCAGACGGAACAGATACATCTCAGACCTCGGCAGACGTGGCGGCGCGATTGAGTTCGGCCAGGGACAGGTGACGGTCGAACAGCGGCGCCAGGCTCTGGTCGTGGCTGACGAACAACAGACTTGAGCCGGCTTCGCGGCATTCGGCGAACAGCAGGCGAATGAAGTTTTCCCGGGCGTCGTAATCCAGCGCCGAGGTCGGTTCGTCGGCGATCACCAGTTCCGGCTGACCGATCAACGCACGGGCCGCGGCGACCCGCTGTTGCTGACCGATCGACAGCGAATCGGCGCGGCGACTCAGGATGCTTTCGTCCTTCAGGCCCAGGTGGGCGAGCAGGGTGGCGGCAGCCTGATCGACACTGCCATGACGCTGCTTCGCACGGTCTGCCCGCAGCTTCGAAAAGTGGCACGGCAGCTCGACGTTCTCGCGCACCGAGAGAAACGGCAGCAGGTTGAACTGCTGGAAAATGTAGCCGGTGTGATCGACGCGAAAACGATCACGGGCGCCGGCACCCAGTTCGGTCAGCTCCTGGCCGAGCAGGCGAATGCTGCCGCGGCCGGGTTTCTGCACCCCGCCAAGCAGGCCGAGCAGGGTGGTCTTGCCGCTGCCGCTGGGTCCCTTGAGGAACAGGGTTTCGCCGGCTTCCAGACGAAACGCCGGGATATCCAGCAGCGGCGGGTGACCGGGCCAGTTGAAGCCCAGGTCGGACAGTTCGATGAGTGCTTGGGTCATGGCGCCGTTTCGTGTCAGAACTTCAGGGCGGCGGCCTTGGCCGTCACTTCCGTGCCTTGCTGGCCGCTCGGGCTGATCAGTTGTACCTGAATTTTCTGGGTGGCCGGGAAGGTATTGAACAGGTTCGCCAGATCCAGGGTTTTCAACGCGCCCGGCGCCGCGCAGCTGAACTGGTAGTGGGCGTGGATTTCGCTGTGGTCGTGATGATGCTCGTGACCGTCCTTGCCGGCTTCTTCTTCGTCGTCGTGGTCGTCGTCGGCATCAGGCTTGTCGCCGAACAGCGGGCTTTCCAGTTCCTGGCTGGTGACCTTGCAACCGGCGGCGGCCGGCAGGCTGAACAGCGCCAGCGGTTTTTCCAGCTGCGCACGAGCGGCTGCGACCTTGGCCTTGTCGGCATCGCTGGTGGCGACGTGTTCAAAACCGACGAGGTTCATCGCCGGGCTTTCCAGCTCCAGCTCCAGAGTCTGGCCATCGAGTGCAGCGTTCAGGCGTCCGACGCCATGTTCGTGGGCACCGAGGCTGCCGTGCTCATGGTCGTGATCATGCTCATCGGCAGCATGGGCGATGGCCAGCGGCAACAGGGCAAACGGCAAAGCGAGCAGCAGACGACGCATGGCGGTCTCCGGGAAGTAAAGTGAAGAGTTTGTTATGTAATCTTATAACGAAAGTGCGCAGAGTTTGCCCGCCTGAAACGCTTTGCGCAAGGCATGACTGAGCACCGTCCGGGATGTTCCCGGAGCGGTACGTAGATTGAGTGTCACGATTGTTGAATCAGAATCCGGCGCCGGGATAGTCGAACCAGTAGCCTCCCGTTAGCACATGACGGATCAGGCTTTCGTCGAGCAGATTCGGAGCATCGCGAGTGAAGCGCTGACGCCAGGCTGGAAGCCACCAGTAGTTGATCGCCGTGCCGCGCGGAAGTAGCACCACCTTCATGACCTCCGGATCTATTCTGTGCTCTGAGTAGAGTTGATGGCTGCGATCCATGAAGCCCATGTACTGACTGATCGGCAACTGGAACATCAACGCCGTAGTGAAGATTTTTTCACTCTCACTGAACGCGGGATTCTGCAGTATCTGTAACGCTTCACAGGCGTACGGCTTTGGTTGGCCGGCAATTTTTTGGCCTTCGGGAGTAGAAAGTATGTCGAAGCGGTCATCCATATCCCGCCATCCGATACGTCTATTACTTTCAAAGTAATTGTGAACGGTGGCGGTCAACGGCCCTGGCGTTGCGCCTTCGGAGGTGCAGGCTGAAAGGTCGGAAGGCGACCAAAAGCGCCATGCCACAACGAGCAGGAGTGAAGCAGCCAGGATTATCCAGAGTCGTTTCATTGTGGTTTGCTGTACTTGTAACGTCGGAAGATTGTGAAGTCATGGTCACCGCGAGCAGCATTGCCCGATGCGATTCGAAAACCTGCGTCGTTGACTTCGATTTTGTCCCAGCCTGCTGAAATGCAGACACCCTGAGTCAGAACAAATCCGACGTGACCGCTGGCATCAGAGTAATTGACAGCATACGCACCAACGTCTCCGGGCAGGGGTGATTTCTCTGCGTTCCAGCTATTGAGCAGCCGGGTCTCATCTGCCCATTCCCCCGCGGTTGGCGGGCTTACTTTGGAATAGCCCGGGATGTATTTTGAAGAGCCGTGTTCGATCATTGCCACGTTGACACCGATGGCAGTCAATACGTCATAGACGAACACATTGCACTTGTTTGATTCCGCCCTGAACTCCACGCTTTTCTTAAGCGTTGGATGCGGTAAAGAATGTTTGACTTTGTTGCCGGCCCATTCAGTCGAACCTCGGTGTGATAGCGCCTCCATCAGTATGCGGCGCGGCATGTCCTGGATGACTACCTTTACGGTGCGGGTTTCATCCCTCCGTTTGACGCCATACTCGACCTCGTAGAATGTGTCGTTAGAGACTTTGCCACTGGTGGATAGGGGCACTTTTACCCAAGGTGATACTGCAACTATCGACAGCGATTTACCTGAATTCAGAGTGGATGTATGCATTGCCTTTTTTGCGCCGGAGTTACCAACAATTTGAACGGTGACTTCGTAGCTGTCACGGCTTTTTATCGAAGGTAATTTCTGGGCATCCGAGCGAGTAATAGCGGTTTGAGTCTTGTCCGAAAGGAGCGAGTAAATGCGGGGTTTGTCATCGTTTTGAACGATGTTGTCATCAATGACAAGTCCGTCGATCAGCAACTGAAACTTCACGCCTTTTGGCGGCTGCATCAGAAAGTCTTTAAAGACGAGTTTGATTTCCGACTTCATGGCAAGTCCTGATTCAGGGGTTCTTCATAAGCGTAAAACGTCCACTCGGACTCTTCACCGACCAACAGAGTGTCGTAATCCGAATGGCTTTCCACAGGGTGTTCGCAGCCTTCGCCTGTTGCATTACAAGTGATGTCTTGCAGGACGGCTGTTTTTTTCTTGTCTTTGAGTCTGTAGGCCAGACCTGGTTTCTGCGTGTCGTCCAGACGTTCGATGATCACTTGCAGATAACGATGTGAAGCCACGGCCGCAATCGGTGGGCCCATATCGATAGGGGCAGGACGGCCAATGCCGGCGAAGCCGCTATGTTGCTGAGTGAGCAGTTTGTTGGCCATGGGCGGGCAGCCGCAGGCGACATAGTCACCCTCCAGTGCAGCCGGACCGGCGGGCAGGATCAGAGTTCTTTCGCCAACGGCGACAATCGGTCCCTGGCCAGCACTGCACGCAGGGCAACTGGCAAGTTGCCCGATCGAGGCGATGATTTTGCCTTCGATACGCAGGTTTTCGTTTCCTTCGAGAATCACACCACCTGTAGAGGTGGGGCCTCCCTTCGACGCCAGTTTTCTTCCTGAAGACATGGGGTTCCTTCCCATGAAAAAAAGAAGATATGTAGCCGATAAAGCAAGCGTCGCCAGCTCCTGACACTTGGCGTTACACAAGTCCCATGGGAGCATGAAGGTCAGAAATGTGCGGGAGCGAAACTTATGTTGCGGATACGCGGAACCGTCGGCGAATTGCCGGTGGATTTGACCCTGGAACTGGATGAAAGCGACTGGGCGCGGCTCGGTGCGCAGTTTGGCGTGCAGGTGCAGACGGCCCAGCCCCAGACAGCAGCAGCGCCTGTGGCGAAACCGGCGAATCAGGATGACGCGTTGTGGCAGGTCGCCAGGGATCTGTTGCGCAAGGCCGGGCAGCTCAGCGGGCCGGAGCTGCTGGATCAGCTCGAAGGGCTGACCGGCAGCGCGGTGGCGGGCAAGCGCTTGCTGGTGCGCCTGCGTCATTCATCTGATGTGAAAGTGCTGAGCGGCGGGGATACGCCGCTCTACAGCTGGATCGAGTAAGCGCTTAGTACAGCGCCGCAAACACCTTGCGCCGGTAAGCGGTCACCAGCGGGTGATCGTTGCCCAGCAGTTCGAACACTTGCAGCAAGGTCTTGTGTGGCAAGCCTTCGCCGTAGCTGCGGTTGCGGATGAACAGCTTGAGCAGTGCGTCCAGCGCCGCTTCGTATTGCTGACGGGCCAGTTGCTGGATCGCCAGTTGATACACCGCTTCGTCGTCCTGCGGGTTCTGCGCCAGACGGCTCTTCAGGTCGGCGGCATCCGGCAGGTCGCGGGCCAGACCAAGGAACTTGATCTGCGCCTTGGCACCGGCCAGTGCAGCCTTGTGCTCGTCGCTCTTGACCGCGTCGAGCACGGTTTGCGCTTCGCCCAGCTCACCGCGTTCGGTCAGGCAACGAGCGTAAAGAATCAGCGCCTTGGCGTTGGTGTTGTCTTCGCCCAGCAGCGTAACAAGCGTCGCTTCCGCGTCGGCGTAACGGCCTTCGTCAAACAGTGCCTGAGCCTGTTCGAACGGATCGGCGGCGGACGGCGCGGGCATCTGCACATGCGGTTCAAGCAGGGCGCGCACGGCGGATTCCGGTTGCGCACCGGCAAAGCCATCCACCGGTTGACCGTCCTTGAACAGCACCACGGTCGGTAGGCTACGGATGCCGAAACGGGCGACGATGTCCTGCTCGATATCGCAATTGACCTTGGCCAGCAGCAACTCGCCCTGATAGCTCTCAGCGATGCCTTGCAGCATCGGCATCAGCGCCTTGCACGGCGCACACCATTCGGCCCAGAAATCCACCAGCACCGGTTTTTGAAAGGAGGCCTCGATCACCGACTGGTCGAAGTCGGCCGTCGTGGCGTCGAAGATGTACGGCGTTTGCTGACTCATGGGGTATCTCGTAAAAGCGTGAATGGGGCAACTATACGGTCAGGCGCGGGCCGCATGGTAGAGGCTGACATGGCGAAACTCTTCGGGCTCGGCCAGATCTGGCAGGGTCATGGCTTCAAGCATTTCGATGCGCCGGTACAACGGATGACGGAAGTCCCGGACCCGCGAATCCGCCACCAGCGCTTCGCGGCCACGGCTCAGGAAGGCGTCGAGCAGCGGCAGGTTTTCCCGGTCGTAGAGAACGTCGGCCACCAGGATCAGATCGAAGCGATCCGCCTCGGCGAAGAAGTCCGTGGAATAACTCATCTGCACATCATTGAGTTCGGCATTCGCCCGACAGGCGGCAATCGCCAGCGGGTCGAGGTCGCAGGCCACCACCTCCAGCGCGCCGGCTTTCACCGCCGCGATGCCGGCAATCCCGGAACCGGCGCCGAAATCCAGCACCCGCTTGCCTCGCACCCACTCGGGAAACTCCGCCAGATAACGCGCCACCGCCAGACCACTGGCCCAGCAGAAACTCCAGTAGGGCGGTTCATGCAGGATTCGTTGGGTTTCTTCCTGACTGAATTCGCGCGCCATGTTGTCGCCGTCTATCAGCCACAGCTGCAAATCGGTGTCCGGCAACGCACAGGCTTTCAGTCGGGCGTCGCCGAGCAACTCGCCCAGCGACTGTTGCAGGTCTAACGGTGCATTCATGGTGCTTTGACAAATTGCAGCTGGCCCAGCGCCTGGGTGGTTGGCTGAGTGATGGTCTGCGACGGCAGGTGCAGGATCAACTGGCCGGACTGGCTGGCGCGGCCGCGCAACTCAACCCGCGCGCCCACCGGGAAAGCGTCGGGGTTGAAGCGCAGATGGAACGGCAGAATCTGGTTGTTGCCGATCAGGCTGGAACTGGCGAGCAACTGTTGCGGGCGATCCTTTGCGTCGATCACCAGCAGCGCCAGTTCGACTTCGGCACCGGCCGGCACGCCTTGCAGGGTGCCGCTCAGTTCGCGCTGATAGGCCGGCAGCGGACCGAGGTCGGCGGCTTCCCGGGCTTTTTTCTGCGCCTGTTGCGGCGCCGGGCCCGGCGTGGGCGGCTGAGGCTTGGGCGCATCGCTGCCACAGGCCACCAGCAGGCTGAAAACACTGAGCAAAACGAGCGGTCGTAGGGACATTGGCGGCTCCAGCAAAATGAAATCCATGGATCAAACGATCATGGCAGTCTGTATACCGCAAAGCCTATGGCTTGTCTTGCCACCGGGATGCGCTACCATGGCCCTCCCTTTTTTTGTTGCCAGCCACCATGCACTGTCCCTTCTGCGGTGCCAACGACACCAAGGTCATCGACTCGCGTCTGGTCGCCGAGGGCGAACAGGTGCGCCGCCGGCGTGAATGCCTGGCCTGCGGCGAACGTTTCACGACGTTCGAGACGGCCGAACTGGTGTTGCCGCGCCTGATCAAAACCGATGGCAGCCGCCAACCGTTCGACGAAGAAAAACTCCGCGCCGGCATGCAACGCGCCCTGGAGAAACGTCCGGTGAGCGTCGAGCGCCTCGAATCCTCGCTGGTCCATATCAAGCACAAGCTGCGCGCCACCGGCGAACGCGAGGTCAAATCCCTCGTGGTCGGCGAACTGGTGATGGCCGAGCTGCAAAAGCTCGATGAAGTGGCCTACATCCGTTTCGCTTCCGTGTACCGCCGCTTCCAGGACCTCAACGAGTTCCGCGAAGAGATCGACCGCCTCGCCCGCGAACCGGTGAAAGAATGACCACCGCCGCCGAGCAGGCCATCCTCGACGCCCACTTCATGGCCCGGGCCCTGGAGCTGGCGCGCAAGGGACATTACACGACGCACCCCAATCCACGGGTCGGCTGCGTGATCGTGCGTGATGGGCAGATTGTCGGCGAAGGCTGGCATGAACGCGCCGGCGAACCCCACGCCGAAGTCCATGCCCTGCGCGCCGCGGGTGAACTGGCCCGGGGCGCCACGGCTTACGTGACCCTTGAACCTTGCAGCCACCACGGCCGTACGCCGCCGTGTGCCGATGCGCTGGTGAATGCCGGTGTTGGCCGTGTGGTCGCGGCAATGCGCGATCCGAATCCACAAGTCGCCGGGCGCGGTCTGCAGCGTCTGGCCGATGCCGGCATCGCCACCAAAAGCGGCGTGCTGGAAGCTGAGGCACGCAAGCTCAATCAAGGTTTTCTGAAGCGCATGGAACACGGCTTGCCGTTCGTGCGGGTCAAATTGGCCATGAGCCTCGACGGCCGCACGGCGATGGAAAGCGGCGAGAGCCAGTGGATCACCGGACCGGCCGCGCGTTCGGCGGTGCAGCGTCTGCGCGCCCAGGCCAGCGTGGTGCTGACCGGTGCCGACACGGTGCTGGCCGATGGCGCACGCTTGACCGTTCGCGGTGAAGAGCTGGGGCTGGATGCCGAACAAACCGCGCTGGCCCTGAGCCGTCCGCCACTGCGGGTGCTGATCGATGGGCGTCTGCGAGTGCCGCTGGATGCGCCGTTCTTCAAGGCCGGCCCGGCGCTGGTCGCCACCTGCGTGGCCATCGAAGAACAGTACGCCCACGGTCCGGAATGCCTGATCGTGCCGGGCGATGACGGTCAGGTCGATCTGCATCAATTGCTGATCGAACTGGCCAACCGTGGCGTCAACGAAGTGCTGGTCGAGGCCGGTCCGCGACTGGCCGGCGCGTTTGCCCAGCTCGGTCTGGTCGACGAGTTCGTGATCTTCATTGCCGGCAAGTTCCTCGGCTCCACGGCGCGTCCGCTTCTGGACTGGCCGCTGGCCTACATGAAGGATGCGCCGGAGCTGAAAATCACTGAAATTCGCGCGGTTGGCGATGACTGGCGAGTCACTGCAATCCCTGTCTCATCGGCGAGCGTATAATTCCCGGCCATCGCGTTAGCGCTGGCTTCGTTCTCAAGGAGAACCCCATGTTTACCGGCATCATCGAATCCATCGGCAGTATCCGCGCACTGACCCCAAAGGGCGGTGATGTGCGGGTGCATGTCGAAACCGGCAAGCTCGACCTGAGCGACGTCAAACTCGGCGACAGCATCGCGGTCAACGGCGTGTGCCTGACTGCCGTGGAGCTGCCGGGCAATGGCTTCGCCGCCGACGTCAGCCGCGAAACCCTCGACTGCACCGCCATGAATGACCTGAAAAGCGGCAGCCCGGTCAACCTGGAAAAAGCCCTGACCCCGACCACCCGTCTCGGCGGCCATCTGGTCAGCGGTCACGTCGACGGTGTCGGCGAAGTGGTTTCGCGCAGCGACAATGCCCGCGCCGTGGAATTTCGCATCCGCGCGCCGAAAGAGCTGGCCAAGTACATCGCCCACAAAGGCTCGATCACCGTCGACGGCACCAGCCTGACCGTGAACGCGGTCGATGGCGCTGAATTCCTGCTGACGATCATTCCGCACACCCTGAGCGAGACCATCATGGCGTCCTACAAGCCAGGTCGCCGGGTGAACCTGGAAGTCGACTTGCTGGCGCGTTATCTCGAGCGTCTGCTGCTGGGCGACAAGGCTGCCGAGCCAACGTCCGGTGGCATCACTGAAAGCTTTCTGGCCGCCAACGGCTACCTCAAATCCTGACTGAAGGGGGTGCCTTGTGGCGCTCAATAGCATCGAAGAACTGGTTGAAGACATCCGCCAAGGCAAGATGGTCATCCTCATGGATGACGAAGACCGCGAGAACGAAGGCGACCTGATCATGGCCGCCGAATGCTGCAAGGCCGAGCACATCAACTTCATGGCCAAGCACGCCCGTGGCCTGATCTGCATGCCGATGAGCCGCGAGCGCTGCGAAACCCTGAAGCTGCCGCTGATGGCGCCACGCAACGGTTCCGGTTTCGGCACCAAGTTCACCGTCTCGATCGAAGCCGCCGAAGGCGTGACCACCGGCATCTCCGCCGCCGACCGCGCACGCACCGTGCAAGCGGCCGCCGCGAAAGACGCGAAAGCCGAAGACATCGTCAGCCCTGGCCACATTTTCCCGCTGATGGCTCAGGCCGGTGGCACCCTGGCCCGCGCCGGTCACACTGAAGCCGCTTGCGACCTGGCGCGCATGGCCGGTTTCGAGCCGAGCGGCGTGATCTGCGAAGTGATGAATGACGACGGCACCATGTCCCGTCGCGCCGAACTGGAAGCTTTCGCCGCCGAACACGACATCAAGATCGGCACCATCGCCGACCTGATTCACTACCGGATGATCCACGAACGTACCGTTCAGCGGATTGCCGAGCAGCCGCTGGACAGCGAACTGGGCCAATTCAACCTGGTGACCTATCGTGATTCCGTGGAAGGCGACGTGCACATGGCACTGACCCTGGGCACCGTTTGCGCCGAAGAACCGACCCTGGTTCGCGTGCACAACATGGACCCGCTGCGCGACCTGCTGATGGTCAAGCAACCGGGCCGCTGGAGCCTGCGCGCCGCCATGGCTGCGGTCGCCGAGGCCGGCAGCGGTGTGGTGTTGCTGCTTGGTCACCCACTGGATGGCGACGTGCTGCTGGCGCACATCCGCGAAACCGGCGATCAGGCGGCGGTGAAAAAACCGACCACCTACAGCATCGTCGGTGCCGGTTCGCAGATCCTGCGTGACCTCGGCGTACGCAAAATGCGTTTGATGAGCGCGCCGATGAAGTTCAATGCGATATCCGGTTTCGATCTGGAAGTTGTAGAATACGTGCCCTCCGAATAATGACCGGTTGTTTCCGGCTCCGAATTCGCGGCAAATAAATCACTGAGGGACGCGAAACAGACGCGTCCCGGCTCTTTAAGAGATCTGACGAATGACCCTGAAGACCATCGAAGGTACCTTCATCGCCCCTAAAGGCCGCTACGCTTTGGTAGTGGGCCGTTTCAACAGCTTCGTGGTTGAAAGCTTGGTCAGCGGTGCAGTTGATGCCCTGGTTCGCCACGGCGTGAGCGAAAGCGACATCACCATCATCCGCGCACCTGGCGCCTTCGAAATCCCGCTGGTTGCGCAGAAAGTCGCCCAGAAAGGCGAGTTCGCAGCAATCATCGCCCTGGGCGCGGTCATTCGTGGCGGTACTCCGCACTTCGAATACGTGGCTGGCGAGTGCACCAAGGGCCTGGCCCAGGTGTCCATGGAATTCGGCGTACCGGTCGCTTTCGGCGTCCTGACCGTTGATTCCATCGAGCAAGCCATCGAACGTTCCGGCACCAAGGCCGGCAACAAAGGTGCTGAAGCTGCCCTGTCCGCTCTGGAAATGGTCAGCCTGCTGGCGCAGTTGGAGGCCAAGTGATTAGCGACGAAAGCGATCGTTTCAACCCGCGCGATCCGAAACCTGCGGATGCCGGCAAGCCATCGAAAAGCGCCAAGCGCCGCGAAGCCCGTCAGCTCGCGACCCAGGCCCTGTATCAGTGGCACATGGCTCGGCAGTCGTTGAACGAGATCGAAGCGCAGTTCCGGGTCGATAACGATTTCACCGATGTCGACGGTGCTTACTTCCGCGAAATCCTGCACGGGGTTCCGCAGTTCAAGACCGAAATCGACAACGCGCTCACGCCTTGCCTGGACCTGGCGATCGAAGAGCTGGATCCGGTTGAACTGGCGGTTCTGCGCCTGTCCACCTGGGAACTGCTCAAGCGCGTCGACGTGCCGTACCGCGTTGTGATCAACGAAGGTATCGAACTGGCCAAGGTGTTCGGTTCGACCGACGGCCACAAGTTCGTCAACGGCGTGCTCGACAAGCTGGCTCCGCGCCTGCGTGAAGCTGAAGTGAAGGCGTTCAAGCGCTGATCGGCGCTTGAATACTTTTTCTCAGCCATGGGCGAGTTTGAGCTGATCCGCAATTTCTTCGCCGCCGCGCCTTGTGCGCAGGGCGGCGAAGGCGTTGCACTGGGGATCGGCGACGACTGCGCCTTGCTGGCGGTTCCTTCCGGGGAACAGCTGGCGGTTTCCACCGATACGCTGGTGGCCGGCGTGCATTTCGCCGATCCCTGCGATCCGTTTCTGCTCGGTCAGCGCTCGCTGGCCGTGGCGGTCAGCGACCTCGCTGCCATGGGCGCCACGCCCGTCGCCTTTACCCTTGCCCTGACCCTGCCGACGGTGACCGCCGATTGGCTGCAAGCCTATGCCCGCGGTTTGAACCGCATGGCGCAGGGCTGCGGCGTGGCACTGGTCGGCGGCGACACGACGCGCGGGCCGTTGAGCCTGACCGTCACCGTGTTCGGCCGCGTCCCGGCCGGCAAAGCGCTGACTCGCAGCGGCGCGCAGCCGGGCGATCTGCTGTGTGTCGGCGGCGAACTGGGCAATGCCGCCGGGGCCTTGCCGCTGGTGCTGGGGCAGCGTGACGCCGAATCGCATATCGCCCAACCGTTGCTCGATCATTACTGGTCGCCGCAACCACAACTCGCCCTCGGCCAGGCCCTGCGTGGCAAGGCTACGTCGGCGCTGGACATCTCCGATGGGCTGCTCGCCGACTGTGGTCATATCGCGCTGGCCTCAAAGGTTCGCCTCGAGGTCGAGCGCGAGCGTGTTCCGTTGTCGGATGCGCTGGTGGCGTTTCTCGGTCAGCGTGGCGCCGAGCGTGCGGCGTTGAGCGGTGGCGATGATTACGTGCTGGCCTTCACCCTGCCGTCCGTCGAGTTGCCGGCGCTGCTCGCCGATGGCTGGCCGATCCATGTGATCGGCCGCGTTACGCAAGGGCAGGGCGTGGTGCTGCTGGATCGCGACGGGCACGACATCACCCCGCAAATCCGGGGTTATCAACATTTTCAGGAGTCACCGTGACAGATCACCCGAAACAGGTTCCGGCCGAATTCGTTCCGCCGTCGGTCTGGCGCAATCCCTGGCATTTCCTCGCGTTCGGCTTCGGCTCGGGCACCTTGCCCAAGGCGCCGGGCACTTGGGGCTCGTTAGTTGCGCTACCCTTTATCCCGTTGTGGCAGATGCTGCCCGACTGGGGTTACTGGCTGATGCTCGGGATCACCATGCTGTTCGGCTTCTGGTTGTGCGGCAAAGTGGCCGACGATCTGCGGGTGCACGACCACGAAGGCATCGTCTGGGACGAAATGGTCGGGATGTGGATCACCCTGTGGCTGGTGCCGGAAGGCTGGTACTGGTTGCTCGCCGGGTTCCTGGTATTCCGCTTCTTCGACATTCTCAAGCCGTGGCCGATCCGCTGGATCGACCGGCATGTTCACGGCGGCGTCGGCATCATGCTCGACGACGTGCTGGCCGGCGTGTTTGCCTGGCTGGCGATGCAGGGACTGGTGTGGCTTTTCGCCTGATTTCCAGGCGTGGATGAGGGACACAGGGATGACTCGACGCTGGTTGGCGATAGTGGTTTTGACCTTGCTTGGCGCCATGGCCCAGGCACAGGACGCACCGCCGTCGGTCATTCACCTGGCCAGCGAAGACTGGGAAGACTACACCGCCGCCGATGGCCATGGTCTGGGTTGGGATGTGTTGCGCAAAGTCTTCGAGCCGGCCGGCGTGACCCTGGATATTCGCACCGTGCCCTACACCCGCTCGGTCGGGCTGGTGCAGTTGAAGGAAGCCGACGCACTGGTCGGTTCCTATCGCGGTGAAGCCGAGCAGGTGCTGTACCCGAAATGGAACTTCGATTCCGACCACATCTACGCGCTCGGGCTGGCCAGCAATCCATCGCCGACCCAGGCGACGCTGGGTAAATACCGACTGGCCTGGGTGCGCGGCTATCGCTACGAAACCTACCTGCCGAACGTCAAACGCTTCAACCAGATCGAGCGCCGCACCGGGATCCTGTCGATGCTCAAGCAGGGGCGGGCGGATTACTACATCGATGCGCTGACGGAAATCGAAGCGGTGGTGAGAAACGCCGCCGATCCGTCGCAATACCGTTATTCACATCTGGCGGAGTTGCCGCTGTACCTCGGTTTCGCCGATACCCCGCAAGGCCGCGCACTGATGTCGCTGTACGACCGGCGCATGGAGCAACTGGTGAAGAGCGGCGAGTTGAAGCCGATCTTCGAGCGCTGGAAGCAACCGTATCCCTTCGAATGAACGCGATAAGGGCGAGCCTGTTATCAAACTTTTTGATCGTTATGGCCGATAATTCAGCCTAAGCGCCTGCGGGAACCTGCTGTTACAATGCCGCCCAGCGAATCTTCAGACTTTTCAGATCAGGAGCACACCGGTGCCTGTCGTTTTTGTCGCCGCTTCCAAGCTGCCAACGCCTTTTGCGCAATTCACCATGCACGGTTTTCTCGATGAAGCCACCGGCCGCGAGCACGTCGTGCTGAGCCTGGGTGAGATTGCCGACGGTGCCCCGGTACTCGGCCGTCTGCACTCCGAATGCCTGACCGGCGATGCCTTGTTCAGCCAGCGTTGCGACTGCGGTTCGCAACTTGAGGGCGCCCTCAAGGCCATCGCTCGTGAAGGCCGTGGCGTGTTGCTGTACCTGCGTCAGGAAGGGCGCGGGATCGGTCTTTTGAACAAGATTCGTGCCTACGAATTGCAGGACGGCGGCGCCGACACCGTTGAAGCCAACGAGCGTCTGGGCTTTGCCGCCGACCAGCGTGACTACGCCATGTGCCTGCCGATGCTCGAGCATCTGGGCGTCAAATCCCTGCGCCTGATGACCAACAACCCGCGCAAGGTCAAAGCCTTGACCGACATGGGCATCGTCGTCGCCGAGCGCGTGCCGCTGCACACCGGCCACAACCCGCACAACAAACTCTATCTGGCGACCAAGGCCAGCAAGCTCGACCACATGATGGGCAACGAGCATCAGGGTGAGGTAGACCGGGCGTGACCCGCGGGCAAGTGCGGCGCCGTCTGTCGATCGCCTGGTGGAAATACCTGGCGCTGGCACTGGTGCCGCTGTTCGTGATCAACGCTGTATTCGGTCAGGGCGAGGCAATTCTGCCGGTGCTGGCGATGCCTTTCTTTATCGCTGGCGTGGCCTCGATGTTTGTCAGCCTGAAGTTTTTCGGGCGCTACAAACATGCGCTGATCGCCACGCAAAAAGCCCTCGACACCCCTGAAGAACCCGCTGCCTGGATCGCCCTGGCGGCATGCCTTCGCAGTGCATACGTGGTCGCGGCATTGCCGGCATGGATTGGTGCGCTGGCGGTGTTCGTCGGCCTTGAAGCGGTGCCGCTGATGTTGCTGGCGCTGTCCACGGCGGTGCTGTTCTACCTCTACCGTATCCCGCGTCAACTCGCTTGATGCGTCGTCTCTGGCTGGCGGTTCTGCTGCTGGCCGTCAGCGGTGAAACGGTGGCCGCCCTGCGGGTGGTCAGCCTCGCGCCATCCCTGTCCGAAATCGTGGTTGAACTGGATTCGGCCGATCTGCTGGTCGGCGTGCTGGATGCCGGTGAGCGCCCATCCGCGATCAAGGACGTGCCTTCGGTGGGGCGTTACGGCCAGCTCGACATGGAGCGGTTGCTCAGCCTCAAGCCTGACTTGTTGCTGTTGTGGCCGGGCAGTGTCGGCCCGGCGCAGCGCGACCAGCTCAAACGACTGAATATCCCGACTTTTGTTGCCGAGCCCCACAGTCTCGAACAGCTGACCGCGCAGATTGAGGCCATCGCGACACAGCTTGGTCGTCCTGAGCGTGGGGGCGCGCGGGCCAGCGAGTTGCGGCAAAACCTCGATGAGCTGCGTCAGCGCTACCGGCGGGAAGTGCCGCTGCGGGTGTTTTATCAGGTCTGGGACAAGCCGCTGTACACCGTCGGTGGCGGGCAGATCATCAGCGATGCGCTTGAAGTGTGCGGGGCGCGCAATGTGTTCGCCGACTTGAGACTGCCAGCGCCGCAGGTGAGCATCGAAGCGGTTTTACAGCGTGATCCCGAGGTGATTCTGGCCGGTGATCAGCCGCAACTGGACGCGTGGAACGCCTGGCCGCAGGTGGCAGCGGTCAAACACGGGCAATTGCTGCTGGTCACCGATAAAGGCCTTGAGCGCCCCAGCGGGCAGATGATCGAGGCGACCGCCAAGCTCTGCCGGTTGATCGCGCCAGATCGTTAGAGCTGCGGCGTCCAGGTCACGCCGAACATGAACGCCCGACCTTCCTCGCGATAGCCATACTGACTGCCGTCATGGCTGTACAGCGCCCGGCTGTAACCCTTGTCCAGCAGGTTATCGACCTTGAAATCCAGCTTGATCTCGCGGTTCAGCGCCCAGCTGCTGCGCAGTCCGAGCAGCGCATAACCACCCAATGGTTGTTGATTGTTCAGGTCGTCATAACTGCTGCTGACGGCCTGCCAGCTGGCGCCGAGGCCAAGGCGATCAAATTGCCGGTCCAGATCCCAGCTCAAGGTGCGACGGGCACGACGTGCCAAGGTGTGGCCGGTGTCGCGGTCGCGGGGATCGATGATCGCCACGCCGAGGTTGCTCTGCCAGCCGAACAGCTCCTGTTTCAACGCTGCTTCGAAGCCGTTGATCCGTGCCGAGGCGACGTTTTCCGGGCGTGAGTTGCTGCCGAAGATGATCGCGTCTTCCAGATCGGTCCGGTACAGCGAGGCTTCGAGACGGCTGCTGTCGCTCAACTGGCTGCGCCATTGCAGCTCGTAGCTTTTCGAGGTTTCCGGTTTCAGGTCGGGGTTGCTGAAGTCCGGGTAATACAGATCGTTGAATGTCGGTGCGCGGAAGCCTTCGCTGTAGCTGAGCAGCAGATCGTTGTCCGGGTTGACCGGCAACGTCAGCGTGCCGCTCCAGCTGTTCTGGCCGCCGAACTGCTGGTTGTCATCGCGGCGCAGGCCCAGTTCGGTGGAGAAACTGTCGGCCTGGAAGCGATGCTGGATGAAGGCTGCGCGGTTCCAGCGGCTGTCTTCGTCGAACGCGGTGCTGCTGTTGATCCGGTCTTCGTACCAGTCACCGCCAAGGATCAGGCTGTTGCGCGCATCGAGGGTCAGGTCGTTCTGCCAGGTCACCGAATCACGGTAGGTGTTGAACACCGAGCGTTCGTCGCTGAGCTTGTCGAAGGACTTCTCGCGGTTTTCGCTGTGGCCGAGTTCCAGGCGCGATTTCCAGCGCTCGTTGATCCGCGCGTCGATGTAGCTGCTGAAACTGCTGACGGTGAAATCGCTGTAAGGCTGCTGCTGGAGGGAGTCGAAGGTCACCGGGTCGAAGCGCCCGAACGGGTTGTCGAACTCGCTTTTGCCCCGGTTATCCAGCAGATTGGCGCCAACTTCGATGTCATCGGTCAACGCATGGCTGAGGCTCAGGCTGAGGGATTTATTGCGGTAGGCATCGTGATCGCTGTCGCTGGGATAGGACTCGTGGGTACGGTCGAGGCCGGCGGTTTCATCGAGGCTGGCGCCGAGGTTGAAACGGGTTTTTTCATCGCCTCCGGACAGACCGACACTGCGTTCCCAGGTCTGGTTGCTGCCGAAGCCCACATGCATCCGCGGCTGCAAGCCTTGTTCGCCACCGCGCCGAGTGAAGATCTGAATCACCCCACCAATCGCATCGCTGCCGTAAATCACCGAACGAGAACCGCGCAGCACTTCCACGCGCTCGATCTGCTCGATGTTCAGGTGTTGCAGGTTGCTGTCGCCGGACGTCGAGTTGCCGATGCGCTGGCCGTCGACCAGCACCAGGCTCTGCGCCGATTGCGTGCCACGGATGTAAATACCCGGAAGACTCCCGCGTCCGCCGGTTTGCGCGACTTGCACGCCCGGTACCCGTTGCAGCAGATCGGTGACGCTGCGCGGTTGCAGGCGTTCGATGTCTTCGCGGGTGAACACGGTGTTGGCGGCGCTGCTGTCGTTGCGTGCTTCGACCTGGCGGTTGGCGCTGATCAGCATGTCCGGCAGCTTCAGGGCCTGATCGCGTTCGAAGGTGTCAGCGAGGGCGTTGGTTGTGGGCAGCAGCAGGAGGGGCAGGGCGAGGCGCGAGAGGTTCATCGGTATTCCGTTGGTATTTCTGGTGTGCACAAATCAAATGTGGGAGCGGGCTTGCTCGCGAAGGCGGAGTGTCAGTCAACTCATCATCGACTGATCCGACGCTTTCGCGAGCAAGCCCGCTCCCACATGGGGTTTTGCGTGTATCCAGCGAGTTAGCGGTTAAGCAGTTCCAGGCGCTCACGCACCGCCGCTTCGATCCCCACTTCATCCAGCCCGCACTCGGCCAGCATCTGCGCCGGTTTCGCGTGCTCGACATAAACGTCCGGCAAGCCCAGGTGCAGTACCGACTTGAGGATGTTCTCGCGGGCGAGGAACTCGCTGACCGCGCCACCGGCACCGCCCATGATCGCGTTTTCTTCGATGGTCACCAGCAGGTCGTGGTTGTTGGCGATCTCGCGCACCAGCGCTTCGTCCATCGGTTTGACGAAGCGCATGTCGACCACGGTCGCGTCCAGCGTCTCGGCGACTTTCAGGGCTTCGGCCATTTGCACGCCGAACACCAGCAGGGCGACCTTGCTGCCCTGACGACGAACCACACCCTTGCCGATTTCGATCGGTTCGAGGTCTTTCTCGATGGTCGCGTTCGGGCCGGTGCCGCGTGGATAACGCACCGCCGCCGGGCCGTTGTACAGGTGGCCGGTGGTGAGCATCTTGCGCAGTTCGTTTTCATCGCTCGGGGTCATGATGACCATGCCCGGGATGCAACGCAGGAACGAAAGGTCGAAGCTGCCGGCGTGGGTCGGGCCGTCTTCGCCCACCAGACCGGCGCGGTCGATGGCGAACAGCACGTCGAGGTTCTGCACCGCAACGTCATGCACCAACTGGTCGTAACCGCGTTGCAGGAACGTCGAATAGATCGCCACCACCGGTTTCGCGCCTTCGCAGGCCATGCCGGCCGCGAGAGTCACGGCGTGTTGCTCGGCAATCGCCACGTCGAAGTAGCGCAGCGGGAAGCGTTCGCTGAACGCCACCAGGTCCGAGCCTTCCTTCATCGCCGGGGTGATGCCCACCAGGCGCGGGTCGGCAGCGGCCATGTCGCACAGCCATTCACCGAACACGCCGGAGTACTTCGGCCCGCCGGCCTTCTTCGGCGCTGCGGCCGGAGCGTCCAGCGGTTCGAGTTTGGTGATGGCGTGGTAACCGATCGGGTCGACTTCCGCCGGGGCGAAGCCTTTGCCTTTCTTGGTGACGATGTGCAGGAATTGCGGGCCTTTCAGATCGCGCATGTTGCGCAAGGTGGCGATCAGGGTCGGCAGGTCGTGGCCGTCGATCGGGCCGATGTAGTTCCAGCCCAGTTCTTCGAACAGGGTGCCGGGAACCAGCATGCCTTTGGCGTATTCTTCGGTACGACGGGCGATTTCCCAGGCGCCGGGCAGGCGCGACAGCACTTTCTTGCTGCCTTCACGCATGCTCGCGTAAGTGCGGCTGGAAAGGATCTTCGCCAGATAGTTCGACAGACCGCCGACGTTGCGCGAGATCGACATGTCGTTGTCGTTGAGGATCACCAGCATGTTGGCGTCGACTTCCGGCGCGTGGTTCAGCGCTTCGAACGCCATACCGGCGGTCAATGCGCCGTCGCCGATCACGGCAATCGCCTTGCGATCGCTGTTCTGCAGGCGGGCGGCGATGGCCATGCCCAGCGCGGCACTGATCGAGGTGCTGGAGTGGCCGACGCCGAACGTGTCGTACTCGCTCTCGGAACGGCGCGGGAAAGCCGCGATGCCGTCCTTCTGGCGCAGGGTTTCCATGCGCTCGCGACGACCGGTGAGGATCTTGTGCGGATAGGCCTGATGACCGACGTCCCACACCAGCCGGTCGTCCGGGGTGTCGAAGACGTAATGCAACGCGATGGTCAGCTCGATGACGCCCAGGCCGGCACCGAAATGCCCACCGGTCTGGCCGACCGTGTAGAGCAATTCCAGGCGCAACTCATCAGCCAGGGTTTCCAGCTCGGCTTCGCCTAACCGGCGCAGGCCGTCCGGCGTGTTAGCGCGGTCGAGCAGGGGCGTGGTCGGGCGCTTGCGGGGAATCTCATGAAACGTCGTGGGCATCAGGCGAATCGTTATAGGTATAAAAGATGCGGCAGTTTACCTGATGCATCGCCCCCTGCCCACGCGTTGGTCTTTTTTGGCTGATTAGCCTTCAGTTACGCCGATCGACGATATACCGGGCCAGATCGCGCAACGGCTCGGCAGCCGCGTCAAACGGTCGCAGCGCGTGCAGGGCCTGGTCGCGCAGTTCCAGTGCGTAGGCCTTGGCGGCGTCGAGGCCGAGCAGGGCCGGGTAGGTCGGCTTGTCGCGGGCGATGTCGGCACCCTGGCGCTTGCCGAGGGTTTCGGTATCGCTTTCGACGTCGAGGATGTCGTCCTGGACCTGGAACGCCAGGCCGATGGCCTGTGCATAAGTCTGCAGGGACTTGAGTTCATCCTTCTCGGCACGGCCGCTGGCCAGTGCGCCGAGCTTGACGCTGACTTCGATCAGCGCGCCGGTCTTGTGCCGGTGCATCTGTTCCAGGGCTTTCTGATCAAGCTTGAGGCCGACCGAACCGAGGTCGATGGCCTGACCGCCGACCATGCCGGCCGGGCCCGCCGCGTGCGCCAGCGCAGTGACCTGTTGCAGACGGATGTCCGCGCTCAGGTCGCTCAGACGCGGGTCGAGCAGGGCGCTGAACGCCAGACTCTGCAAGCCGTCGCCGGCGAGGATCGCGCAAGCTTCGTCGAATTTCTTGTGAGTAGTCGGCTGGCCGCGACGCAGATCGTCGTCGTCCATCGCCGGCAAATCGTCGTGCACCAGTGAATACGCGTGGATCAGCTCAACCGCACACGCCGCGCCGTTGGCCTGTTCGGCCCTGCCGCCAAGGGCTTCGCATGCCGCGTAGGCCAGCAGCGGACGCACGCGTTTGCCGCCGTTCATTACGCTGTAGCGCATGGCTTCATAGAGGCGCGCCAGTTCTGGTAGCGGGGCGTTGAACAGGGTTTCCAGTGCCGCGTTAACGCGGGCCTGGCTGGTAGCCGAATACGCTGCAATCATTCTGGCTGATCCGCGTCGAAGGGTTCCTCGGCGAGTTCGCCATCGCGCTCCAGCAACACCTGGACCTTCTGCTCGGCCTGGGCCAGCGCCGCCTGGCAGTCACGGGTCAGGCCGATGCCTTGTTCGAAAGCGGTCAGCGAGTCTTCCAGCGACAATTCACCGTTCTCCAGACGCTCCACCAGCGTTTGCAGGTCGGCGAGGGACTGTTCGAAATCCAGTGCAGCTTTTTTGCGGGCCATGGCGGCTAATTCCGGTTGACGTTAAACCGGCGCGACACTAGCAGATAGGGGGGGTATGGGCAAATGAGCGGGGGTTGCATCACCCTGCGGATTTGCCTGGAAAACTGATCTGATAGCGCGTGCTGCGCCCACCGCCGGGCAGGCGTTCGAGACAACCCTTTTCCAGCAGCTCCGCCAGATGTCGGGTCGCCGTCGCCTTGGAGACTTTCGCCACGGCCTGATACTGCGCCGCACTGATACCGTGCTCGAAACCGCGTTCACCACCGTCGAGCAGGCGGTTGAGCACTTTGATCTGCTCCACTGACAGCTCGGACTCTCGGTGCATTTGCCAGAAACGTGACTTGCCCAGCACGCCTTCAATCCGCGCGATGGCCTGTTGCAGGCTGCGCAGCAGGGTTTGCAGGAACCATGCGAGCCAGTCGGTGATGTCCAGCGTGGCTTTCTGGCTGGATTCGAGAATCCGGTAATAGCCCGCACGGTCGTCGAGAATGCTGGCGGACATCGCATAAAAACGAATCGCCTGCGCTTCGCCCTGAGCCAGTGCCAGATCGGTGAGGGTACGAGTCAGGCGCCCGTTGCCGTCGTCGAACGGGTGCAAGGTGACGAACCAGAAATGTGCGATACCGGCTCGCAGTAAAGGATCGAGGCCTGCCTGATGCTGACTGGCGTCGAACCATTTGAGAAAACTGTCGAGTTGTTGCTCGAGGCCTTGTCGCGGTGGCGCCTCGAAGTGCACGGTCGGGCGGTCGATTCGCCCGGAAACCACCTGCATTGGCTCATCGCCGCGTAGAGCGCCGACGTTGATTGCTCGCGAAAGGAAACCACTCTCCTGTTCTGGAAACAGCCATGAGTGCCATTCCAGCAATCGTTCCAGCGTCAGCGGTTCGGCGAAGCGTTGAGTCGCATCGAGCATCAGTTGCGCGAGCCCCTCGCTGCGCTTGCTGACTTTGTCGCCATCCGGTGATTCCAGCCCCAGACGTCGAGCCAATGAAGATCGCACGGATCCGACATTCAACTGCTCACCCTCGATGGCCGAGGAGGTCACGATGTTTTGCAGCAAAGCGTCCAGCTCTGTCTGCGCGCTCAGTGAATGGCTCACCGATCCCGCCATGCCCATCAATTGACCTTGTGCCTGAACACACTCGCGCAACAACGGTGCCAGGCATTCCGCCTGCCAGTTGAAGTCGGGCCAATCAGGCTGCTGCCAGATCCAGTGAGTCGCCATTAATTGCTGATCCTGAGTGCGTGAGCCGAATAGAAACGCTATTCGGCTCATTTTGTGAGCCGAATATGGCGCCTATTCGGCTCATCGTCTACCCGGGTGCGTGATTCCCACCGCATTTCAAGATGTATCCGATTGTTAAAAAACTGCCGAATCGCTAACCTTCGCGCCTTCTACGACCCGACAGTCATGGGTCTTTCAGACGAAACGCAGTTTTCACCGCTGTGAAGTACCGAGGATCGGGTGCAAGGTTTCGTTCAGGCATGGCAGGAGGCATCACATGCGTTCACTTCTTTTGCTGCTGATCGGGTTGGCCTGCGTGCCCGCGCTGCTGGCGGCGCCGAGCGCGGAGCTGTCGGAGCCGGTGGGCGGCTGGCGCTATCACGGGCTGCTCGATCGCACGGAAAACCCGCAAGTCGCCTATCCCACGCCGCCGATCGATCGCGGCATCCAGCGCAATCGCACGATGATCGAGGGCCAGCTCAAGGCGATCGGGCATCTGCGTCCGCCGCACAGCCTGGCAGTGAATGGCAATCCACTGAATCTGTACACCGACGACCAGGGCCGTTTCGCCCGGCCGTATGCGTTTGGCGCCGGTTCCAACAGCGTCGAAGTGATCAGCGCCGACGGCCAGTCGCTCAAGCGCGTTCAATTCTACGAAGCCAACAACCTGCGCACGCCGGCGCGGATCCGCGTGGTGCTCGGTTGGGACGACCCTAAAGCCGAACTCGACCTGCACGTCATTACGCCTGACGGCCAGCATGCTTTCTGGGCGCGTCCGGCGATGAGCAACGGCGGTGGCCTTGATCCGGACGGCGTCGACGGCCCGGGCCCGGAAATGTTCACCATGACCGCGCCGCTGCATGGCACCTATCTGGTTTACGTCAACTATTGGGGCAACTTCGGTAACGGCGGCTATAACTTCGAGGAGACCAGCAACCAGAACGAGGTCATTACCTCGCAGATCACGCTGATGCTCAACGAAAACACCGTCGACGAAAAACGCGAAACGTTCATCGTGCCCCTGCGGGCCATCGGTGATCTGCTGCTGGTCAAGACTTTCAACTATTAAGCATCCCGCACCACGGATGAACTGCCGAGCTTTGGGAACATGAGCGAGAAGATGAGCGATAACACTGCGACCCCGGCTACCGACGCGCCCGCCGCCAAACCTTCCCGGCGCTGGCCATTGCTGGCGGTCGGGCTGTGCCTGGTGGCCGGCGTGGCGGGCGGGCTCGGCTGGCTGATGCACAAACCCAAGGCGCCGCCGGCGGAACTCGCCAGTGACAAACTTGGTTTGAGCCGCCCGGATGCGCTGCTGGAAACCCGCTCCCTGAGCCAGTTGCCCAAGGACCTGCTGACGGTGCCGTTCCTCAAGGCCACGCTCACCGAGGATTTCGTCTTCTATTACGAAACCCACGCCGACCGTCTCGGACTGATCGGCAGTCTGCGGCGGATCATCTACGAGCATGACCTGAAGCTGCAGGACAGCCTGATCGAGCAGCTTTTCGATCAACCGGCTGACGTGGCGTTGTGGCGCGGCGCCGATGGTCGGCTGAAGGATTTCCTGCTGGTGATGGATCGCGGCGGGCTGGCCAAGGTGCTGGAGCCGCTGGCGAAAGTCGCGCTGGATGATTCGCAGTTGAGCGTGTTCAGCACCCTGAAAGTCGGCGGCGATGAAGTGCCGCTGTATCAACTGACCTACAACGCCGGCAAATCCCTGCTGTTCGCTTCCCGTGGCGACAAACTGGTGGTGTTGTCCAACCCGACCAAATTCTACGACCCGGAAAGTGGTGCTTCCGAGGAGTCCGGCCACGTCTCGCCGCAAGCGCTGGCGGCGCTGCTCAACGGCGAAAAACTGTTCCCCGAAGCATTCGGGCTCACGGCCAAAACACCTGAAACCAGACAGCGCCTGTCGGTCAATTCCAGCGTCCTGGCCATGGGTTACCAGCGCTTCATCCCGAACTTCGCCGGCCTGCGTTTCGACATGGACGACAAGGGCTGGCACAGCTATCTCGCGATGGACGAGCTGGAGAACCAGCCGGACTTCGATTTCAAACCGGTCTGGCAAGCCATGCCGCTGGGCGCCAGTGCCTGCGTGACCCTGCCGGTGGCGGCTGAACCGCAGAAACCGTTGCTGGTGAAACTCGGCGCCGAAGAAGCCGTGGCGCAGAAACTCACCGAGCACGTGGCTGGCGCGGCGGGCCTGTGCTGGTACGCCGATTCGCGGCTGTACACGCCACTGCTGGTGGCCAGTCTGAACGACGAAGACAACGGCAAACTCGACGCGGATATCGGCACGCTGTTCGATTCGATGGTCGGCGCCTACGAAGGCAAGGTCGACGAGCACGCATTCCCGGTAGTAGAGAAACAGGAAGGCCAGAGCCACCTCTGGCAGCGTCAGGTCAGCTCCAACTTCGGCCCGTACGCGGCCAAGGATGCCGAGAACCCGGACGCGATCACCGGCCGTGCCTTCATGAAAGTCAGCCTGGCGCGTCACGGTTCGACGCTGCTGTTTTCCCTCGACGACAAACTGGTCGACAAGGCCCTCGGCACCCTCGACAAACGCTTCCCGCCGATGGCCGATGTGCTGCCCAAAGACGTGCTGATGCCGATCTACTTCGGCCCGGATTCGATGGCGCAACTGATCCAGCAGGAAACTCTCGACAGCCTGCCGCAGGACATGGAGCCGGTGTTCTACAACGCCGCGCAGACCTACCTGATCCCGAAACTGCGCACCCTCGGCGGCATGGGCAAATACGCTCTGACCCTGCCCGAGGGCAGCGAGCCTGACGGTCACTGGCAATGGCTGCCGCTGGAGTGGAAAGCGCTGTGACTGGATTGATTCGCAGCCTCGGCTTGCTTGCGCTGTTGCTCAGTGCCGGCGCCCGAGCCGTTGAGGCGCCGGCCCTCGATCCGCAGCAGTCCCAGGTGTTTCGCGCCTGGTTCGTGCGCATCGCTCAGGAGCAGTTGAGCAAAGGCCCGAGCCCGCGCTGGTATCAGCAGGACTGCGCGGGGCTGGTGCGTTTTGCCGCCAACGAAGCGCTGAAAGTCCATGACGACAAATGGCTGCGCAGCAATGGCGTGTCCAACCGCTACCTGCCGCCGGAGCTGGACCTGAGCGCCGATCAGCGCAAGCTCGCCCAGCAATGGCAGCAGGGCGGCGGCAAGGTCGGACCTTACGTCAACGCGATCAAACTGATTCAGTTCAACAGCCATCTGATCGGCCGCGACGTGTCCCAGGCACGGCCCGGCGATCTGATGTTTTTCGATCAGGGCGACGACCAGCACCTGATGATCTGGATGGGCCGCTACATCGCCTATCACACCGGCACGACCACCCCAACCGACAACGGCATGCGTTCGGCAAGCCTGCAGCAACTCATGACATGGAAGGACACCCGATGGATACCCGACGCAGCCAACCCCAACTTCATCGGCGTCTATCGACTGAACTTTCTCTCCCAATGACCGGTGCCCGCATGCTGCGTTTACTGCCTTTTCTGTTGCTGTCAGTCCTGCCGTTTTCGGCCGTGAATGCCGAAGATACCGTGGAGCCGAGCGGCTACACGCCGGTCTCCGGTGAGAGCTTTTTCCTGCTGGCCGACAGCAGTTTCGCCGCCGACGAACAGGCGGTGGTACGTCTCGAAGCGCCGGGCCGCGACTATCGTCGTTTCCGCATGGAACCCTACGGCGGCGCCGACATCCGCGTGTACAAGATCGACAAGCCGCTGGACTTCCTCAAGCGCCAGAAAAACCTGCACCGCGTGGTCAGCGACGGCCAGTTCAAGGGCGAAGGCCTGTCGAACACCCTCGCGTACCTGTGGGACAACTGGTACCGCAAATCCCGTCGGGTGATGCAGCGTGCGTTCTCCTACGAGTCACGCCAGCAAGTCACCGAGGAAGTGCCGGAACTGAAGATGGGCAACGCCATCGCCGCGCCAACGCCGTATGACGCGCAGCCGCAGTTCGCCCTGATTCCGGGCCTGCCGGTGGTCAGCCAGTTCCGTTATCCGCTGTGGCAGGCCAAACCGATCCAGCCACCTGCAGGTGTAAATCTGGCCGGCTCCTCCAGTGAGTTCGTCAGCGTTGCGCCGGGTAACGTCTACATTCCGTTGGGCAATCTGAAACCGGGCCTGTATCTGGTCGAAGCGCTGATCGGCAAGTACCGCGCAACCACCATGGTGTTCGTTTCCAACACCGTGGCGGTGAGCAAGATTGCCGGTGATGAATTGCTGGTGTGGGCCGCGCGCAAACACGAAGGCAGCTCGGTGCCGAAGGTCAATGTGCTGTGGACCGACGGCCTCGGCGTGATGAGCAGCGGTGCCACAGATACCGATGGTTTGCTGCGCCTGAAACACGTCAGCCCGGAGCGTTCGTTCGTGATCGGCGAGGACGAAGAGGGCGGCGTATTCGTCTCGGAAAACTTCTATTACGACAGCGAAATCTACGACACCAAACTCTACGCCTTCACCGACCGGCCGCTGTATCGTCCGGGCGATTGGGTGTCGCTGAAAATCGTCGGCCGTGAATTCAAGAATGCTCGGGATTCAGTGTTGCCGGGCGCAGCGGACGTCAATGTCAGCGTGCTGGATGCGACCGGCACCGAGTTGCAGCGTCTGGATCTGAAACTCGATTCCAAGGCCGGCACCCAGGGCCGTTTCCAGTTGCCGGACAACGCGGTGGCCGGTGGTTATGAACTGCGTTTCAACTACAAGGATCAGGCCTACAGCAGTGCGTTCCGGGTGGCCGAGTACATCAAGCCGCACTTCGAAATCTCGCTGAATCTGGCCAAGCAGGATTACCGCACGGGCGAGCCGGTGAAGGGCAGCCTGGTGCTGCTGTACCCGGACGGCAAACCGGTGGCCAACGCCAAACTGACCCTGAGCCTGCGCGCCCAGCAACTGTCGATGGTCGACAACGAGCTGCAATACCTCGGGCAATTCCCGGTGGAGCTGACCAGCACCGAACTGACCACCGACAGTAAAGGCAACGCGACCCTCGACCTGCCGGCGGCCGACAAACCGAGCCGCTACATGCTCACCGTGTTTGCCAGCGACGGCGCGGCGTATCGGGTCAAGACCACCAAGGAAATCCTCATCGATCGCGGCGCCGCCAGCTTTCGCCTGACCGCGCCGCAGCGCTTCAGCGCGGTGGGCGACAAGGTCGCGTTCAGCTACGCCAACGAGGGCGGCAGCCAACAGGCCCAGGCCGTTGTGCCGAGCAGCTACAGCTGGGTGCGTCTGGAAGACCAGACCACCGGCGAAGGCAAACTGGCGGCGAAAGACAAAGGCTTCAGCGTGGCCTTCGATCGTCCGGGCACCTACAACCTGTCGCTGAAGGATCAGCACGGCCGAGTGCTCGGTGCGACCGGTCATTCGGTCACCGGCGATGGCGTCAAGGCAGTGCCGGGCACCGTGGAAATCGTCCTCGACAAACCCGAGTACAAGGCCGGCGACGAAGCGCTGGCGCTGATCACTTTCCCGGAGCCGGTCAGCGATGCCTTGCTGTCGCTGGAGCGCGACAAGGTCGAAGCCACCGCGCTGCTGGCCAAGGGCGGCGACTGGCTGAAACTGGAAAAGCTCAGCGAAACCCAATACCGCGCACGCATCCCGGTGAAGGACAACTTCGCGCCAAACCTGACGTTCTCTGTGCTGTACACCAAGGGCGGTCAGTACAGCTTCCAGAACGCCGGGATCAAGGTCGTCGCACCTCAGATCGACGTGGCGATCAAGACTGACAAAGAGACGTATCAGCCGGGCGACACCGTGACGGTCGATCTGACCACGCAGTTCGCCGGCAAGGCTGTGCCAGCGCACCTGACAGTCAGCGTGGTCGATGAAATGGTCTATGCGCTGCAACCGGAAGTCGCGCCGACCATCGACCAGTTCTTCTACCACCCGCGCCGCAACAACGTGCGCACCAGCGCCAGCCTGTCGTTCATCAGCTACGACGTGGCATTGCCCGGCAGCCCCGGTGCACCGGGCAAGGCCAACCGCAGCGAACGCGGGGTGAAAGTGCTGGAGCGGCCGCGTCGCGAAGACGTCGACACCGCCGCGTGGCAACCGGAGTTGCTGACCGACGCCGACGGCAAGACCCGCTTCACCTTCAAGATGCCGGACTCGCTGACCCGCTGGCGCATCACCGCGCGGGCGATTGCCGATGACGGTCAGGTCGGGCAGAAGAAGCAGTTCGTGCGCTCGGAAAAACCGCTGTACCTGAAGTGGAGCGGGCCGAGCAAATTCCGCAAGGACGATCAGCCGCAACTCGGCGTGTTCGCCTTCAGCCAGGCCGAAAAAACGGTCAAGGCCGAGCTGGTGACGCACTACGCCGGCGCCGAACAGCGCCTGCCGGTGACCCTCAACAACGGCATCAACTACCTGCCGCTGCCGGCGTTCGCATTGGCCACCGGCGAGTGGACCGCTGAACTGGTGCAGGACGGCAAGACTGCTGATGCCCTCGCTGTGCGCCTGACCGCCGCAGGCGAAGGCTGGCAAGTGACGCAGACCCAGAGCCTCGACGTGGCCAGCGGCGACACGCCGTTGAGCCTGCCCGCAGACGCCACCGACATTCGCCTGCGTCTGGATGACAGCCCGCAAGCGCTGTTCCGTTCGGCCCTCGACGACCTGCTCAGCTATCCGTACGGCGGCGTCGAGCAGACCGCCAGCCGTTTGCTGCCGCTGAGCATCGCCTATCCGTCGCTGGCGTCGAGCCCGCAGATCCGCGACCGCTTGCGCCTGATCATGCAGAACAGCCGTCTGCGTCTGGTGCAAATGGCCGGGCCGTCGGCGAGCTTCACCTGGTGGGGCTTCGATGGCGAGCCGGATGCGTTCCTCACCGCTTACGCCTACTACGCCGACTGGAACGCCAGCCAGGTGCTGGATCTGACCCTGCCGCCGGAGCACTGGCAGCGGGTGCTGGAGGTCTACGCCAAGCAGGCGCCGAACACACCGTTGCTGCAACGGGCGCTGATTCTGTCGTTCGCCAAACAGATGCATCTGCCGGTCAACACGCTGCTCAGCGGTTTGATGGAGGATCTGGCCAAGGCCGGGGAAGGCAATGCCGAAACCCTGATGGACGATGGCGAAGACAGTCTGGTGATGGGCGATCCGGATTCGGCGCTCGGTCTGGCGGCGGCGCGGGTCTTGACCGCATCGCTGGCGACTCAGTCGAAAGTCGCTTTGCCAGATGCATTCAACCGTCAGCTGGGCGCTGCGCAACAGCGTTTGGCGGTCAGCTCGCAGCCGTTTGCCGAAGCGCTGAACCTGTCGCTGCAACCGTTCGATCAGGCTCGCGCGACAGCGTTGTTGCAACGCCTGTTGCCGCAGCAATCGACCCTCGAACGTGCGCTGGCGCTGACCTGGCTACAACGCAGCATCGCTCAGGCATCGCCGACCATCGCGCTGGCACCGGGTGAAGGCTGGAGGAAAAACTACGGTGCGACCGGCGAGATGTACTGGACGTGGCAGGGTGCTGCGCCGGTGCCGAGCATGTTGTCAGTCTCGGGCACTCAGGAGCGTCCGTTGCGTGCCGCGCTGAGTTTCCAGACCCAGCAGCCGGCGGTCGATCCGATGGCGGTGACCATCACTCGTCGCCTGTCGCGTCTGGTGCCGGGTGACGAAGCCTTCACCTTCAAACTGGAGCCGGTCGGCACTAAACCGCTGTCCAGCGACAGCCTGTACCTGGACGAAGTGATCCTCACCAGCAAAGCACCGAAACCACTGCGCTACGGCATGCTCGAAGTGCCGTTGCCGCCGGGCGCCGATGTCGAGCGCACCACGTGGGGCATCAAGTTGCAGGGCAAGGACGGCACCGAGCCGACCGCGCTGGAGAAGGCGCGTTTCGAACCGGGCCAACTGGCCTACGCGGTGCCGGTGGATGCGCTGAGCGGTGAATTGCGTCTGCGCCATCTGGTGCGCTTCTCGCAGAAGGGCCAGTTCAACCTGCCGCCGGTGCGCTTCACTCAGGTCTACGCGCCTCAACATCAGGCCCGGGAAGCGAAGGCCGCCCTCGGTCAGGTCACGGTCAACTGACATGACCCGGCCGCTGGTCTGGCTGCTGATGTGTGTGATTCCTGCGCTGGCAACGGCGCAGGATGAACCGTTGCGCGTGGCCTACAAGGACGAATTGCTGTCGCTGAACACCACGCAACTGACCGCTCGCGAACCGTTGCCTTCGTCGCTGGAGACACCGCTGGGCAGTCTATGGAAGGTGTTCGTTTACGCGTGGCTGGTGGATACCGGCACTCGCGAGCCGGCATATGAATGTCGCGGGCAGTCGAAGGAAGAGGTTTATTGCTGTACTGCGGGCGGCAAGATCGAGCGTGATCAGGCGTTGGTGAAATCCTGCGGGTTGTATTTCGAGCCGGCGCGGTTGGGCATAACCGCTGGCGATTGGAGAACCTATTGGCAGGCGCGACAGGCGCCGTCGTGGTTGCTGGATTTGCCATCGGTGCAACCGGCTACTCGGGTTTCCGTGGCTGACTTGCTGAAGGTCCTATCTTGGCTGCCGGCTCAGGAACAGATGCGCCGTGTGCTGCTCGACGTGGTGCTGAACGCGGCGGACGGCAATGTCGTCGGTGAACTCGGCGGGCGCTTGCGGGTGAAGACCTGGAGCTGGCTCGGCGATCAGGACCCGCAATCACGCCAGGGTGGATTCGCTGGCTGGACAGCGGATGGTTCGCCGATCTGGGCCGGTGGCCGGGGCACCAGTCAGATGGTTCTGCGGCATTACGGTTCGGCGTTGGCGACGGTGTTGCCTGCTTCCTGGCCGGCGGAGGCGGGGCGATGCGTTGTGGTCGGACTGTTCTCGCGTTATCCGGTTTCGCGGGTTCTCTCGGGTGAGCGCGTTGCTGGCTCAGGCCCGTTGCAGGGCGATTGCCGCGTCGAATTCGCCAACGGCAATTCGCTGGATATCCACAGCAACGGCGAACTGTTTCTGCTCAACGACAAACTGGTCGCCCGGCTGGACCGCGAAGAGTACGTCGCCCGTGTGCTGGAGCGTGAAGCCAAACCCGAGCCGGCCGAAGCCGCCAAAGCGTTGGCCGTGGCGATTCGCACGTATCTGCTGCAAAACGCCACGCGTAATGGCGAGTGCCTGAGCATCGATGACAGCAGTACCCGCCAGCGCGTCGCCCCGCGTCCGGCCTCCGCCGAATCTCGCAGCATCGCCGCTTGGACGGCGGATCTGGTGTTGGCCGGCAGCACCGTCACCTATCACTCCGATCAACCCGGCCCCGACAAACTGGCCTGGCAGCAAGCGGTCGAGCAAGCCAATGCCGGCCAGCGCTACGACGCGATCCTGCAGCACGCCTATCCCCGAGCCAGCCTCAGTCGCTGGGACAACCCGGTGGCGTCCTGCGAAGCACTGCCCGCCGCGCAGGACTGGCTGCAAAAACAGCGTCGCAGCTGGCGTCCCAGGCTGGAAAGCGAAACCGGCTACAACGAAGTCAGCACGTTCGCCGTCTGCAAACTCGCCTTCGGCCGCCCCTTCGTTGACCGCGAACGCCAGCGCATCTACGTGCGCGGCGTGCTGTCCTTGCAGGATCGCCTCGACCTGACTCACGAATACCTGCACCTGGCCTTTGAAGCACACCCCAATGGCCAGGATGAAACCTATATCGAAGGGCTCGCCCGTCACCTTTTGCTGGAATAGACCATGACACTCCGTTATCCACAGGTCTTGCTGTTGCTCTGCGCACTTAATGCATTGCCAATGGCGATGGCCGCCGACAGCGTCAAACTCGACACCCCGGTCGGCGGCTGGCGCAGCGGCGCCCCCGAAGGCGAAGGCGAGAGCTTCCGCCAGACCGTCAACTACCCGGCCTCCTCGGTGAACACCCCGGTTGGCCAGGCCAACACCGCCCGCATCAGCGGCGAAATCAAAGCCACCCCGAAAAACAAAGAACCCGGCCGGCTGATCGTCAACGGCGTCAGCATGCCGCTGAAAATCGACGACAGCGGCCGCTTTGATCGCCCGTTCTCGTTCCCCAATGGCAGCAACAGCGTCGAAGTCCGCAGCCCCGACGGCCAGCAACGGCACCGCACGCAGTTCCTCAACGCCAGCGGCGGCGCTACTCCGGCGAAACTGCGGGTCTTGCTGGCGTGGGACAGCGATGGCACCGACCTCGACCTGCACCTGGTCACACCCGACGGCGCGCATATCTGGTACGGCGACCGCGTTGCGCCCAACGGCGCAGCTTTGGACGTCGACGTGACCACCGGTTACGGCCCGGAAATCTTCGCCATGCCGGCGCCGATCAAGGGGCAGTATCTGGTCTATGTGAATTACTTCGGCGGTGGGTATCGCGGGGATGATGAGGGTGGGGAAGAGGCGGTGCAGCCTTTGACTACCGCGCAGGTGACGGTGATTACCGAGGAGGGGACGCCTAGCGAGAAGATGGAGACTTTCATCGTGCCGATGCGGGCGGTGGGGGAGTTGACGTTGGTGAAGTCGTTTAGTTATCCCTGAGCAGAAACCTGCTCAGGGTTGCATTAGAAGCCGGGCGGAATATAGCCGGGCACGAAAGGGACGTTGATGCACTTCCCGTGAATGATCTTCCCGTCTTCAATCCTGAACAGCACGATCTTCTTGGCTTTGTTGACGGTGGCTTCCAGTTTGCAATCCGAACTGTGACCGACTGTCTCGTAGTACTCGGTGTAAACCATGCCGTTACCGGTATGGTTCATTGAGGTCCCGGCCGCCTCTGTAGTGGTCCAGCTGGAGGATTTGAACCAGGTGAGAACCGCCAGATTCTCACCGTTGGCACCGGTTTGTTTTTTCATCGAGTCGGGTTTGCCGAACAGGTCGAGTGCTTCCTGGACATCGCGCCCTTCCCATCGAGACTGAGCAATCAGGTGGCAGCCGTGCAGCAGCAATAGTGTGGGTGTCAGCAGGACCGCCAGTAACGTTTTAGTCCATTGATTCATCATGCGTTCCGCCGCTTACTTGTTACCGAGGATCGAATCCAGGTTGTCCATCATCTGCCCCTTCTCCTGAATCGGTGCCAGCTTGAAGAACATCTGTTGCATGCCCTGAATCATCTGCAAGGGCTCCATCTTGCCCAGCGCGATCATGTCCTTTTTAGCGGGGGAGCAAACAAACTCGGCGGCGCGCTGTACCCAGAACTCCTTTGGTTGTTGCCATTGGTCGTTAACTTTCAGGTGCCGCATCATGTAGGCAATGCGATCTATGGATTGCCCATTAAGAAAGCGGACCTTGTTCGTCGAGCACTGCACTTCGAGGTTGTAGGCATCGATCATCGGTTTGCCGGGCTCTTCATAGACCAGCGTCACGGCCACCAATTTCGCACCCTTGGTATGGTTCGACGGCACCACTGAGGTGCTGTCGGCTACATACATGATGTTCTTGTTGGGAATGCCGTTGCCGTAAATGATCCACCAGTCACCGACGGGGTTCGGTTCTTCTGCCTGCGCGCAAGTAGTGGCGGTCAGAAGTGCGGTTACTAGAACAAGGGATTGATTGAGTTTGAAAAACGACGACATGGTGTTGCTCCATTCCTTGGTGCTTTTGCAATGCACAAAAACAGAATGGGAATTTAGTGGCGAGGTTGGGTGAGGGGCAATTAGGGCGGATGTGCTAATGGCTTATTGCGATGGTTCAATAATCGCCTGAGCCGTCTACTCATTGCACGTGCCAAGCGGATAGGCAAACTCGCATTTATTGTCTGCGTCAGGCCGCTATTTTCGGGCTGAAACTGCTGGAGATCAGGCGATTAATCGCAATTTCAAGAGCTTGATCATCGAATAGTTTATTTTTGCGCACCGCAGCTCCACCCCCGCCGTCCCAGTTTCTCAGTGCTTCACGTACCGCAGAAACGGTCGGAACAACCCCTTCCTTAATCAGCAGCCAATCGACGGTCGCGAGTAATTCCATTCCGAAGGGGGATTCAAAGCCATCGATTAATTCAGCTGTGCGCTCTAAAGCTTGGGAATATTCCCTGGCTTCAGTCTTTAGGTAAGTCTGCAAAAAAGCCTTGCGATCTTGATCAAACCAAATCACATCGGTGATTTCCGCATCACTGATACGCTTGTCGCAATGTAGATAGCTACCATCCAGATTGTTGAGCAGATGCTCCAGTCGATTGGCGTATGGCCCGAATTTATGAGCGATAAATTTCAGGTTTAGCGGGTTTTCTGTACTTGGAAGTTTTTCAATTGCCCGCTCAAGAAACCAAGCCAGTTTTTGAATCTCGAGCAGACTGCATTCCATGCCCAACACCCAATAGCGTCGAACCAGTTCCGCGATAAGGGCACGGGCCGGCGTGAGCGTCTCTACACCGTTGCGCTTGGCGACATTCAGATATTGATTGGTCGGCTCGAACACCAGCACGTCGACATCCAGATCCCCCAAAACCTCAACGATCTGTTCGCGGACTTCAGGCCACTTCAATCCACCGTTACCAGCACCCAGTGGCGGGATAGCGACGGATTTCACGTCATTCTCAATTAGAAAACGACGCAGGTCGTGCAGACCTTCTGTTATCCAGGCCATTTGCGAAGGTGAACGCCAGTGACGTTTGGTCGGGAAATTGACGATCCAGCGAGGTCCTTCAAGTTCGTTGGTGGCGGTCACGTGCATCTTGCCGGTTTCAACTTCCTTGGCCTTGCACGCTGCTGCGTACAGACGATAGTTCTGCGCAAAGCGTTCTTTGAACATCAGCGCGATGCCTTTTCCCATCACGCCCACGGTGTTCACCGTGTTGACGAGGGCTTCGGTCTTGGCTTCCAGCAGGTTGCCTTGGGTAAATCTGATCATTGGAAATACCATTTGGGACGCGCATGGACAGACAACGTCAGGCCTCGAGCGGCGACGTCTTGTTCTATGCGTTCTTTCATTGCATCGGTGTGGCACATGATGCCCAGTAGTCCCGTAATCGGTAAGTGATGGTGGATCAGCGCTTCCGCTTGATAACGCTCTATTTTACGAGGGTCATCAGGATCGCGCTTGAAGTCGCGCCGTTGAAGGATAGTCCAATCGATCTGGTCGAGATTCGCCAGATCGCTGTAATAGTCTGTCCAACTCGGATAGGCATGTGCGTTTGTAAAGACAAACGGTAGGCCGAGCTCTTCAACGCGATGAAGGCTTGAGACCAGAATGACGATCTCGTCATTGCTGCGTTGCTGCACGCTCCACCCGGAGTGGATGTTCTGCATCATCACCGAGAAGGGCGTGAAATAGAAGGGCACGTAGTCGGCCAGGACGCCTTCGGGTGCGATAGGCACCTGACGGGAACGGCGCTTGTCGATCAAGTCGACGTTGCCGATGTTCACGTAATGAGGTGCCTGTACTTCCGAGTTTGCGCAATGCAGGCCGTTGTCCAGAATCCAGGGCAGGTTATCGCGATGGACGATACGCCAAATCAGAGCTTTCTCTGGATTCAGGCTGGTGTAGTTCATTGATAAAACATTCTCTGATTCACGCTGGTCTGCACATTAACATCCGCTGCCTGCAATTTAGCTACGCAAAGTGCATCGACTTCTTCGCTGGGGGTAAAGATTTTGAAGAAGGCCTCAGGTTTAACAACCCCCGGTGCGAGACACTCGGCCATGCAGATGCTTTTGCAATGAGGGTCCAGGTAATCGCGACTGCTCATGACATTCCACTCGATGGCTTCGAAACCCTGTTCGTAATCAAGTAGCTGTATTGAATCGCCTGCTAACGGGTGGCGTGGAATGATTTTCCAGCCGTATTGCCTGGCCGTTGATCTGTACACCGAGATCAGTACAAATTGGGCCTCTGGCCTGTTGCGCTGCACGCTTCCGTCAAATGGATTCTTCGCAAACCAATGGAAGGGAACGTATTTATCGAGCTGCAAAGCCTGTCGCTTTTTCAGGATTTCAGCATCTGCGACGTCTTTGAAACCCGAAAGGCCAGCGCGAGGTTTCAAGCCATCCTTGAAAATTCCATCCAGGTTTTCAACTGAAGTGAGATGGTAGAGAAGCTTCTGATCCTTGATGCTTTTAACTTCCGACATAGTGGTCTCCTTGACCTGCACATCAACCTAAACTGGATTCAGTTCCGGCCTCGCCCCGTGCTGATGTAACCCTCGATCCGTAGGGGTTGGTAGAACAATCGCTGTGATTCTAGTGTGCCATCATTTTAACCACGAGCCTAATATGGGAATTGAGTAACAGGGCCAAATCGCAAGGCTCATGAATTTACTCCTCATCAAAGTAATCACGATCCAGCGTCGGCAGCCGTAACAAGCGAGATGTCACACCCACCTCATGATCCATCATCAAGTGCACCAGTCGCGTCCCGTCTACCAACACAATACCGTCCACCGATTTGGCGAAGTCGACAGCGTGCGCCGTAAAGCCAGAAGTGGTGATAAACACACCACGCTTGGCTTTTTGCCCTGCGAGCGCGCCATAGAACGCCTGCAGTTCAGGTCGGCCAACTGTGTTCTGCCAGCGCTTGGCCTGAACGTAAACCTTCTCCAACCCCAATTTATCGAGCGAGATAATGCCGTCGATGCCGGCATCACCAGAACCGCCGACACGTTGCAGATCATTGCGACTGGCGCCGTAACCCAGACGATGAAGCACATCCAGTACGATCACTTCGAAGCGGTTGGGGCTGACTTGCAGCAAATTGTCCAAAAGGTCGGCCGCCGTGGCATCGCGTAATTCCTTAAGCGCTCGCTCCAGTCGGTCATCGGGGCTCTCGGTGGCGGAGGCCAGATCTGGCTCAACATTCGGTTGGTCATCCAGTGGCTCAGCGTCAGGCGCGACCTTCAGCTTCACATTCATGTAGCCGATTGCTAAGTGCTCCACTTCCTTGGCCGACAATGGAAATGCATGCTCTTTGGCGTACTGCACGCCTGCGTCAGTCAACTTCCAATAACCGCGTTTGGCACTGCTGGAAAGACCGGCGCGCTTGAGACGATCGTGCGCCCAGCCTGAGCGGTTCTTGTAGGTAGCCTGACCACTGGCGATCAGTTCTTCGCGCTGAGCTTCACTCAGTTGCAGCATTTTTGCTGCTGATTCATGAGCGTCCCGAGCGATTGCACCCTCGGGTTTTGTGGCGAGAAAGCGAAGGATCGGCTCAATGAACTGATCGTAGGTTGGAACGGACATGGGCGCATCCCTGTGCTGAAAGTGTTTTCGTGCCGATCGGATGGCGATTGTAAATCAACGGTAGATATGGAGGGCTTCGCGACTAAAGCGTCTGCAGGTGAAAGCGTAAGTCGATATGTCAGTTTCACCATCAATCCGCAAAGACACCGCAAAGCGCATTGCCTTCGTAACCATGAACGATCGGTCCCAACATCATGAATGGGCCGCAAGCGTAGAAAGGGGATGGGACTTTTTGCTGCGAGTCGAGCAGAACGGCTTCGTTTCCGAACTCGTCGTTGCCGAAGGACTGCTCGAAATACGATGTGCAAACCGGTAGTTTCAATGGCACCGGAATGATCAGTGCCCAAACGGTTATCCCGCACCATTCCCGTGAAGGCGTCGACGTGACCGTTCTGCTGATTTGCGGTGTGATTGATCGATAGCTTTGCGCTTTGTAAGCGTCTGTCTTGACGGTTGTTTTTTCCGGGAGCGATACGATTGCTCCAACACATCCTGAAAGACAAAGGCACAAGGCGGCTGTCAGGCCAACTGATTTCATGTTTGAAGTGATGGTTTTGGGCATCAATGTTGAACGTCCTTGTGGGGTGACTTGAGCAATCTAAGTTGCCGTCGCTTCCAGCAGGCGGGGCTCTGTTATGCGATGAGTTGTGCAAGCACCATTGCACAGCGCTCTGCCCGTAAACCGACCCCCGGCCGGTTTTCAGCAGGCATTAAAAAGCCGGCTTGTGGCCGGCTTCTCGGGGACTGGCTTGGTTTATTTTTGGTAAACCGCGCCAGCCTTCAAAACGTACATCCGGATCTTGCGTCCGGCTGTGGGACTTGGTCAGACAGTGGTCTGCCGCGTCAGGCGTCATCTGGGCCGCTTGGCGGGTCGATGCGCGAATGTGGGGCGCAGGATACTGAGTTTTGTTGGGGATTCCCAGTGCGAAGTGCGGGATAGAGCGTTCAATCCGGGAAAAATTCCGAATTTGTACCGACTATCCGGGCCGGCTGCCCCTCACGACAGAAGCTGGGTCAGAGAAACGGCACCACCGGCCGCCGCTTGCCCAGCGTCGACCACCAGAACACCCACCCCAATACATGAATCCTCTGCTCCTCGATTTGCGATGCCCGAAAGATTTCGTCCGGGTATTCGGCGCTGTTGTGGCTGCGCAGGCGCAGGGCGTTGCCGGGCATGCGGTGCAGGTATTTGATGCGCAGCATGCCGTCGTGTTCGATGGCGTAGATTTCGCCGTCCACCACCTGGGTGAGGCCGCGGTCGATGGCGAGGGTGGAGCCGTCTTCGATTTTCTCGGCCATGCTGTTGCCGATCATGTGGGTGCAGATGGCGTCGGTGTGGCGGATTTCGAGGGTTTCGAGATGGCTGCGGGGCAGGCGGATGGTTTGTTCCGGGTCTTTGATGACATGGGTTTTGTCGGAGCCGGGGGCGATCGGGGTTTCTTTGTAGAGCGGCAATTCGATGTCGTTGGTTTCGAGCACCGTATAGACACCCTGAATCGCCTGGGCATCCAGCGTGTCACCTGCGGTGTACAGCTGTGGCGCGTCTTTCGGGCCTTCGCCGGTCTTCAGCCATTTGCTGTTGACGGACAGCAGGCGCGCGACTTCTTCCATGCGGTACGCGGGTACGCCCCGGGTGTACCAGTTATGAACGTTTTGGGCTTCCGTGCCCCAGAACTTTGCGAATCCCGTGGTGGTGATGTTCGCAGCTTCCAGGAGTGCCTTGAATCTTGGACCGCTAGTGTTCTTTCTCATAAACACGAGTCTACGGCCGGCCTAGAGCGGTTTGAATAAACCTTGCGTTCAAAATCAGGGCAAATTTTGCGACGGGATGTAAGACGCCCTTGTGGGAAATTACACACACAAAAACTTTTCTGTAGGTCGCTATAAACAGGCTGTTTAAGCACTTATCGGGCAGGCACAAAAAACCCCGGATCAACCGGGGTTTTCTTCAAGCCTGTCGCAGGTCGCGAGGCTTAGCCCTTGTAGGCAGCAACCGACTTGGTGATCGCGGCGCGGGCAGCGTCAGCGCCGTCCCAGCCTTCGATTTTCACCCATTTGCCTTTTTCGAGATCTTTGTAGTTCGCGAAGAAGTGCTCGATCTGCTGGATCAGCAGAGCAGGCAGGTCGGTGTATTCCTTCACGTCCACGTACAGCTGGGACAGCTTGTCGTGTGGGACTGCGATGACTTTGGCATCGCCGCCGCCGTCGTCGGTCATGTTCAGGATGCCGACCGGACGCGCGCGGATCACCGAACCTGGAGCAACCGGGTAAGGGGTTACGACCAGCACGTCGAGGGGATCACCGTCGTCAGCCAGGGTGTTCGGGATGTAACCGTAGTTGGCCGGGTAGAACATCGGGGTGGCCATGAAACGGTCAACGAACAGGCAATCGCTGTCTTTGTCGATTTCGTATTTGATCGGCGCGTGGTTGGCCGGGATCTCGATCGCGACGTAGATGTCGTTCGGCAGGTCTTTGCCAGCCGGAATCTTGCTGTAGCTCATTGGGCGTTGCCCCCGTTAGTTGACCAAAAACACTTGGCCGGATTGACCAAAAAGTGGCGGCGATTATAGGCATATTCTGCCGTGGACGCCACGTACCGGAAGTCGTGCAGACCTTTACTCGTGAGCCTGATAGACCGGGTCGGTGGCTTGAAGTTGCTTCAGGCGCGCCAACGGATCCTGGCGATAGAAAAGCTGCAGCTGCGCATACACCTGTGGATAAGCCTCGTGCAGCAGATCCGGAGCGCTGAAGAAGTACTCGCTGGTGACGGCGAAGAACTCGGCCGGGTTCTCGGCGGCATACGGGTCGATGGCGGTTTCGGCGTCTGGATGGCGGTCGAGCTGATGGTTGAGGTCGTCGTAGGCCGCCTGCATCACTTCGGCCCAGTCTTTTACCCGCATGTCGGCGTGCAGCGGTGGCAGGCCGTTGGCGTCGCCGTTGAGCATGTCGAGTTTGTGCGCCAGTTCGTGGATCACCAGGTTGTAGCCTTCCCAGCCACCACTGGCCATCACGCCAGGCCAGGCGAGGATGATCGGCCCTTGTTGCCAGGCTTCGCCGCTGTGTTCGCCGTCCCACTCATGCTCGACGCCGCTGGCATCGCGATGGCGCTGGGGGCTGAGGAAGTCGTCGGGGTAAAGGACGATTTCGTGGAAACCCTGATACCAGTTCAGGTCGCCGAGATGCAAAAGCGGCAATTGTGCCTGGGCGGCGAGCAGCAGGCGTTGTTCCTGGTGCAGCTCGACACCGGGCAGGGCGGTCAGGTGTTTGTCTTCGAGGAACAGCACGCTGGCTTCGCGCAGCCACTGGTCTTCAGCGGCACTGATGCCATCGAGAAAACTCAGGTGATGGCGCACCCGTTGCCACAGTTCGTCGGCAATCGGGTGCCTGGCCAGAATGCGCCGGCGGCGCCAGGCGCTCAGCGACCACATCGGCTTAGTGCGATTGGGCTTTGGTGCCGCCGAAACGGCTGCGAACCACGCCGATGATCATCGGAATCAGCGACAGCAGGATGATGCCGACCACCAGCAGCGACAGGTTCTTCTTGATGAACGGCACGTTGCCGAAGAAGTAGCCCAGCGTTACCAGACCGCCAACCCACAGGACGGTGCCGAACACGCTGAAACCGAAGAAGCGCGGGTAAGGCATCTTCGCGACCCCGGCGACGAACGGTGCAAAGGTGCGGATGATCGGCAGGAAGCGCGCCAGGGTCACGGTTTTGCCGCCGTGCTTGTCGTAGAAATCGTGGGTCTGTTGCAGGTAATCGCGGCGGAAGATTTTCGAGTTCGGGTTGCTGAACAGTTTTTCACCCGCCGTTCGTCCGATCACGTAGTTGGTGCTGTCGCCGAGGATCGCCGCCAGCATCAGCAGGCCCGCCAGCAAGACCGGGTCCATGCCGCCGCCCGCAGCGACTGCGCCGGCGATGAACAGCAGGGAGTCACCCGGCAGGAATGGCATCACCACCAGACCGGTCTCGCAGAAGATCACCAGAAACAGGATGGCGTAGATCCATGGCCCGTAATTATTCACCAGCAGGTCGAGATAAACGTCGAGATGCAGGACAAGATCGAGCGGGTTGAAATCCATGGAGGCACCTGTGGTGACGGCCTGACTCGGCAGACCTGTGCGGATGACTTCGTGTAAGCCTACAAGCAGGTGTAGTTTTTCTTACAAGCCGGAAAGATCGGGATTATACGGGCTGAGGGGTGAAAAGCGCGTTGGTTTTGTAGCGGGGGATGTCGGTGTGAATAAATGTCGGGTTGGCGTTCATTATTGGGGAGGGAGTCTGCTCCCTCCCCGCAGGTCAGACCGCGATCAGAGCTCGTCGCTGATCGGCAGCACGTAGTTCTTGAACTCGGTGTCTTCCTTGAACCCGATGGATTCGTAGGTTTTCTGCGCCACTTCGTTGTCGGCACTGGTGGAGACGCGCATGCGCACGGCCTGGGTTTCCTTGGCCATTTTCTTGGCGGTGCGGATCAGGTTGTCGGCCACCAGTTGGCGGCGGGCGTCCTCGGCGACGTAGATGTCGTTGAGGATCCACACGCGTTTGAGCGACAGGGAGGAAAAGCTCGGGTAGAGCTGGCAGAAGCCCATGAGCTTCTTGTCGTCGTCATCGGCCAAGGCCAGGTAGATCACCGATTCCTTGCGTCGCAGGCGCTTTTCGAGAAACGCCCGGGACGAGTCCGGATAGGGCAGGGAGCCGTAAAACTCGCGGTACTTAACGAACAACGGGGTCAGCAAATCCAGGTGTTCGAGGGTCGCTTGGATAATCCGCATGGTAGGTCTCGTCCTTCAAGTGGCTGTCTTCACGTGGGGCTGACGGCATCGGGAAACCTTGGGCGGCCGTGCGTCGATCCTGCCTCAAACCGGCGCAGAAAGGCAATGCGGAAACGGTTCAGGCTGGGGGCGGATCGAGTAGGAAATTACTCTTCATGTCTGCACCGGCTTCCGATTCCAGCGTCTGAACCTGCGCTTCGTCCTTCAGATTGACGCCCGACAGCTGTCGCCGACAGGCTTCGCGCATCAGGTACAGCAAGCGATGCGCCGCCATGCCGTAACTGAGCCCTTCCAGCCGCACGTTGGAGATGCAATTGCGGTAAGCATCCGTGAGGCCGACCTTTGGATTGTAGGTGAAATATAAACCCAGGCTGTCCGGCGAACTGAGGCCCGGGCGCTCTCCAATCAGCATCACGACCATTTTGGCGCCCAGTAACTGGCCGATTTCATCACCGATCGCCACTCGGCCCTGCTCCACCAGCACTACAGGCGCTGTCGACCATTCGTCGGCGCTCATCTGTTCTTCCAGGCGGGTGAGAAACGGCAGGGTATGCCGATGGACCGCCAGCGCCGAGAGACCATCCGCCACGACAATCACCAGATCCACGCCGCCCGGATGCGCTTGGGCATAACCGCGCAGGGCTTGCGCCGATTGATCGCTCAATTTGCGCCCGAGATCCGGGCGTTGCAGGTAGCTGTTGCGATCCACCGCCGCGCTGTGCAACAGCAGACTGTCGCGCTGGCGCTCGGTCAGTTGGGCGCTGAGCCCGGCGTGATCGAACGGCAAATGCACGGCGTCCCGAGCCTGCGCGTGGGCGAACTGGAAATCCAGCTGTGCGCTGGTCGGCAGGCTGGTGCCGGTGCGGCCGAGGGCAATGCGCGCCGGGGTCAGACGGCGCAGCTCCAGCCACGGGTTTTGCGGATCGACGGGCGGTTTTTCCATCTGACTCATCCCAGTTGCGCCAAGGCCTGGCGGAAGGCCGGCGGCAGGTTGTTGCCGAAGCGGACCTTGCCGTCCGCCTGGGTGAAGATGCCCATGTTCGCCAGCCACTGCTCGAACTCCGGCGCCGGTTTCAGGCCCAGGGTCTGGCGCGCGTAGAGCGCGTCGTGGAACGAGGTGGTCTGGTAGTTGAGCATGATGTCGTCGGAGCCGGGGATGCCCATGATGAAATTGATCCCGGCCACGCCGAGCAGGGTCAGCAGGGTGTCCATGTCGTCCTGGTCGGCCTCGGCGTGGTTGGTGTAGCAGATGTCGCAGCCCATCGGCACGCCAAGCAATTTGCCGCAGAAGTGGTCTTCGAGGCCGGCGCGGATGATCTGTTTGCCGTTGTAGAGGTATTCCGGGCCGATGAATCCTACGACGGTGTTCACCAGAAACGGCTTGAAATGCCGCGCCACGGCGTAGGCCCGGGTCTCGCAGGTCTGTTGATCGACGCCGTGGTGGGCGTTGGCTGACAGCGCACTGCCTTGGCCGGTCTCGAAATACATCAGGTTTTGTCCGAGCGTGCCGCGATTGAGGCTCAGGCCCGCTTCATAACCTTCCTGCAACACGTTCAGATTGATGCCGAAACTGGCGTTGGCCGCTTCGGTGCCGGCAATCGACTGGAACACCAGATCCAGCGGCACGCCACGGTTGATCGCTTCTATAGAGGTGGTGACGTGGGTCAGGACGCAGGCCTGGGTCGGAATGTCGTAGCGCTGGATGATCGCGTCGAGCATCTCCAGCATCGCGCAGATCGAGGCGATGCTGTCGGTGGCCGGGTTGATGCCGATCATCGCGTCGCCGTTGCCGTACAGCAGGCCGTCGAGAATGCTCGCGGCGATGCCGGACGGTTCGTCGGTCGGGTGATTGGGTTGCAGCCTTGTGGATAACCGTCCACGCAGGCCGAGGGTGCCGCGAAATTTTGTGATCACGCGGATTTTCTGCGCCACCAGCACCAGATCCTGCACGCGCATGATTTTCGACACGGCGGCGACCATTTCCGGTGTCAGGCCCGGAGCGAGGGCGCGCAGGCTGGATTCATCGGCCGCTTCGCTCAACAGCCAATCGCGAAAGCCGCCAACCGTGAGATGGCTGACGACTGCGAAGGCCTGCTTGTCATGGCTGTCGATGATCAGGCGGGTGACTTCATCGGATTCGTAGGGAATCAGCGCTTCCTGCAGGAAGTGCGTGAGCGGGATGTCGGCCAGCGCCATTTGCGCGGCCACTCGCTCACCATCGTTGATCGCGGCGACGCCGGCCAGAAAATCCCCTGAACGCGCGGGGCTGGCCTTGGCCATCACGTCCTTGAGGCTGTCGAAGCGATAGGTCTGGGCGCCGACGGTATGGGCAAATGCGGCCATGGGGCGCGTTCCTCCTGATTCTGTGGATAACTCGATCCCCTGTGGGAGCGAGCTTGCTCGCGAAGGCGTCGTGTCAGGCGACATCATTGTTGAATGACACACCGTATTCGCGAGCAAGCCCGCTCCCACATTGGATCTTTATGCACTTCTATATAGCGGGCACCGGGCGAAAGGCGCGGTGCCGGTGCAACTCATATACCTTCGAGCATAGCGTCTGCCGGTGCCTCGGATCGTTGCTTGGCGGTCAGCTGGAAGTACAGGTAACCAGCAGCCATGAAACCAAGGAACACGCAACCGATGAGCGTGTTGAACCAGGCCATCGCCACCAGGCACACCACCGCGAGGAACAGCGCGATGGCCGGCACCACCGGATAGCCCGGTGCGCGGAAGGTGCGCTCCAGGTTCGGCTCGGTTTTGCGCAGTTTGAACAGGCTGAGCATGCTGATGATGTACATCACGATGGCGCCGAACACCGACATGGTGATCATCGCCGCCGTCAGGGTCATGCCTTGCAGATTGACCAGACCGTCGCTGTAGATCGCCGCGATGCCGATCACGCCGCCGGCCAGAATCGCCCGGTGCGGGGTCTGGAAACGCGAGAGTTTGGCCAGGCCTTTCGGCAGATAACCGGCCCGGGCCAGGGCAAAGAACTGCCGCGAGTAGCCGAGGATGATCCCGTGGAAACTCGCCACCAGCCCGAACAGGCCGATCCACACCAGCATGTGCATCCAGGTCGAATTGTTGCCGACTACCGCTTTCATCGCCTGCGGCAGCGGGTCGTTGATGTTCGACAGTTGGCGCCAGTCGCCGACGCCGCCGGCCATCACCATCACACCGATAGCGAGGAACACCAAAGTCAGGATGCCGCTGACGTAGGCTCTTGGAATGGTGCGTTTCGGGTCCTTGGCTTCCTCGGCCGCCATGGCCGCGCCTTCGATGGCGAGGAAGAACCAGATCGCGAAGGGAATCGCCGCGAAAATGCCCGGAATCGAGCCCATCGTGAACTCGTTGGCGCCCGACCAGCCGTTCAGCACGAAATTGCTGAAGCTGAAGCCCGGCGCGACCACGCCCATGAACACAAGCAGTTCGGCGACGGCGAGCACGGTAACGACCAGTTCGAAGGTCGCGGCGATGCTCACGCCAAGGATGTTCAGGGTCATGAACACGAAATACGCGCCGACCGCTGCGAGTTTGGGGTCGAGCCCCGGATATTGCACATTCAGATAGGCGCCGATGGCCATGGCGATGGCCGGCGGGGCGAACACGAATTCGATCAGCGTGGCGATGCCGGCGATCAATCCGCCTTTCTCGCCGAACGCCCGGCGGCTGTAGGCGAACGGCCCGCCCGCGTGGGGAATCGCGGTGGTCAGTTCGGTGAAACTGAAGATGAAGCAGGTGTACATGGTCGCGACCATCAGGGCCGTGACCAGGAAACCCAGGGTTCCCGCCGTGCCCCAGCCGTAACTCCAGCCGAAGTATTCGCCGGAAATCACCAGGCCGACGGCAATGCCCCAGAGGTGCAGGGTGCCGAGTGTGGGTTTGAGCTGTGTGGTGGAAGTCATAAGTCCTCTCTGTCTTTTTTATTGTTCGATCTGTTGGACTTTCGGGTGCAGCGGTTGAGTGGGTGGATGCTGTTCACGCAGCGGCGGTGTTCACGCAAATCCTGAATGACGGGTACGCAAGGCCCGTGCCAGAGCGGCCAGGCCAGGGATTGTCATCGGGATGAAAAGGGCGACACCGATAGTTCGGTGTCGCCCGGTTTTTTAGAAGAAGCCCAGCGGATTGATGTCGTAGCTCACCAGCAGGTTTTTGGTCTGCTGGTAGTGGTCGAGCATCATCTTGTGGGTTTCACGGCCGACGCCGGATTTCTTGTACCCACCGAACGCGGCATGCGCCGGGTACAGGTGGTAGCAGTTGGTCCACACGCGACCGGCCTTGATGGCGCGGCCCATGCGATAGGCGCGGTTGATGTCGCGGGTCCAGAGGCCGGCACCGAGGCCGAACTCGGTGTCGTTGGCAATCGCCAGGGCTTCGGCTTCGTCCTTGAAGGTGGTGATGCTCACCACCGGGCCGAAGATTTCTTCCTGGAACACGCGCATTTTGTTGGTGCCCTTGAGCAGGGTCGGCTGGATGTAATAACCGGAAGCCAGGTTGCCTTCGAGTTTTTCCACCTTGCCGCCGGTCAGCAGTTCGGCACCTTCGCCCTTGGCGATTTCCAGGTACGAAAGGATCTTGTCGAATTGCTGCTCGGACGCCTGAGCGCCGACCATGGTGTCGGTGTCGAGCGGGTCGCCACGTTTGATCTGGCTGACTTTCTTCATCACCGCTTCCATGAACTGCGGATAGATCGACTCCTGAACCAGTGCGCGGGACGGGCAGGTGCAGACTTCGCCCTGGTTGAAGAACGCCAGCACCAGGCCTTCGGCGGCTTTTTCGATGAAGCTTGGCTCGGCCTGCATGATGTCTTCGAAGAAGATGTTCGGCGACTTGCCGCCCAGTTCCACGGTGGACGGAATGATGTTTTCGGCGGCGCATTTCATGATGTGCGAGCCGACCGGGGTCGAGCCGGTGAAGGCGATCTTGGCGATGCGTTTGCTGGTGGCCAGGGCTTCGCCGGCTTCTTTGCCGAACCCTTGCACCACGTTGAGCACGCCCGGCGGCAGCAGGTCGCCGATCAGTTCCAGCAGCACGCTGATGCCCAGCGGGGTTTGCTCGGCAGGCTTGAGCACCACGCAGTTGCCGGCGGCCAGGGCCGGGGCGAGTTTCCATGCGGCCATCAGGATCGGGAAGTTCCACGGGATGATCTGGCCGACCACGCCCAGTGGTTCATGGATGTGATAAGCGACGGTGTTGCCGTCGATCTCGGCGGCGCTGCCTTCCTGGGCGCGCAGGCACCCGGCGAAATAGCGGAAGTGGTCGGCAGCCAGCGGGATGTCGGCGTTGAGGGTTTCGCGGATGGCTTTGCCGTTGTCCCAGGTTTCGGTGATCGCCAGGGTTTCGAGGTTCTGTTCGATGCGGTCGGCGATTTTCAGCAGGATCAGCGAACGCGCCTGGGCGGAAGTGGAACCCCAGGCATCGGCAGCGGCGTGGGCGGCGTCCAGGGCTTTTTCGATGTCTTCGGCCGTGGAGCGCGGGAATTCGGCAATTGGCTGGCCATTTACTGGCGAGGTGTTGGTGAAGTACTGACCTTTGACAGGCGCGACGAACTCGCCGCCGATGTAGTTACCGTACTTGCTCTTGAACGAGACTTTGGCGCCTTCAGTACCGGGGTGAGCGTAACGCATGATGTTCTCCTTGGCTGTTGTACTTATCAGAGAGACGCGCATGAGCGCTTGCTATAAGCGTAGAGCAAAGGTCGGGCCACTGCCGTGCAGGTCAGGTAAATCAAGGCCTTGCGTGATTTTTGTCGGACAAGTGGCAAGCGTCTGTGACGGTATCGGTACAGCTGGGATGACAGTTTGTACCGCTTCTGGCACAACCTGTGACCGGGCGGTCTTGCCAGCATTGCAAAGACCGGTTGGCTGGAGGATGCTGGGCACCACTTCACGCATGGGCCGATGAGCCTCGGGGAGAATAATAAGAAATGCACGACAACCATTTGAGTCGCCATGCCCAACAGGTTCTCACCGTCACCCAGGGCAAGCCGCACCTGCATGGCCCCGGTGCCGACCCGTCGATTGCCCGCTCGTGGCTGCGTTGTCTTGAGGACTATCACCTCGACCCGGCCCTGACCATGGCGCCGACCGTGCTCGAACACGGCCGCGTTCTCGAAAGCCGCGAACGGCTGCAACAGGTGTTGCAGATCGCCGGCAATGAAATGAGCAGCCTGCATCAACAACTCTCCGGCGCCGGCCACGCGGTACTGCTGACCGACGCGCGCGGGGTGATCCTCAACTGCGTCACCGCTCCCGCCGAACGCAAGATCTTCGAACGCGCCGGCCTGTGGCTGGGTTCCGACTGGAGCGAGGCCTGCGAGGGCACCAATGGCATCGGCACCTGCCTTGTCGAGCGTCAGGCCCTGACGATTCATCAAGACGAACACTTTCGCGGCCGCCACACCGGCCTGACCTGCTCGGCAAGCCCGGTGTTCGACCCGCACGGCGAACTGCTGGCGGTGCTCGATGTTTCCTCCGCGCGCCATGACGTCTCGCGCCAGAGCCAGTTCCACACCATGGCGCTGGTCAATCTGTCGGCGAAGATGATCGAGAGCTGCTACTTCCTGCGCTGTTTCGATAACCAATGGTTGCTGCGTTTCCATCTCCAGGCCGAGTCCGTCGGGCTGTTCAGCGAAGGGCTGCTGGCGTTTGACGGGGAAGGGCGGATCAGTGCGGTCAATCAGAGCGCACTGAACCTGCTCGGGCACATTCGTGGCGGCTTGCTCGGCAAACCGGTGGAGGCGTTTTTCGACTGTTCACTTGATGAGTTGCTGGGGCGTGCGAGTGCCAATGCCAGCGCCAGTTGGCCGCTGCGCACCCGGGACGGACGGCATCTGTTTGCGGTGCTGCGCGGCGAAACACGTCGGCCGCTGCCGGTAGCACCGGTTCCTGCGCCTGTCGAAGTGCCGCGTCTTGCGGGCATTTGTCTGGGCGACGCTGCGTTGCAGACGGATTTCCGCAAGGCCTTGCGGGTGTTCGAGCGTGACGTTCCACTGCTGATCAATGGCGAAACCGGCTCCGGCAAGGAAGCGTTCGCCAAGGCTGTGCACAGCACCAGTCAACGCGCCGGCAAAGCCTTCGTCGCCCTCAACTGCGCGGCAATTCCCGAGAGCCTGATCGAGAGCGAGCTGTTCGGTTATCGCGGCGGCAGCTTCACCGGCGCGCGTAAGGACGGCATGCGCGGCAAGTTGCAGCAGGCCGATGGCGGCACGCTGTTCCTCGATGAAATCGGCGACATGCCGCTGGCCTTGCAGACCCGTCTGCTGCGAGTGCTGGAAGACCGGCAAGTGGTGCCGATCGGCGGCGAGCCGGAGGCGGTCAACGTGCGGATCATCAGCGCCACCCACCGCAATCTGCTGGAGCGGGTTGGCGACGGCAGTTTCCGGGAAGACCTTTACTACCGGCTCAACGGGCTGGAAGTGGCGCTGCCGCCGTTGCGCGAGCGCAGTGACAAGTCGCAGCTGCTGGATTTCCTGCTGGCCGAAGAGGCGGGCGGGGAAGCGATCCTGATCGACGAGCCGGCGCGTCAGGCGCTGCTCGGGTTCAACTGGCCGGGCAACGTGCGGCAGATGCGCAATGTGCTGCGCACGCTGGCGGCGTTGTGCGATGAAGGGCGGATCGGGCTGGATGATCTGCCTGCGATGTTCCGGCAAGTGCAGCCGCTGTTGGTCAAAGTCGATGAGGCATCGTCCGGACAGCCGCTGGAGGATGCCGAACGGCTGGCGTTGCTCAATGCTTTGGAACACACGCGCTGGCACATGACCCACACGGCCGAGCAGCTTGGCGTCAGTCGCAACACCCTTTATAGAAAGCTGCGCAAACACGGAATCGCCCGCAGCGCCTGACCCCCTGAAAACGAGGATGCGGTTTTCCCCTGCCTGGGCTACCCTGCGGCCATGTTTTACGAGGTCGACTATGCACATTCATATTCTGGGTATCTGCGGGACTTTCATGGGCTCGATGGCGGTTCTGGCCAAAGAGCTGGGCCATCACGTGACCGGCTCCGATGCCAACGTCTATCCGCCGATGAGCACCCAGCTCGAAGCCCAGGGCATTCAGCTGACCCAGGGGTACGATCCGGCGCAGCTCGATCCGGCACCGGATCTGGTGGTGATCGGTAACGCCATGTCCCGCGGCAATCCGGCAGTGGAATATGTGTTGAACAAAGGCCTGCCGTATGTTTCCGGCCCGCAGTGGCTGGCCGACCATGTGCTGCAAGGTCGCTGGGTGCTGGCGGTTGCCGGAACGCACGGCAAGACCACCACCAGCAGCATGCTCGCCTGGGTGCTGGAACATGCCGGCATGAGTCCGGGCTTCCTGATCGGTGGCGTGCCGCAGAATTTCTCGGTGTCGGCGCGTCTGGGTGGCACGCCGTTCTTCGTGATCGAGGCCGACGAGTACGACAGCGCGTTCTTCGACAAGCGTTCTAAGTTTGTCCACTACCGTCCGCGCACCGCGATCCTCAACAACCTTGAGTTCGATCACGCTGACATCTTCCCGGATCTTCCAGCCATCGAGCGGCAATTCCACCACTTGGTGCGCACGATTCCGAGTGAAGGTCTGGTGATCCATCCGACCACCGAACCGGCCTTGCAGCGCGTGATCGAGATGGGCTGCTGGACCCCGGTGCAAACCACCGGAGCCGGCGGTCAGTGGCAGGTCAAACTGCTCAAAGATGACGGCTCGGCATTCGAAGTGATGTTCGAAGGCGTGTCCCAAGGCGTGGTCGAGTGGGAATTGACCGGTCAGCACAACGTTGCCAACGCCTTGGCCACTCTGGCGGCGGCGCGTCACGTCGGTGTTGTACCGTCGATGGGCATCGCCGGGTTGAGCGCATTCAAGAGCGTCAAACGGCGGATGGAAAAAGTCGCGGAAGTACGCGGCATCACCATCTACGACGACTTCGCCCACCACCCGACTGCAATTGCCACCACCCTCGACGGCCTGCGCAAACGCATTGGCGATGCGCCGCTGATCGCGATCATCGAACCGCGCTCCAATTCGATGAAGCTTGGCGCGCACCGTGACGGTCTGCCGGACAGCGTGGTCGATGCCGATCAAGTGATCTGGTACGCCCCGGCCAACCTCGGTTGGGATCTGGCAGGCACTGCCGCGTTGTGCACGGTGCCATCGATTGTCAGCGATTCGCTGGAAGGCATCATCGAACGCGTGAAGAGCCAGGCCCAGCCCGGCACTCATGTAGTGATCATGAGCAACGGCGGCTTCGGCGGCCTGCACGGCAAACTCGCCGAGGCGCTGAAATGAACACTCGTCTGACGAGCAATGGCCCGGAACGCATCACGCTGGCGATGACCGGTGCGTCCGGCGCCCAGTACGGCTTGCGCCTGCTGGATTGCCTGGTGCGCGAGGATCGCGAGGTGCACTTCCTGATCTCCAAGGCCGCGCAACTGGTGATGGCCACCGAGACGGACGTATCGCTGCCGGCCAAGCCGCAAATGATGCAGGCATTCCTCACCGAATACACCGGCGCGTCCGCCGGGCAGATCCGCGTGTATGGCAAGGAAGACTGGATGTCGCCGGTGGCCTCGGGCTCCGGCGCCCCGGCCGCCATGGTGGTGGTGCCGTGCTCGACCGGCACCTTGTCGGCCATCGCCACCGGCGCCTGCAACAACCTGATCGAACGGGCGGCGGACGTCACCTTGAAGGAGCGTCGCCAGTTGATTCTGGTGCCGCGCGAAGCGCCGTACTCGAGCATTCACCTGGAGCACATGCTCAAGCTGTCGAACATGGGCGTGACCATCCTGCCGGCCTCGCCGGGCTTCTATCACCAGCCGCAGACCATCGATGACCTGATCGATTTCGTGGTGGCGCGGATTCTCAATCTGCTGGGCATTCCCCAGGACATGCTGCCGCGTTGGGGCGAACATCATCTGAGCAGCGATGAATAAGCTGCTGGCGGCTGTGCTGCTGATGGCGCTGGCACTGCAACTGAACGGCTGCGCCACGGCGCGCACGCTCGATGCCGCCAAGCCCGGCGCGCCGGTGGTGTATTCCGGCACGCGGCTGGATCTGTATGCGATGAATGGCGGATGTTGCGCGATGGATCGATTCGGGGCCGAGGCACCGAGCTATCCCGGTGTGGATCTGCCGGCCAGCGCATTGCTCGATACGCTGCTGTTGCCGTTGTCGTTGCTGACGGTGATCGGTGTTGGGTTCCAGGCAACGGGCGGGTTATGAAAAACAGTGGCTCGACCACAGAAAGTCGAGCCGTTGCTCCGCCTACAGCGTGATGGTTTCGGGCGGAAAGACGATGTCGTCGGAGAAAATCTCCTGTCCGGCGGGCAGCTCGATGACGCGTTTGCCGGCCTTCGCCACTTCATCGATCAACTCGTCATATTCGACCCGGTTCGATTCTCCTGTTCGTGTGTGGGCCTTGATGGCGTCAGCAGGGTTCTGATTCGAACCGGTGGCCTTGGCGAGCGCCTGCAAATGGATATCTTCCACTGTCGCCGCTCGGGTCATGCCGGAGTTGACCAACCAGACGCGCCTCGATGTGAAGCCGATAGGCGACATAGAAACATGGCCCTCCATCTTCATGCTCGGGAACCACGTTTTGCCATCCTTGGGGGTTCGTTCGAGCCGCGCTGAGTTGTAGGCGCGATTATCCTGACCCGCCACCACCTCCACATTGCGGGTATCGAGCAGGTAGCAAAACAGGATGCGCTGAGCGTTGGGCGTCGAGGTGCCGCTGATTGTCTGGCGCGACTCGTTGCCTGTGACACCCTTGCCTTCATTCGCAAAGTCCATGGCGGTCTTGAGGCTGAACATCGCACTGACCGGTATTTCGCTCGTGGCGCCCGTGGCCGGTAGCACTTGTGGAACCATGGCAGCGGCCTGGGCAATTTCGAAAGGTGTCCGATCATCCACTTTGAACACAGCGGGAATGTCGGTCCTGTACAGATAGTTGTGTTTGTTGCGTTTAAAACCGCAGAGGCGCAACAGCTCTTGAAAGAAGGGGGTGGTCAGGCTGGCCTTCAGCAGGCTGGTGCCTTCTCCCTGATTTCTGAGCTGGATGATTTCCGCATCGATTTCCGGCAAAAACGGTTCGAACAGTCTTTCGTTGCTGACCAGACGGGTGCGCTCTTGATGAGTCCTGACCCACCCAGGCACCTCATCATTGATCAGATTCTTGAACTGCCCTGTTGGTGACAGCTCCTTGCACAATCGCGCCAGTTGCTGGACGGAAAGATTGTAGGGCTGGAATCGGGCGAGGATTTGCTCTCGTGACTTGAGGGGCGAATCAGGGTTGGTCCACAGCCGCAGGTAGTCGATCAGTTGTTCACGCTGTGAAGGATATTCCCGTTGTTTGACCCAGCCGGGTGGTTTCTGGTGGAGCGCGACGTCCCGACGAAAGCGCACAATATCCGGCCCCTCGATCCTGTAAAGATTCCAGATATCGATGTCTCGCCAGAAGGGGCGTAGAACGCTTGCTTGGTAGATCGAATAATCAGTGGGTCTGACGACAGTCAGTCTGGCACCTTCGCGAAACGCCAGTTGAGTGAGCGGTCCGTGACTGTCATCCAGGCCAGATTTGCGCTGCATCTGGACGTAGCCGTGAAAACTCGACTGGTCGAGATCCCAGGTGTAGTAACGCTGGTCCCCGTACGTTGGTGTAATGCTGTTCTCTGTCTCGGAAATACCGGGTGTTGGCTGGCGTGGCGAAGGTGATGGCAGCTCGGGTGTTTTGGGTGTCGACCCGGGCGGCGACGGAGTTTGAGGGGGTGAGGTGTCTCGGTGCAGGGAGACCGATTCGAGGTGTTTCACCCACTCGGCGGGTGTGCGTTTCTGATGTTCCAGAAGACGGTTGAACATGTCGCGGTCCATGTCCGGTCCCAGCCAGCGGCGAAGTTCGTCAAACAGATAGGCGTTTTCCATCCGGTCTGTCCGGACTCTGGCCCACTGAGGTTTCCCGCCGGAGCGGTGGGCTTCGGTGCGAAAACGGGTGATTTCGGTGCCTTGCAGGCCGTAGAGATTCCAGATGTCGCGGTCAGTCCAGGCGGGCAGCAGTTCGGCTGGCTGATCGATGGGATGAGCAGGTGGCTCAACACTGACAAAGGATCCGTTATCGTCCCTGAAGGCATGATGCGACAGAGGTCCGGCGGAGTCGTCCAGGCGCATCTTCCGGTGCATGACCACATAGCCATGGTGTTTGACGACGGTGTCCCACACGTAGTGCCGGGTGTCGATATAAACCGCAGCCGTATCCGGATGCGCCTGGGGCACGAGTTTCTGTGCCGGGCTGTCTGCCTGGCGGTGCATCACGGACCGGATCAGATCACCGCTGTCGGCTGGCTCGCCGACTCGCCAGGTGTTGGTTTGCGGGTCGAATCGCAGGGCAGGGCCAGAGGGGTGCATTTCCTGTGGAAGCTTGGCCCGGTAGGTTCCCGCGCCTTCGTCCCAGCCCACCAAGACCGTAGCGGTCTTGGTGTATTGCACTTCGGCATAAATGCGTCCCCTGTGGACCCGCAACCCTTCGGTATTGGCGCCGGGCAAAAGTGTTCGCGTCTGTGGCGGCAGTTCGTATTGGCGGATTGAATCGGTCGAGTGCTGGTGGCTGGATGGAGTGCTCTCTGCGTCATTGATCGTGGGAATCAAGTCCTGGATCCGTACCGTGGGTAACGAGTTGCTTGAGGGCGATAGTGTCGACAGCTGCGGGTCGGGTTTGTGGTGGGGAGATTCACCGGATCGGATCAAACCCGGAAGCTCAACGCGCGGTGTGGATAAATGCGGTGCTGAGTCGGGGATGTTGTGAGGTGTACCGGTACCTTTCGGTAATGGATTTTTGGGTCTCATGCAGGAGTCCTTTCATTGATTGCCTGACGTGCAAGGCCGTCCCGTGACGGGATGGCCACAGAAGCAGGTGCGCCGGGGAAGGGCACGTTATCCATGGAAGGGAAGTGGGGTGTGGTAGATAGGTATGACGCGGTGATTGATGCGTTTCAGTGCACTTCAATGGGGGGCAGTTCAACGCGAGACGTTCGGACCAATATTGGAAATGGCTGTCCGGATCCGCGTTGAACCGCTGTGACGAGTGAACTTATTTGCCGAGTTTTCTCAGCTCATCCGACTCGACGATCCGCACGCCATCCTGCTCCTCCAGCGCCAGGCGCCACATGGCACGGGCCAGCTGGCAGGCTTCGATGCCACGGTACTTGCCGGGAATCAATTTCGAAAACGGCGCGGCGAGCTGTTCGCCCAGGCGCGGCTCGCTGCGTTCGCCGAGCAGCAGCGATGGCCGGCAGATGGTCAGTTGCGGCCAGTCCTGCGCTCGCAACGCGTATTCCATTTCGCCTTTGACCCGGTTGTAGAACACCGAGGATCGGCGATCCGCTCCCAGGGCACTGATCACGATCAGGTGCCGTGCGCCCATTTCCCGGGCGCGCTTGGCGAAGGCTACGACCATGTCCAGATCCACGGCGCGAAATGCTTCTTCGGAGCCGGCCTGTTTGATCGTGGTGCCGAGGCAGCAATAGGCGATGTCGACCCGACCGGCCAGTTGTGGCAGGAAAGTCTGCGGATCGCCGACCGGGTTTTCCAGATGCGGATGTTCGGCCAGCGGCCGGCGTGAAGGGGCAAGGACGCGGCTGATCGTCGGCTCGTTGAGCAGACGGTCGAGCAGATGTTCACCGGTCAATCCGGTGGCTCCGGCAAGCAAGACATGCTGAGGCGTCAAGTACATAGTGTCTCTCCCTTGATACTGTTCAGCTTAGTTGCTCTTTGTCGCTCCGTCGTTCAACGCAGCACTTTGCAATGCTTTTCTCGCTTGCTGTTTACGCAGCAGTTGCCAGTGCGCCAGCACGGTCTTCGGCGCCCAGATCTGCGGTTCAGAGGCTTCGAAGTTGTCCGCCAGTTCGCGCTCGGCGACGGTGGCCTTCGCCAGCTTGAAGGCTTGTTCCAGGTCGTCGGTCTGGTTCAGCGCCTGGGCAAACAGCGCATCGCCGAAGTAGGTGAAGTTGGCCTCCTCGGAGCAGCCGAACGACACGCGGTCGGCGCGCGAGGCGGTCATGATCAGCGTGCGCTCATCCTTCAGCGCAGGAATGAAGCCCCCGGAATAGCACGAGGAGATGACGATGATCTTGTCGCGGTTCTTCAGCGGCGCGAGCACGGCGGCGAGTTCGTCGGCGGGCAGGTCGGCCAGTTCCATGCGTGGCTGATCGAGCACCAGTTCGTGCTCGGCAGTGCCGTGGCTGGTCAGGTAGATGAACACCAGGTCTTCCGGGCCGCTGCGTTCGGCCAGGGTCAGGGCTGCGCGGCGCAGGTTTTCGCGGGTGGCCATCGGTCGGTCGCCGAGGTGGTCGCGATGGTTGACCAGACGAATCTGGCCAAACGCGCCAAAGCGGCTGGTGAGCATGTTGGCCACGTAATCGGACTCGCGCAGGAACACGCTCTGCTTGCCGTCGCCGCCGAGGGTCAGGGTGTACAGCTCCACCGCCGGGGTCGAGGCCGGCACATTGGCCAGCGCTTCATCGAGCAGGCGACCCTGGGCCAGCAGGCCGAGTTCGAGGGTGTCCGGCAGCAACTTGCCGTCGGCATCGCGTACCCGCTGGCCGTTGATCCAGGTGCCGCTGAGCACGCTGCCATCGGTGAGCACCAGGGTGCCGCGTCCGGAATAGCTGTCGCTGTCGAATCCGCCGACGTAGAAACTTCCATCGGACAGGTTCAGCCGGCCCTGACCGCTGAAGCGCCAGTCGTTGAAATAGCCGATGTAGTGGCTGCCATCGGCGCCGATCAGTTCGCCCTTGCCGGTCAGCGCGCCTTCCTTGAACTGCCCGAGCCAGACGTCGCCATCGGCGTTTTCGTAGCGGCCCTTGCCGTGCAGTTGATTGTTCTTGAAGCCGCCGACGTAGATGTCGCCGTCGGCACTGTTGAAGGTGCCGTTGCCTTCGAGCTGGCCGTTGACGAAGTGGCCGGTGAACTGATTGCCGCTGGCATCGCCGCGCTGGCCTTCGCCGTTGGGTTTGCCGTGGGCGAACTGGCCCTGATAGGAGCTGCCATCGTCCAGCTCGAGGCGACCGAGCCCGGAATACTGGTCGGCCTTGAATTCGCCGCGATAGGTCATCGCGTTTTCTTTGAGGGTGCCTTCGCCGTCGCGCCGGCCCAGCTTGAAACCGCCGGTGTAGCTGCCGGCCGTGGTGGTCAGCGTACCCTGGCCGTCGAACAGGCCTTGCTGGAAGTTGCCGCGATAGACCTCGCCATTGCTGCCGTGCCATTCGCCCTGGCCATGCCATTGCCCCTTGTCGAACGCCCCGGCGTACCAGCTGCCGTTGGGGTAGTCGACCCGGCCCTGGCCTTGCAGCAAGCCATCGACCAGTTCACCGCGATAGCGGCCGCCGTCGGGCAGGCGCGCATCCGGCGGCAACAGCGATTCGCCGTCGCCACACGCGGCCAGCAACAGGGTCAAGGCAAGGGGAGCAAGAGGGGCGAATGAGCGCATAGCGGGATCCGGGCAATTAGGCGACCGAGTATGCCGCAGCTATGTGACCTTATACAGCCGGCAGGGAGGAGCGGATGCGAAACAGCGTGAGCCGCTTCGCATCCAGACGCTTAAACGAAGCAGAGCGACAGCGGTTCGGCGATGTAGGCCGGTTTGTCCGAGCCTTCGATCTCCAGGGTAGCGGTGGCCTTGAGCAGCCACTGGCCAGGTTTTTTCTCGGTCACTTCACCGAGGTCGACCTTGAGCCGAACTTTGGAATTGACCTTGACCGGCTGGATGAAACGCACGCTGTCCAGGCCGTAGTTGACCACCATCTTCACGCCTTGCGGCAGGATCAGGATGTCTTCCATCAGTTTGGGGATCAGCGACAACGACAGGAAACCGTGTGCAATGGTGCTGCCAAATGGCGTTTGCGCGGCTTTGACCGGGTCGACATGGATGAACTGGTAATCCCCGGTGGCTTCGGCGAACAGGTTGATGCGCTCCTGATCGATGGTGAGCCATTCGGAACGTCCGAGTTCCTTGCCGACATAATCTTTGAGCTCTGCAACTGGAACATAGGGCATTGAGACTCTCCTTGGGTTCATCGGTTTTATAGTTTTTCAGGTGGGGGATTTGACCGCCCTGCGAACCACTGTAGATCATCATGGCGATTTGCTCAGGTCAACCGACCATGCTTTTGGCGAATGCCGATCCATAGCGCAGGCGTGCTTATAATGCCGACGACTTGCGGGTTGGAAAGTAAGACGGAGATGACGGATGTTGCTACGCGGCCTGACGTGGCTGGTGCTGTTTCAATTGCTCGGCACGGCCCTCAATCATTTGCTGTTGCCGGTGCTGCCGGGGCCGATCATCGGCCTTTTGCTGTTGCTGGTATTCCTGATCGTACGTGGTGAAGTCGGCGAACCGCTGAACCTCGCCGCTGGTAGCCTGTTGCGTTATCTGCCGTTGCTGCTGGTGCCGCCGGCGGTGGGCGTGATGGTGTATGCCACGGCGATTGCCGCGGATTTCTGGGCCATCGTCGGGGCGTTGGTGGTGTCGCTGATTCTGTCGATGGCCTTCGCCGGGGTGCTGATGCAGCGCCTGGTCAAGCGTCACGCGCCGCATTCGGAGGAGTCCTGATGCTGTTCGACTGGCAAGGTGCCTGGGCTTCGGTGATTCACCATCCCCTGTTCGGCATCGGCATCACCCTCGGTGCTTATCAACTGGTGCTGGCGGCGTTCGAGAAAACCCGCTGGATTTTCCTGCAACCGGTGCTGGTCTCGATGCTGCTGGTGATCGGCGTGCTGGTCGGCTGCGGGCTGACTTACGCCGAGTACCGCAAGAGCACCGAGATCCTCAGCATTCTGCTGGGCCCGGCAACCGTGGCGCTGGCGGTGCCGCTGTATCTGAATCTGCGACGCATCCGCCAATTGTTCTGGCCGATTTTTACTACGCTGGTGATAGGCGGCGTGGTCGCCACGGGCATGGGTGTGGCGCTGGGCTGGTGGTTCGGTGCCGATCATATGATCCTGATGACCATGGCGCCCAAGTCGGTGACCTCGCCGATCGCCATGCTGGTGGCCGAGCAGATCGGTGGCGTCGCGGCGCTGGCCGCAGTGTTTGTGTTGATCACCGGGGTGATCGGCGCGATCTTCGGCCCGGCGTTGCTGACTCGTCTCGGCGTGCACAGCCCGGAGGCGCGGGGTATGGCGCTGGGTATGACGGCGCATGCGGTCGGCACATCGGTGGCTTTGCAGGAAAGCGATGAGTGCGGCGCCTTCGCGGCGCTGGCGATGAGTCTGATGGGCGTGGCCACGGCGGTGTTCCTGCCGTTGGCGGTGTCGATGGTGGTGTAAGGAAATGTCTATGAGTCTGCCGCTTTTTCCGCTGAACACGGTGCTGTTTCCCGGCTGCAATCTGGATTTGCAGATCTTCGAGGCGCGCTACCTGGACATGATCGGCCGCTGCATGAAACAGGGCGGCGGGTTCGGCGTGGTGTGCATCCTGGAAGGCAGCGAAGTCGGCGTCGCGCCGGAAGGTTTCGCCATGGTCGGCTGCGAAGCGCGCATCACTGATTTTCAGCAGCAGAACAACGGATTGCTGGGCATTCGGGTGCAGGGTGGGCGCCGCTTCATCGTGCAGCGCACCGACGTGCAACGTGATCAACTGATCGTGGCCGAGGTCGAGTGGCTGGACGAAGAACCCGAGCAGCCGTTGCAGGATGAGGACGCTGATCTGGTTGCGCTGCTCAAGGCCCTCGCCGAGCACCCGATGGTCGAGGCACTGAACATGGGCATCGAAGCGGCGGGGCAGCAATCCCTGGCCAATCAGCTGGCGTATCTGTTGCCATTTGCCGAAGAGGACAAGATCGATCTGCTGCAACTCGATGATCCGCAGCAGCGACTGGATGCGATCCAGGCGCTGCTCGACGAGTTGCAGGGCGAGTTGTTCGCTTGAAACTCGGCCGGCCCGGTTATTCGGGCCAGACAATGTCGTTGGCGAACCACTCCTTGCCCTGATCCAGTCTCAGTATCGGCTTGCCTGCCTGGGCAACCTTGTCGATCAGATCGTCGTATTCATGCCGGTTGAAGGCGCCGCTGTGGGTGCGTTCTTCGATGGAGTGGCTGAAATAGCCGCTTTGCGCCTGTTCGCCAATGTCATCGACGTTCGCTGCACGAGTGAAGGTCGAGTCGAGCAGCCAGAGGCGCTGCGATTCGATGCCGCGCCTGGACGTTGAAATCAGTGCTTCGAGTTCGTCATCGGGAAACCAGGTGCCTTTCCTCGTTGCGGCGTTATTGAGGAAGAGGTTCTCCTCTCTCAGGACGACTTCCATTTTTCGCGTATCGATCACGTAGGCAAACGCGAACTGCTGATTGTGCCGGAGGGTGTCGTAATTACGCTCGTCATCCAGTTCCACATCGGACACCTCGGACCACTCGTTGTCTGACTCTCCCGATTCGACGTCCGGCTCGCCAGGCTTCCTGCCGGGGTACTTGTTCTTCTGATTGTTGTAGCGCAGGTATTCCGGATCAGGGGACTTGGTGCCGCGCCCGGCGTATCCCCTGACAAGTTCAAGGCTGATGGTGGCACTGATCGGTTTCTCCGTCGTCGCGCCACGGGGGTGCTTCAAGCGTGGCAACATCCGGCCGTCATTGTAGAACTCGAAAGGTGTGCGCTCGTCACCCCGGAACAGCGCAGGGATGTCCGTGCGGTACAGGCTGTCACTGCTGTTGCGCAAGTAGCCCAGCTTCGCAAGGAACCCGTCGAGAAAATTCCGGCTGACGCTTTCGTCGAAGTCGCCCAGTCCATGGTGCACGAGCTTGCCGATTCGCAAGGGCTGCAATAGCGGTTCGATTTCCTGGTAGAGCGCATCGAAACGGGTCGGGTCGTTGGCATCCAGTGTTCGCAACTTGTGACTTTCCGCCCATGCGGGCAGAGACCGGGGATCGGCATTCAGGTCGTCGCGCAACCGGACGTGTTGACGGGGTGAAAGGTTGTAGGCACGCAGCCACACGACCCGCTCACCGTGGGTCATCTGCGGGTATAACCGCTTGAAATGTCCGTCCAGCAGTTCTGTGGTTGCTGCCCTCAATTGCGCCGGGAAAGGTTCGGGTGAAAATTGCTTTTGCGGCACAGTCGGTTCACCGCCAGTGCCAGCTGCATGCTGTCGTTTCAACGGGTTGGACGTGCTCCATGTCGACTCTCCGGCGTTCCTGTAGAGAATCGGGCCCGGTGCAAGCTTCTTGTATAGATCCATTACCCGATAGGCGTTCAGGTTTGTGTCGAATTCGACGTACACCGTGCCGGTGCCTTTCACATCGACGAATTGGCGACCGACGATGTAACGCAGGCCTTCTTCGTTGGCAGGCTGCAGGTTACGCAGCAATGCCGGGTTCAAAAGGTAGCTGTTCAGTCCGCTCGCTGGGGCGCGGGGAAGGCCCGGCAAATCCGAAATGTCGACCTTCGGCAGTTCGGGAGTTGCCTGACCCGATGGCGTGTGCGTCGGGTTGGTGTCTCGCGGTACGGTCGGGCCTGATGATGAATGTGGCGGTTGCAGGTCTGGCGCCGGCGTTCGCAATCGAGGTGGTTGAATGTTCGGATCGTCGGGTGTATTGACCCGTGGCGGAGTGAGCTGTGACGGTGGTTTCGGTCGCATGGTGTCAGTCCTTGACGATGACCAGGTGCCCGATCGGTATCGAGCGGGAGGGGGCACTTTCCGTGTGCCACAGGTCGGTGTCGACGTTGTATGAAATCTTGCCGGCGGCGGTGCCGCGCAGACCAATGTTGCGAACCGGTACCTCGGCGGTCTCCAGTTCGTCACGTTGTTGATGGTCCCGAACCTCTTGGGCGATGGCTTGAACCGATGAATAGGTTCGCGCATCGATGGCACAGAGGCCGATGACTTCGAACAAGGCGTTGATCCGATAACGGTTCCCGGAGGTGACCACCACCTCGATGGTTTCCAGCGGCAGTGCCGGATCGTTGCTGTCCGGCAGGTGAACATGAATGCTGCCGATGGTCAGCAGATTGTCTTTGATGGAGAGATCGCTGTGGGTGACCGGGTCCTGAAGATGTTGCGTGTGAATGTGCCAGGTGGATGAACCCGAGACGCGGGCATCGGCATCTGCTGTGGACAGCCGGATGGAGGTATGGCTGGCGGGAAACAACTCATAGGTTGAAGAGCGTCCTTCCAGCCAGTAGGTCGAGTTGTGTTCGGCCGCTCTGAAGTCGATTCGCTGGGAGGTTGCCTTCAAGGTACGCTTTTCGACGGAAGGCCTGACGAAAGTGTACTGACCTGCACGCTTGTGCAACGAGGCGGGGCTTTGAATCAGGCGGTAGCCCGGGTTTCTTGCATCGTCGTGAGACGAGTTGTCGGGAAAACCGAGGTGATAGGACACACCATCGCGCATGACCAGCGTCAAGGAGTGATTCATTTGCCAGCCGGAGGTCATGATCCCGGCACCCCTGTCACTTTTCCTGCCAGGTTTTTCTATCACTGCGCCATGCAACGAGAGCAGGCCACCTGCGTTGTGGAAAGTGATGGTGAAGTGGACATTCGTGTAGCTGAGAAATGTGAATGCGTTTGGCTCTGATTTTGCGACAACGTAGACGGCGCGTACTTCGTTGATTTCCGTGCTGTCATAGTCGACATAAAGCGTGCTGTGAGTCGGTTTGTTGCGTTGCCTGGCCGTCAGGGGCTTGTTATAGGGCTGGCGCGGAATGAAGTAGTGCGAATGCGCTTTATCCGAAAGGTGGTAGGGACCGCCATTGACCTGTACGGGGGAGGTCTTTGCCGCGCCGGGGTTGATGACGGTGACGCTGACAGGCAGGTCTGCCAGGTCTGGCGTTTCAGCCGGCCATGCAGGCTGCAAGTGGTAGCCATCCTGGGTAATGAATACCCATTTGTCATTGCGCAGCGAGCGTTTGCCGTCGGCTGTTCGATACACCGCCTCCAGCGCGAGCTCGCGTTGCGGTGACCGGGGATGATCGTCGCACAGTGACTCGATGACCAGGGCGTCAGCACGGATATACCAGCGCTGGATGGCTTCCAGGGGTATGCCCAGATACACCTTGCTCGGTTCCTCGCCGTCTTCGCTGATGGAAACCCTGCGGCTGGTCGCGTTGATGTAATAGGTGTCGTTGCCGCGGCCACCGTCAACGCTGCCAAAGATGCCGTTAAGGGAAATCTGGTCGTCGCCGGCACCGGCATCGACATGGTCATCGCCATTGGCGGTAATGATGTCTGCCTGATCGGATCCGGTCACGCGATTGACCGCGCCGGCGAGTGTCTCGACCTTTTCGATGGACTTGAGCGTCGAGTGCAGCACCGGCTCGAGTTTCGGGTCCACGGGACGCAACAACAGCTTGCCGCTTTTCAGATCAATGTCATAGCCGAGATGGCGCGGTGGGTCGGGGATGTGATCCAGGTGCTGGTGGGTACCTTGCAGCCATAACAGGTCGATACCGTCCCCTCCTGACAGTTCGCCGGCCTTGAGCGGATCGTATGAAAGTGCTTCGGATGCCGACTGAAAGAGAAAGGAGTCACCCTTGTCGCCGCCCTGCAGCACTTTCCTGCCGCTGCCGTAGCTGAAGAAATTGGCCTTGTTGCGCACGCCCTGGACAGTGTCATGACCGCTGCCGAGATTCCAGAACACGCCCTTGGCCGGATCACTCTTTGATCTGGAAATGATGGAGTCCGAGGTCGGCAGACCATCCTTTGCATCGTAGACGTCATCGGTGTCAACGACGACCGGCAGGTGTTCAGTCTTGTACGGCGATTCGCCCTTTTTCCACTCGTAGTAATAGATACGAGTGGGCTGCGACTTGACCTCGAACCGGCCATTGACGATCACGTCGACGCTCTCCCTGAACTCACTGTTCAGCCAGCCGAGGCTGCGGGTCTTCAGGGCTTTGGCGTAGTCAGCGGTGGTCTTGGCAATCAGGTAGCGATCCATCAATGCCTTGTCCTGATCCTGCCCGGTGAACGCGAACCAGCCGGCACGCCAGCGTTCGTTCACCGTCAGCTCTATGTAATCGTCGATGTCGTCGACGGCCCGCGCGGCGCCATAGATTTTCGCCCCGACAATCATGATCGCGGCGGCGGCAATGCCTACCGGACCTGCTGCCTGGAAGCCCGCCAAAGCTGCACAGCCAAGGGCCAGTGACAGTGCACCGCTGAAGACGCTCAGCCCGCCGGTAACATACAGATCCTGCGCTTCCTTGCCTTGGACCTTGGCCGCATCGTTGAAGGATTTGATGGCGGTATAGATGTCGAAGGGCAGAGTCAGCACACTGGCAATCAATCCGGCCGCGCGACACAGCCATTTGCCCATGGAGGTCTTGCCGAATTGTTCGAAGGCCATGGAACCCTGGCGGATCATTTGCTCGCCGGTCTTGCTCAGTGCGTATTCGACTCCCAAGGAAGTGATTTCCGAGATGCCTCCGCCCACGTTGATGAGTGCTTCAGCGGTGTCGCCTTTCTTCAGGGCGTCGATCGCACCGATGTAGGCGCTGTACAGTCCATACGCCTGCATCCCGACGCCCATGCTGGTCATTCCGCGGCTTTTGGCTTTGTCGACCCAGTCCGGCAAGTGTTCGGGTAACGGGTCTCGACGAATGTCGAGGCGTTGGGTGGCGTGCAGCAAATGGTTGATCTTGTTCATCGCCTCAGCGAATTCACCCGTGGGCATCTCGCGCATGAGCGGTGCCGCATCGGGAGAGCGCTGGGTCACGATCTCGTACAGGAGAGGCGGGATCTGCTGGTTCTCCGGCGAGGGAACGGCTCTCATCCGCTGTTCCATCTGCGCGGTGTCGAATTCCAGCGCATCGATGAACGCCTGGTCTGGCTCGGAAAAGTAGGTGTTGGTCACCGAGATGGCTTGCCCATCGACTCGGCCGCCCAAGGCTGCAAGCGTCTGGCGACTGACGCTGAACTCCCCGATGCGCAAGGGACCGAACAGGGCGTCCAGGTCCGTAAGCCCGGGTTTTTGCCCCGAGGGCTGAAGCACCGGCTCCAGGTGGATGTTCAGGTCGGATATTTTGATCGGAGCTGACGGTCGGTCAGCCCGGGAAAGATCGTTCGGTTGATTCATCAAAGTCATAGCTCTTTTCACAAGTCCGTTTGTGGTGCTGCTGCCGGAATGTGGCACGGGGCACGGACTTGTTCATGAGCTTTTGCTTTGCCAAATGTTTGCCGGTGCTCACCGTGCGACTTGCGCGCCGGAGAGCGTTGGCCGAAGGATTAATAGGCGTATCGCAACAGAGTGTGTGGCAAGTGTCGCAATACAAAAAAACCGAACAGAGCGACCAGTGCCGGCAATATCAGCCACCAGACTTTCTGCGGCATCGCGCCAAGGGGAACATGGCGTTGACTCAGCCACAGGCCCGCTGCGCAGACACAGGCGGCGAGCATCGCACCGGCCAGAACATCCGTTGGCCAGTGTGCGCCCAGATAGACCCGTGACAAGGCAATCGCCAGCGCGGGTATGCAGCCCAGCAATAGCCAGGTCAGGCGCAGTCGCGGTGGCTGCCCGCGTCCGGCCAGCACGGCGAGCGCCAGGAACAGCGCGAACGATCCGGATGCATGGCCGCTTGGCATGCTGTAGCTGGTGAGCGGATCGGTCAGGACTTCCGGGCGCACCCGGGCGAAAAACATCTTGGTGCCGGTGTTGGCCAGGGCCGTGACGAGCAGGGTGCCGCCCACGAAGATCGCGTGGCGCCACTGACGGCACAGCAACAGCAGCGCTGTCAGGAGGGCACTGAACAGCAGCATGTTGCGGAACTCACCGATCAGGGTGAAAACCACTGCCACCTCATCCAGCGCAGCGCTGCGGTGCTCCTGCACCAGGGTCATGACGCCCTGATCGAGGGCGGTCAGGTACGGGTAGCCGATGAACAGGCCGATCAGGATCAACAGGCTCATGCTGCTGATCCAGACCGTCGCCCGGCGATGACGGCGCAGGCTGCTGTTGGCGCTAAGGCCGACCATCACCGCGATGCTTGCGGCGACGATTCCGGCCTGCAGCCAGAAACCTTCCGGCAACGGCAGACGAATCGCCGCCCCGGTGGCCCAGCCTGGCAGCAGGTAGGCGAGGCTCCAGCCGGCCGCTGCCAGCAGACTCACGGCCGCGAAGCGCGGGAAGGGCATGTCGCACATCCCGGCGACCATCGGCAGCATCGGCCGCAGCGGGCCGATGAAACGTCCGACCAGCAGGCTGGCGATGCCGTAGCGCTGGAAATAGGTTTCCGCGCCAGCCATCCATTCCGGGTGATGGCGCAGGCCCGGCAGGCGCCGGATGTTCTGGTGGAAGTGGCGGCCGAGGAGGTATGAAATCACATCGCCGAGAATCCCGCCGAGGAAACCCAGCAACAGGGTTTCGCTCAACGACAGCGCTCCGCTGCCGGCCAGCACCGCCACGGCAAACAGCAGCACCGTGCCGGGCACGATCAACCCGGCAATCGCCAGACATTCCACGCAGGCCACGACAAACACTGCAGCGGCCAGCCACTGCGGATTGGCAGCCAGCCACCCGGTCACGCTATCGAGCCATGGGCCCATACAAACCACTCCATTTCATTGATGTCCCTGATCGGCGAGCCGAAGGGTGTGCATTCACAGCAGAAAATAATCGCGACCTTCGACCTGACCCCGGCGCAGCGGGTTCCGCGTACACCACAGGGCATAGGCGGCGTCGACGAAGCGATACATCAAGTGTTCGTCACGGCCATGGGGAATGCCCAGGCGGGTGGTCTGAATCACGTGAGTCGGCGCGGGGCCGGTGTCTTCCACCAGCAGAATTTCATGGTCGAAGCGCTTGGCATCCCACACCGGCACTTTCAGCCCCAGCGCCTTGCACAGCAGCGTCTGCCCGGCACACAGTTTCTGCGACGGACGCGGTCGCCCCTGAGCATCGGGGTTGTTCAGCAGCATCTGCGCCAGACTGGCCGGGCCGCTGATCTCATCGACCCACGGGTAGGCCGATTTGATCAGCACCGCATTGCCCGGACCCTGTGCGCTGAAGTTCAGCGAATCGCCGCCACGGGCGTAGTACATATAGATGTGGCCGCCGTCCAGAAACAAAGCCTTACGCTTTTCTGTGTAGCCGAGGGACGCGTGACTGCCTTTTTCTTCGCAGTAATACGCTTCGGTTTCGATGATCCGGGCGCTGAGCCACAAATCGCCGACGCGGTGGCGGATGACTTTGCCGAGCAGATCACGGGCCAGTGTCTGGGCGTCACGGTCGAAAAAGGTGTCCGCAAGGCCGACAGGCTGGCGCGCGGAGGTGGCGCGAACGGTCAGGTTGGACATGGCAAGCAGGGTTTATCCAGGCGGAGGAGGTCGTGATGATAACAATTCACGGCTTAATCCCGGCTGAACGTCGGCAAATCACCGTCCATTTCGACCATCCGCCCGTCACCGCTGTTAGTCCCGGGACGCGACAGCTATAATCTGCCGCTTTCCTCTTTGCCAAGACCCCAGCAGACCATGACTGAGTCCGTTCTTGACTACATGACCCGATTGGGTCGCGCCGCCCGCGAAGCCTCCCGCGTCATCGGCCGTGCCAGCACCGCGCAGAAAAACCGCGCCCTGCTGGCTGCCGCCAATGCTCTGGACGCCGCCCGCGCCGAGCTTGCGGCGGCCAATGAACAGGATCTGGCCGCCGGTCGCGCCAACGGTCTTGAGCCGGCACTGCTGGAGCGTCTGGAACTGACCCCGGCGCGCATCGACGGCATGATCGTCGGCCTGCGTCAGGTCGCAGCGCTGCCGGATCCGGTCGGTGCGATCCGCGACATGAGCTTCCGTCCGTCGGGCATTCAGGTCGGCAAGATGCGCGTACCGCTGGGCGTGATCGGGATCATCTACGAATCCCGTCCCAACGTGACCATCGATGCCGCGAGCCTGTGCCTGAAGTCCGGCAACGCGACCATCCTGCGCGGCGGTTCCGAAGCGATTCATTCCAACCGCGCGATTGCCGCCTGCATCCAGCGCGGTCTGGCCGAAGCCGAACTGCCGGCTGCCGTGGTGCAAGTGGTGGAAACCACCGACCGTGCCGCCGTTGGTGCTCTCATCACCATGCCGGAGTACGTCGACGTGATCGTGCCGCGCGGTGGCCGTGGCCTGATCGAGCGCATCAGCCGTGACGCCCGGGTACCGGTCATCAAGCATCTGGACGGCATCTGCCACGTCTATGTCAGCGAACACGCCGACCTGCCGAAAGCCCAGCGCATCGCCTTCAATGCCAAGACCTATCGCTATGGCATCTGCGGTGCGATGGAGACCTTGCTGGTCGATCAAAGTGTTGCGAAGGATTTCCTGCCGTCGATGGCCAAGCAGTTCCGCGAAAAAGGCGTCGAGCTGCGTGGTTGCGAACGCACCCGGGCGATCATCGAAGCCGTAGCGGCGACCGAAGAAGACTGGAACACCGAGTATCTGGCGCCGATTCTGTCGATCCGCGTGGTGGATGGCCTGGATCAGGCCATTGAACACATCAACCATTACGGCTCCCATCACACCGATTCGATCGTCAGCGAAAACCTCGCCGACACCCGCCAGTTCGTGGCTCAGGTCGACTCGGCGTCGGTGATGATCAACACCCCGACCTGCTTCGCCGACGGATTCGAATACGGATTGGGTGCCGAGATCGGCATTTCTACTGATAAGCTGCACGCCCGTGGCCCGGTGGGCCTCGAAGGACTGACCTGCGAGAAGTACATCGTGGTCGGTGATGGCCAGTTGCGCGGCCAGGCGACGGTCTGACTTGTCCGACCTCGACCTGAAAGCACCGAAACCCGGCAAGAAGTCCCGTCCTCGGCGCATTGGCGTACTGGGCGGGACGTTCGACCCGGTGCACGTCGGCCATTTGCGCGGCGCGCTAGAAGTCGCCGAAGCGCTGGGGCTCGATGAGCTGCGCATGATGCCCAGCGCCCGGCCGCCGCACCGCGATACGCCGCAGGTGTCGGCGCAGGACCGGCTGGCAATGGTTGAATGTGCGGTGGCCGGTGTGCCGCCGCTGGTGGTGGACGCCCGCGAATTGCAGCGGGACAAACCGTCCTGGACCATCGATACCCTGGAGTCGCTGCGTGCCGAAATGGCCGCCGAGACCCAGGTTTTTCTGCTTCTGGGCTGGGACGCATTTTGCGGCCTGCCCACTTGGCACCGCTGGGAAGAGTTGCTCCAGCATTGCCACATCCTGGTGCTACAGCGCCCGGACGCCGACAGCGAACCGCCGGATGCCTTGCGCAACCTGCTGGCAGCGCGTTCGGTGAGCGACCCGCTGGCCCTGAAGGGGCCGAGCGGACAGATTGCATTCGTCTGGCAGACACCGCTCGCGGTTTCCGCCACCCAGATCCGTCAACTGCTGGCCAGCGGTAAGTCGGTACGTTTCCTGGTGCCCGACGCGGTCCTGGCCTACATCGATGCGCACGGTCTGTACCGTGCGTCGAACTGAACAAGGCGTGCTTCACTGATACGAATCCACGTGTCGCAAAGCCGCCGAAAATATGAGCAAAACGAGTTTTATATGACTGACAAAGACCAAACCAAAGTAAAGCGCAAAGGCACATTCAAGAGCGCCCCGCTGCCAGAACCGGTCAACACCAACGAACCGCTGAAGGGCGACGAACTGGTCAAGGTGGCCGTTGCAGCCCTGGAAGACGTCAAGGCCCAGGACATCCAGATCATTGATGTGCGCGACAAGCAGAGCATCACCGACTACATGATCATCGCCACCGGTACTTCCAACCGCCAGATCAACGCGATGCTGGACAAGGTTCGCGAAGAGGTCAAAAAGAACGGCGCCAGGCCGCTGGGTGAAGAAGGCAAGGGCGACAGCGACTGGGTGCTGCTGGACCTGGACCTGGTGATCGTGCACATGATGACTGCCTCGGCACGTCAGTTCTACGACCTGGAGCGCCTGTGGGCCGGTGCCGAGCAAAGCCGTGCGGCAGATGCCAAGCACCACAGCCCGGAAAACACCCACGAGCACTTCACCAAGCTCAACAAAGACCAGCTGTAAGGGATTGCTGTGCGACTGCGACTGATCGCCGTCGGTTCACGCATGCCCAAGTGGGTGGAAGAAGGCTGGCATGAGTATGCCAAGCGTCTTCCGTCCGAGCTGGCGCTGGAACTGGTGGAAATTCCGCTCAATACCCGTGGCAAGAACGCCGACGTGGCCCGCTTCATCCGTCAGGAAGGCGAAGCCATGCTGGCCAAGGTCGGGCCGAACGAGCGGATCGTCACCCTCGAAGTTCATGGCAAGCCGTGGAGCACCGAGCAACTGGCGGTCGAACTCGATCGCTGGCGCCTGGACTCGCGCACGGTCAACTTCATGGTCGGTGGCCCGGAAGGGCTGGCGCCGGAAGTCTGTGCCCGCGCGGATCAGCGCTGGTCGTTGTCGCCGCTGACGCTGCCGCACCCGCTGGTGCGCATCCTCATCGGCGAGCAGTTGTATCGTGCCTGGACCGTGTTGTCCGGCCACCCTTACCACAAGTAATCCGCCCTCATGTCTCAGCCGATCCGCATCAAGGACCACGAAAAAGACGCCCGTCTGGTGCGTGGTCGCGTCGTGTTCGGCGCAATTGCGGTGGTGGCGCTGATCTGCGTGCTGATTGCGCGGCTGTATTACCTGCAGGTGATTCAGTACGAATATCACTCGACCCTGTCGGAAAACAACCGGGTTCACGTTCAGCCGATCCCGCCGACCCGTGGCCTGATTTTCGACCGCAACGGCGTGGTGGTGGCGGACAACCGTCCGAGCTTCAGCCTGAGCATGACCCGCGAGCGCTCCGGCGACTGGCAACAGGTGCTCGACGTGATCGTCGAGGTGCTGGAGCTGACGCCGGAAGACCGGGTGATCTTCGAGAAACGCATGCGTCAGGGCCGCCGGCCGTTCGAGCCGGTGCCGATCCTGTTCGAGCTGAGCGAAGAGCAGATCGCCCGGATCGCGGTGAACCAGTTCCGCCTGCCGGGCGTCGAGGTGGTCGCGCAACTGGTCCGTCATTACCCGCAGGGTGCGCACTTCGCGCACTCGGTGGGTTACATGGGGCGGATCAACGAGAAAGAGCTCAAGACTCTCGATCCGGTCAACTACAGCGGCACCCACCACATCGGCAAGACCGGCATCGAGCGCTTCTATGAAGCCGAGCTGCACGGTCAGGTGGGTTACGAAGAGGTCGAGACCAACGCCCGTGGCCGCGTCCTGCGCGTGCTCAAGCGTACCGATCCGGTGCCGGGCAAGGACATTGTCCTGAGCCTCGACATCAAATTGCAGGAAGCCGCCGAGGCTGCGCTGGGCGGTCGTCGTGGCGCGGTGGTGGCGCTCGATCCGAAAACCGGCGAGGTGCTGGCGATGGTCAGCCAGCCGAGCTTCGACCCGAACCTGTTCGTCACCGGCATCAGCTTCAAGGCTTACGCCGAGCTGCGTGATTCGATCGACCGGCCACTGTTCAACCGCGTGTTGCGCGGTCTGTACCCGCCGGGTTCGACGATCAAGCCGGCGGTCGCGATTGCCGGTCTCGACGCGGGCGTGGTGACGGCATCGAGCCGGGTGTTCGACCCCGGTTACTACATGCTGCCCAACTACGATCACAAATACCGCAACTGGAACCGCACCGGGGACGGCTTCGTCGACCTCGACACGGCGATCATGCGGTCCAACGACACCTATTTCTATGACCTGGCGCACAAGCTGGGCATCGACCGGTTGTCGGCCTACATGAACAAGTTCGGCATCGGCCAGAAGGTCTCGCTGGACATGTTCGAAGAATCCCCCGGCCTGATGCCGTCCCGCGAGTGGAAACGCGCCACTCGCAAACAGGCGTGGTTCCCTGGCGAAACCCTGATTCTCGGGATCGGCCAGGGCTACATGCAATCGACTCCGCTGCAACTGGCCCAGGCCACGGCGCTGGTGGCCAACAAGGGCGTGTGGAACCGTCCGCACCTGGCCAAATCCCTCGAAGGCGTGAAGCCGGTGGATGAGAATCCGATGCCGGACATCATCCTGCGCGATCCGTCGGACTGGACCAAGGTCAACCATGGCATGCAACAGGTGATGCACGGTGCACGGGGTACGGCGCGTAAAGCGGCCATCGGCGCGCAATACCGGATCGCCGGCAAGTCGGGTACGGCGCAGGTCGTGGCGATCAAGCAAGGTGAAAAGTACGACCGCTCCAAGGTTCAGGAGCGCCACCGCGACCACGCCTTGTTCGTCGGTTTTGCGCCGGCGGATGACCCGAAAATCGTGGTGTCGGTGATGGTCGAAAACGGTGAGTCCGGTTCCGGCGTCGCGGCACCGGTGGTGCGGCAGGTCATGGATGCCTGGCTGCTGGATCAGGACGGACGGTTGAAGGCCGAATACGCCAGCCCTATCAGTGCGGAGGCTACGGCCCGTGATGAATAATTTCGATCGCATGCTCTCCAGCGAGGATGTGATGCGTCGCCGGGCGACGCTGCTGCAACGTTTGCATATCGACGGCCCGTTGCTGGTGCTGCTGTTGATTCTCGCGGCCGGCAGCCTGTTCGTGCTGTACTCGGCCAGCGGCAAGAGCTGGGATCTGCTGGCCAAACAGGCCACGTCGTTCGGCATCGGTCTGGTGTCGATGATCGTCATCGCGCAGTTCGAGCCAAGGTTCATGGCGCGCTGGGTGCCGCTGGGCTACGTGATCGGGGTGGTGCTGCTGCTGGTGGTGGACATCATGGGCCACAACGCCATGGGCGCGACCCGCTGGATCAACATTCCCGGGGTGATCCGCTTCCAGCCCTCGGAATTCATGAAGATCCTGATGCCGGCGACCATCGCCTGGTACCTGTCCAAACGCACGCTGCCGCCGCAGCTCAAGCATGTCGGCATCAGTCTGCTGCTGATCGGCGTGCCGTTCGCCCTGATCGTGCGTCAGCCGGATCTGGGCACTTCGCTGCTGATTCTGGCCGGCGGCGCCTTCGTACTGTTCATGGGCGGGTTGCGCTGGCGCTGGATTCTCAGCGTACTGGCGGCGGCGATTCCGGTGTCGGTGGCCATGTGGTTCTTCATCATGCACGACTACCAGAAGCAGCGGATCCTGACGTTCCTCGACCCGGAAAGCGATCCGCTGGGCACCGGCTGGAACATCATCCAGTCGAAAGCCGCCATCGGTTCCGGTGGCGTATTCGGCAAGGGCTGGCTGTTGGGCACCCAGTCGCACCTGGACTTCCTGCCGGAAAGCCACACCGACTTCATCATTGCCGTACTCGGCGAAGAGTTCGGCCTGGTGGGCATTTGCGCGTTGCTGCTGATCTATCTGTTGCTGATCGGTCGTGGCCTGGTGATTACCGCCCAGGCCCAGACGCTGTTCGGCAAATTGCTGGCCGGCGCTCTGACCATGACGTTTTTTGTTTACGTTTTCGTCAACATCGGTATGGTCAGTGGCCTGTTGCCGGTGGTGGGGGTGCCGTTGCCGTTCATTAGCTACGGCGGAACTTCGCTGGTGACGCTGCTGTCAGCGTTTGGGGTTTTGATGTCGATCCATACCCATCGCAAGTGGATCGCACAGGTTTGAATAAGGTGAAGAGTTCAATGCAAGTAATGCGTGACTGGGCGACACGATACGCACCGTGGCTCGGCCTGGTAGGCATCCTTGGCAGCGCGCAGGAAGCGTTGGCCGGCGATTACGAAGGCTCGCCCCAGGTGGCCGAATTCGTCGGTGAAATGACCCGCGACTACGGTTTCGCCGGCGAACAGCTGATGGCCGTGTTCCGCGAGGCCCAGCGCAAGCAGGCGATTCTCGACGCCATTTCCAAACCCGCCGAACGGGTCAAGCAGTGGAAAGAATACCGGCCGATGTTCATCACCGACGCGCGCATCGCCCGCGGTGTAGACTTCTGGCGCCAGCACGAGGCCACCTTGGCCCGCGCCGAGCAGGAATACGGCGTTCCGGCCCAGGTGATCGTGTCGATCATCGGCGTTGAGACCTTTTTCGGACGTAATACCGGCAATTACCGGGTGATCGATGCCTTGTCCACGCTGGGTTTCGACTATCCTCCCCGTGCCGAATTTTTCCGCAAGGAGCTGCGAGAGTTCCTGCTGCTGGCGCGCGAAGAGCAGGTCGACCCACTGACCCTCAAGGGTTCCTACGCCGGGGCGATGGGTCTGCCGCAGTTCATGCCGAGCAGTTTTCGCGCCTACGCGGTGGATTTCGACGGCGACGGCCACATCAATATCTGGAACAACCCGGATGATGCGATCGGCAGCGTCGCCAGCTATTTCAAGCGTCACGGCTGGGTCGCCGGTGAACCGGTGGTCAGTCGCGCGGATGTACGCGGTGAACAGGTGGATGAAGGCCTGACCACCGGTATCGAGCCGACGAAAACCGTCGGGGAGTTGCGAGCGCTGGGCTGGTCGAGTCATGATGCGCTGCGCGATGACATGCCGGTCACCGCATTCCGCCTCGAAGGCGACAATGGCCCGGAATACTGGATGGGCCTGAAGAATTTCTACGCGATCACGCGTTATAACCGCAGCGTGATGTACGCCATGGCCGTACATCAACTGTCTGAACAGCTGGTACAAGCACGGGGCGTCAAGTAATGCGGGCATTGCCTATCAATAAACCCCTGAAGCTGGTGGCTTTCGCTGCGTTGGCGGTGCTGGTCGCCAGTTGTTCGACCAGTCGTTCGCCGAGCCAGAAGCCGACCACTGCCGTTCGTTCGCAGCCGGGCCTGGACATCAACCGGGCCCACAAGGATGGCGCGCCGTGGTGGGACGTCGACGTATCGCGCATCCCGGACGCCACACCGACCCTGCACACCGGCCCGTACAAGGCCAACCCGTACACCGTGCTGGGCAAGACCTACTTCCCGTTGCAGGAATCCAAGACTTACGTGGCCTCCGGCACCGCGTCCTGGTACGGCACCAAGTTCCACGGTCAGAACACCGCCAACGGCGAGGTCTACGACCTGTACGGCATGAGTGCCGCCCACAAGACATTACCGCTGCCGAGTTACGTTCGGGTGACCAACCTGGACAACAACAAGAGCGTGATCCTGCGGGTCAATGACCGCGGGCCGTTCTACTCGGACCGGATCATCGACCTGTCCTACGCCGCCGCGAAGAAGCTCGGTTATGCCGAAATCGGTACCGCGCGGGTCAAGGTCGAGGGCATCGACCCGCAACAATGGTGGGCCGCCAAGGGCCGTCCGGCGCCTTTGATGCTCAACGAGCCGCAAGTCGCGCAGAATAGCGCCCCGGTGATCACGGCCTCGGCCGGCACCGTCGAGCAATGGACTCCGCCGCCGCAGCAGCACGCCGCGGCCGTCGTGCCGGTTCAGCTCGATGCAAAAAAAAACGCTTCTGCACCAGCGTCTGGCCAGTATCTGCAGGTGGGCGCGTTCGCCAACCCGGACGCTGCAGAACTCCTGAGGTCGAAGCTCAGCGGGATGGTGAGCGCTCCGGTGTTCATCAGCTCGATCGTGCGCAATCAGCAGACCCTGCACCGGGTTCGCCTGGGACCGATCGGTTCACCGGGTGAAATTGCCCAGGTACAGAACAGCGTGCGCTTGGCCAACCTGGGTTCGCCAAGTGTGGTCACCGAGTAAACGTAGGACTTGATTGACGGTTCACCAGCGATTGGGGGGTGAACCAGGTTGTTGGCTCGTCGAAAAACAAAAGCCCGGCAAGGGTGACTGGAGTGAGCAACTGAACACGCGATGGCCCGTTAGAAAGCCATCTGATTAATTTTGCCCGCAAGGGCAGTTTCCATTAGCGATTTCGAGAGACGGATGAACATCACCACCTTTGCCAAACGCCTGTGTCTGCTAGTCCCGCTGCTCCTCTCGCCTGCCGCGTTCGCGGCCGAGATGATGCCGTCGCCACCACAACTGGCCGCCAAATCCTACGTGCTCATGGATGCCAACAGCGGCAACGTGCTGGTGGAGAACAACGGTGACCAGCGCCTGCCACCGGCCAGCCTGACCAAACTGATGACCGCGTACATCGCCACGCTGGAAATCCGTCGCGGCCAGATCGGTGAAAACGACCCGGTGACCGTCAGCGAAAACGCCTGGCGCACCGGCGGTTCGCGGATGTTCATCAAGGTCGGCTCGCAAGTCACTGTCAGCGACCTGCTGCACGGCATCATCATCCAGTCCGGTAACGACGCCAGCGTCGCGGTGGCTGAACACATCGCCGGCAGCGAAGACGCCTTCGCCGACCTGATGAACAAGACCGTCGCCGATCTGGGCATGACCAATACCCACTTCATGAACCCGACCGGTCTGCCGAACCCCGAGCACTACTCGTCGGCTCACGACATGGCGATCTTGGCGCGCGCGATCATCCACGAAGACCCGGCTCACTACGCGATCTACTCGCAGAAAGAGTTCTTCTGGAACGGCATCAAACAGCCTAACCGCAACCTGCTGCTGTGGCGCGACAAGACCGTCGACGGTCTGAAAACCGGTCACACCGACGAAGCCGGCTACTGCATGGTGTCCTCGGCCGTACGTGACGGCATGCGCCTGATCGCCGTGGTGTTCGGCACCAACAGCGAAGTGGCCCGCGCCGCCGAGACCCAGAAGCTGCTGACCTACGGTTTCCGCTTCTTCGAAACCCAGACTTTCTACCAGAAGGGCACCGAACTGGCTCAGGCTCCGGTGTGGAAAGGCACCACCAGTCAAGTCAAGGCTGGCCTGGCACAAGACCTGACCATGACCCTGCCGAAAGGCCAGCTGAAGAAGCTCGCTGCCAGCATGACCATGAACCCGCAACTGACCGCGCCAATCGCCAAGGGCGACGTGATCGGTAAAGTCGAAGTGAAACTGGACGACAAGGTGGTGCACAGCGCCGACCTGATCGCCCTGGACGCTGTCGAGGAGGGTGGTATCTTCCGCCGCATGTGGGATAGCATCCGTCTATTCTTCTACGGCTTGTTCAACTGATTTGAGTTGACCTGCATGGCCCCGTTCCGATCCGGAGCGGGGCCTTGTTCGTTACCGGGCTTACGCTTACGAGGCCGTTACGCCATGACCGATACCGAAGTAAAGGCGCCAAAGATAGAATTTCCCCAGGTTGATTATCCGGTTAAGGTGATCAGCGATACGGGCGTCGGCAACAAAGACAAGATCATCGACATCGTCAAGAAACACGCCAGGATCAACGATGAGCGTGTGGACGAGCGTCAAAGCAGCAACGGCAAGTACACCACCATCCAGTTGCACATCGTCGCGACCGACCAGGATCAGCTGTACAACATCAACAGCGAACTGCGGGCTACCGGTTTCGTGCACATGGTGCTGTGATGCCGGGCACGCTGGGCTTTCGCGAGCTTGGCCAGATGGCTTACGAGCCGGTCTGGCAGGCCATGCAACGTTTTACCAACGAGCGTGGCACCACGGCCCCGGACGAAATCTGGCTGGTCGAACACCCGCCGGTGTTCACCCAGGGCCAGGCCGGCAAGGCCGAGCACCTGTTGCTGCCGGGGGATATTCCGGTGGTGCAGGTCGACCGCGGCGGTCAGGTGACCTACCATGGCCCCGGCCAACTGGTGGCGTACCTGCTGCTGGACGTGCGCCGACTCGGCTTCGGCGTGCGCGATCTGGTCAGCCGCATGGAGCGCTGCCTGATCGAACTGCTGGCCAGCTACGGCGTGACCGCCGTGGCCAAGCCGGATGCTCCCGGCGTCTACGTCGACGGAGCGAAGATCGCTTCTCTGGGTTTGCGGATTCGCCGCGGTTGTTCCTTTCATGGCCTGGCCCTGAACGTGGACATGAACCTGGAGCCGTTTCGACGGATTAATCCCTGCGGCTATGCCGGGCTGGCGATGACCCAGCTGAGCGAGCACGCAGGATCGATTGAATTTGCCGAGGTAAGTGCCCGGCTGCGCGCGCAGCTCGTCAAACACCTCGACTATGCTGAGCAGACGACCCTGACGGGCGGAATCGACTGATATGACTACTGATGCAGTGCAAACCATGATCCCGACGCTCGACGTGACCGAGCGCCCGGCCCCGCGTCCCAAGGTTGAAGCCGGCGTCAAGCTGCGCGGCGCCGAGAAGGTTGCACGCATCCCGGTGAAGATCATTCCGACCACCGAACTGCCGAAGAAACCCGACTGGATCCGTGTGCGTATCCCGGTTTCGCCGGAAGTCGACCGCATCAAGAGCCTGCTGCGCAAGCACAAGCTGCACAGCGTCTGCGAAGAGGCGTCCTGCCCGAACCTGGGCGAGTGCTTCTCCGGCGGCACCGCGACCTTCATGATCATGGGTGACATCTGCACCCGTCGTTGCCCGTTCTGTGACGTTGGCCACGGTCGTCCGAAGCCACTGGACGTCAACGAGCCGGAAAGCCTGGCCATCGCCATTGCCGACCTGAAACTCAAGTACGTGGTAATCACCTCGGTTGACCGCGACGATCTGCGTGACGGCGGTGCCCAGCATTTTGCCGACTGCATCCGCGAAATCCGCAAACTGTCGCCGAACGTGCAGCTCGAGACCCTGGTCCCGGACTACCGTGGCCGCATGGACATCGCCCTGGAAATCACCGCGGCCGAGCCGCCGGATGTGTTCAACCACAACCTGGAAACCGTACCCCGCCTGTACAAGGCTGCGCGTCCGGGTTCGGACTACCAGTGGTCGCTGACCCTGCTGCAACGCTTCAAGCAGATGATGCCGCACATTCCGACCAAATCCGGCCTGATGCTGGGGCTGGGCGAGACCGACGACGAAGTCATCGAAGTCATGAAGCGCATGCGCGAACACGACATCGACATGCTGACCCTGGGTCAGTACCTGCAACCGTCTCGCAGCCACTTGCCGGTGCAGCGTTTCGTGCACCCGGACACCTTCGCCTGGTTCGCCGAGGAAGGTTACAAGATGGGCTTCAAGAACGTCGCGTCCGGCCCGTTGGTGCGTTCCTCGTACCACGCCGACGAGCAGGCGAAACTGGTCAAGGCCGAGCTGCTCGGTTCCTGATTCAGCGTTGAATGAAAAAATGCCCGCCGGGGTTTACCGCCCGGCGGGCATTTTTTTGCCTGGCTTACACTCGTTACTGACTTTTCCTGCAATCTGCGGCGCAGCCGAGCCTCTTCTGTTTGTCGCCGTTCCTGACTACTGTGTGAGCATGACTTTACACAGGGAGATCCATGGATGACCGTTCGACCGACCCACACCCTTTTTCCGCACAAGCCTGTGCCGGCGCTGCCGTCGGAAGGGCTGATAGGCGTCATAGCGCCCGCCGGTCCCGGTACGCTGGATACCGACAAGGCCGTTCAGTGGATGCGCGCCCGGGGTTACGGATTGCGGGTGTTCCCTGGCGTTTACGAGAAGGATGGCTATCTGGCCGGCAGCGACGAGGTGCGGCTTAACGATCTGCACGCGGCGTTCGCTGACGAGGAGGTCGATGCGATCATTTGCCTGCGTGGTGGTTACGGCACGCCAAGGTTGCTGGACCGGATCGACTACGACTTGCTGAGCCGCCATGCCAAGCCCTTCGTCGGTTACAGCGACATCACCGCGCTGCACCTGGCCATCAGTCGCTACGCCGGGTTCGTGACCTTTCACGGGCCACTGCTGAATGCCGACTTGCTGGGGGGCAAGGAACCGCCGACGGTGACGTCGTTCTTCGCCATGCTGCGCGGTCAGTTGAAGGCAGGGAGTGTGCTGAGTCATCCGGCGGCTTATCCGTTGACCACCGTGGAGCCCGGCGTTGCCCACGGGCGTTTGCTGGGGGGCAATCTGGCGATGATCGCCGCGACCCTGGGCACGCCTTACGAAATCGACGTCGAAGGGGTGATTCTGCTCATCGAGGACATCAACGAGCCGCTGTACCGGATCGACCGCTTGCTGACCCAGATGCGTCTGGCGGGCAAATTGGCCAGATTGCGCGGCGTGCTGGTCGGGGATGTAGCGGGCGTGGATGTCGAGGCCTTGAACCGCTTGCTCAAGCAGACCTTCGAACCGCTGCGGATCCCGGTGTTGTCCGGCTGGCGCAGCGGGCACTGCGATCCGAACCTGACGCTGCCGCTGGGGGCGCTGGTCCGACTGGATGCAGGGAAGAAGGAGTTGATGCTGGAGCAGGATGTGGTGATCAAAGCGTAGAGCCTGATCGCCTGATAGTCAGTCATCGCGGGCAAGCCCGCTCCCACAGTTTTCAGGTTGTACGCAGAACTGCGATCACCTTTAAACCTGTGGGAGCGGGCTTGCCCGCGATGCTTTTACTGGTTACGCAGGCTTTCCAGCAGCTTGTGCGTCGGATAACCATCCGCTGGCCAGCCGAATGACTGCTGCGCACTGCGGATCGCCTTGCGCGTATTGGCGCCGATGATCCCGTCTGCCGCACCGGCGTCGTAGTTGCGCGCGGTGAGCAGGTTTTGCAGTTCGATCCGCTCGGTGCGGCTCAATGGCAGATCGTCTTTTGGCCAGCTGCCATTGATCAGGCCGGCTCCGTTGAAGCGCTCGGACAACAGGCTGACGGCCAGTGCGTAGGACGACGAGTTGTTGTACTTGAGGATCGCCCGGAAGTTATCGAGGATCAGGAACGCCGGGCCACGGTAACCAGCCGGCAGCAGCAGGGCGGCGGACAGTTGCTCGGAACCGGCCGGCACCTGGCCACCGTTCGGCAGGATCACGCCCAGTTGCCGCCATTCGGCGACGCTCTTGCGAATCGCGCCGTCGGCCAGGGTGTAATTGAAACCGCTTGGCAGTTGCACTTCGAAGCCCCACGGCTGGCCACGCTGCCAGCCGGAGCTTTGCAGGTAATGCGCGGTGGAGGCCAATGCGTCAGCCGGGCTGCCCCAGATGTCGCGGCGACCGTCACCGTCGAAATCCACGGCGTGGGTGTTGTAGGTGGTCGGGATGAACTGGGTCTGGCCCATGGCGCCGGCCCAGGAGCCGAGCATTTTCTCCGGCGTGATGTCGCCCTGTTGCAGGATCTGCAGTGCCGCAATCAACTGCGCATGGGCAAAGCCCGGACGGCGGCCTTCATAAGCCAGAGTGGCCAGCGAGTTGATCACCGACTTGCTGCCCTGGAACTGGCCGAAATTGCTTTCCATCCCCCACACCGACACCAGCGCCTGACGATCGACGCCATAACGCTGTTCGATGCTTTGCAGGATGTCGGCGTACTGGCTGATCAGCGCCTGGCCTTTGCGCACGCGCAAGGGCGAAAGCGCGCCGTCCAGGTATTCCCAGACCGGCCGGGCGAATTCCGGCTGGCTGCGGTCGGCGCGAATCACGCTGGCATCGAAGCTGACATTGGCGAACGCGCGGTCGAACAGGTCGGCACGAATGCCGGCAGCCAGAGCTTCCTTGCGGAAACCGGCCTGCCATTCGGCAAAGGTCTGGGTCGGTTGCAGGTCGAAGTTGTCACCGGACGGCACTACCGGCGGGATGACCGCTGGGGCTGTGGCAACGGGGGCGGTCTGAAGCGGTTGAGCGTCGGCGGCGGTGGGTTTTTCCGCGCAGGCGACGAGCAGTACGAAGCTGGAGGCAGCGATCAGTTGGCGGAAAGGCCAACGACGGGAAAGACTGAGGGGCATGCACAGGTCCAGGGGATACGAATCAGGTGCAGACCTTAACATGAGGAGGGGGTGCTGTGCTTCAAGCGGCCAGAAAGTAAGAAGCCTCCCAGCTGTCAGACTGGAAGGCTTCGCGGCGGTAGCTGCCTTTACCCTTGGTGGGTCGTTCCTGGCGGCTGCGGAACAGGGGTTGGGCGACGATGGATTTGGCCTTGTTGTGGCCATGTTTCGATGGCTTTTTGCTCATGAGGGTTCTCGCGAGTGAGTGGGTTTTGCGCGGCGAATGATCTGCCGATGTGTAGCGTCTGTCTATAGGACCGAGGGCGGGATGTTCTGTAGGAAATGGATTTGATAAAAACGGGACCGCCGAGCGCGATCCCGGATTTCATTCGGCAGGCAACGTCAGGCGCTGACTGGCCATCAATAGCGCCAACCGGCTCAGACTCATCCACGGCGAGCCCGCCGCCTGACCCTTGATCTGCGCATCGATGCGCTGGGCTTCGAGCAGCAACTGCGCCCAGCGTTGTGCCGAATAGCGTTGCAGGGCCTTGCTCATCAGCGGTTTGCGCTTGTCCCAGACGGGCGGCTTGGCCTGGCTGAAGCACTTGTCCAGCGGCGTGCCCTGGCTGTATTGCAACGAGATGTTGGCCAGCAGACGCAACTCCCGAGCCAGAGCCCAGAGGATCACCGGCGGCTCGACGCCTTCACCGCGCAGCCCTTCAAGCATGCGCAGGGCGTGAGCCGGTTCGCCGTTGAGCACCGCGTCGGTCAGGCCAAACACATCGAAGCGCGCACTGTCGGCCACGGCCGCCTGCACGGTTTCGACGGTGATCTGCCCGCCCTCGGCCATCAACTTGAGCTTTTCGATCTCTTGCGCGGCAGCCAGCAGGTTGCCTTCGACTCGCGCCGCAATCAGCTCGACCGCGTCCTGACTGGCCGACAAGCCGGCCTGGGACAAACGCTGACGAATCCAGCTCGGCAACTGGTTGGCGTCCACCGGCCAGATCTGCACGAACTGGGTCTGCTGACCTTCGACCAGCGCCTTGCCCCACTTGGTCTTCTGCGCGCTACCGTCCAGCTTCGGCAGGCTGATCAACAGCACCGTGTCTTCTGCCGGGCGCGCGCAGTATTCGATGAGTGCGGCAGCGCCCTTGTCACCGGGCTTGCCCGAAGGAAGGCGCAGTTCCAGCAGGCGTTTTTCGGCGAACAGCGACATGCTGGCCCCGGCCAGCAGCAACGTACCCCAATCGAAATTGGCGTCGGCGGCGAAGACCTGGCGTTCGTCGAACCCCTGTTGGCGGGCGGCGGAGCGAATGGCGTCGGCAGCTTCCTGACACAGCAGCGGATCATCGCCGCTGATGATGTAGACCGGCGCGAGAGCGCCTTGCAGGTGTTTGCCGAGTTGGGCGGGAGCGAGCTTCATAAGAAGGGGCGAACGGGGCGCCTGAGCGCCCCGAACGTCTTACTGCTGCGGCAGTTCGAGCGGCGACTGACGCGGAGTTTCCGCCTCAGCCTTCTGCGCCGCTTCGAGAGCGTCGGCTTCTGCCTTGGCCCGTGCGTTGGCGGTTTGTTGCAGAGCGTCCAGTTGTGCCGGCGTCAGCTGTTGCAGACGAATCATCATGCGCTGTACCAGCTCGCGGCGGGTTTCACGGCGGGCATCGTTGGCTTCCTGATCGGAACCTACCAGGTTGTTGCCATCGTGGATGAACACGCGCTGCACTTCAATCTTGTCGCTTTTGAGCAGCAGGTCCTTTTCGCCACGGATATCGTAGTTGAGCACGGTGCTCACCTGATATTCGCCAGTGCGACCGGCGCCGGCGTAGCTGAGGATGCGCTGGGATTCCTGTTCATCGGCCAGGAAAAGCTTGTAGGGCGCACCGGAAACGATCCGGACACCGCTGGCCTCCAGCATCTGACGCAGTTGCGTCACGGTTTCGCCGTAGGCGTTGCGGGCGCTCAGATCGAGCTCTTTGATCGACAGTTCGTGGGTGCCGGTGCCGCGCAGCTGGAAACCGCAGGCGCTCAACAGGACTGCGAGGCCCATCACCAGCAGATTGCGTTTGATCATTGTGTTGCTCCCCTTGAAACCATGTGGGCCGACCCTGCGGCCCGAAAGGTTTTACTGGGCGTCAGGCACACCTGACGCCCGATCCAATTAGCTGGCGACGATATTGACCAGTTTCCCGGGCACTACGATCACTTTACGAATGGTCAGACCGTCGACGAAACGCAGCACGTTTTCGTTGGCACGGGCAGCGGCTTCGACTTCTTCGCGAGTGGCGCCGGCCGGCATGTCGATCTGGCCGCGCAGTTTGCCGTTGACCTGGATCACCAGGGTCAGGCTGTCCTGAACCAGTGCGCTTTCATCCACCACCGGCCAGCCGGCGTCGATCACCGGGTCAGCGTGGCCCAGGCGGTTCCACAGCTCGTGGCTGATGTGCGGCGTGATTGGAGCCAGCAGCAGCGTGACGGCTTCCAGACCTTCCTGAACCAGTGCGCGATCCTGTTCGGTCGCTTGCGCGGCTTTTTCCAGCACGTTCATCAGCGTCATCACCTGAGCGATGGCGGTGTTGAATTTGTGGTTCTGGCCGACGTCGTGGCTGGCCTGCTTGATCGCCTGATGGATCGCGCGACGAATGACTTTCTGCTCGTCATTCAGGCCGGCGATGTCCAGTTTGCCCGGCAGCCCCTGAGTGATGTGGGCCTGAGCCAGACGCCAGACACGCTTGAGGAAACGGTGCGAACCTTCCACGCCCGAGTCGGACCAGGCTGCACTCATGTCGGGCGGCGAGGCAAACATCATGAACAGGCGGCAGGTGTCTGCGCCGAACTGGTCGATCATCGACTGCGGGTCGACGCCGTTGTTCTTCGACTTGGCCATCTTCTCGGTGCCGCCGATTTCCACCGGCAGGCCGTCAGTCTTCAGCCTGGCGCTGGTGACGTTGCCTTTGCTGTCGCGTTCGAGGTCGACGTCCGCCGGGTTGAACCAGGTGTAGGCGCCATTGGCCTCGCGACGATAGTACGTCTCGGCGATCACCATGCCCTGGGTCAGCAGGTTCTTGAACGGCTCGTTCGAGCTCACCAGGCCTTCGTCACGCATCAGCTTGTGGAAGAAACGCGCGTAGAGCAGGTGAAGAATGGCGTGTTCGATACCGCCGATGTACTGATCCACCGGCAACCAGTGGTCGGCCGCGGATTTTTCCACCAGACCGCCTTCAAAGTGCGGCGAGGCGTAGCGAGCGTAGTACCAGGACGACTCGACAAAAGTGTCCATGGTGTCGGTTTCACGCTTGGCAGGCTGGCCGCATTTCGGGCAAGCGCACTCGTAGAACTCGGGCATGCGCGCCAGCGGCGAACCGGCGCCGTCCGGCACCACGTCTTCCGGCAGGACGACAGGCAGTTGATCTTCCGGCACCGGCACATCGCCGCAGGCATCGCAGTGGATGATCGGGATCGGGCAGCCCCAGTAGCGCTGACGGCTGATGCCCCAGTCGCGGAGGCGGAACTGGGTGCGCGAAGCGCCCAGCTCTTTCTTGATCAGGGCCACTTCCATGGCGTCGAACGCGCCGGCGAAGTCCAGGCCGTCGAATTCGCCGGAGTTGATCAGCGTGCCGTGCTCGCCGTAGGCGTCTTGCCATGGCGCCGGGTTGGTTTCACCGGAACTGGTGCGCACCACGGATTTGACCGGCAGGTTGTACTTGTGGGCGAATTCGAAATCGCGCTCGTCGTGCGCCGGCACAGCCATGACCGCGCCGTCGCCGTAGTGCATCAGTACGTAGTTGGCGACCCACACCGGCAGTTTCTCGCCGGTCAGCGGGTGCTCGACGAACAGGCCGGTCGGCAGGCCTTTCTTCTCTTGGGTGGCGACGTCGGCTTCGGCAACGCTGCCGCCCTTGCATTCGGCGATGAACGCCTGCAGCTCAGGGTTGTTTTTTGCAGCGAGGGCAGCCAGGTGGTGCTCGGCAGCCACGGCAACATAGGTTGCGCCCATCAGGGTGTCCGGACGGGTGGTGAAGACTTTCAGGGTACCGCTCTCGCCGATCGAATCGACGTTGTACGGGAACTGCACTTCCATCCCGCGGGACTTGCCGATCCAGTTGCGCTGCATGGTCTTGACCTGCTCAGGCCAGCCGGTCAGTTCGTCGAGGCTCTCCAGCAGTTCATCCGCGTAGGCGGTGATCTTGAAGTAGTACATCGGGATTTCGCGCTTCTCGATCAGCGCGCCGGAACGCCAGCCGCGACCGTCGATCACCTGCTCGTTGGCCAGAACGGTCTGGTCGACCGGGTCCCAGTTCACGGTGCCGCTTTTCTTGTAGATCACGCCTTTTTCGAACAGGCGAGTGAACAGCCATTGTTCCCAGCGGTAGTAATCCGGTTTGCAGGTGGTGACTTCGCGCGACCAGTCCACCGCCAGGCCCAGGCTGCGCAGCTGGGATTTCATGTAGGCGATGTTTTCGTAGGTCCACTTGGCCGGGGCCACGTTGTTCTTCATCGCGGCGTTTTCCGCCGGCATGCCGAAGGCGTCCCAACCCATCGGTTGCAGAACGTTCTTGCCGAGCATGCGCTGGTAGCGGGAGATCACGTCGCCGATGGTGTAGTTGCGCACGTGCCCCATGTGTAGCTTGCCGCTGGGGTAAGGGAACATCGACAGGCAGTAGTAAGTCTCCTTGCCTGGCTGTTCACTGACTTCAAAGGACTTTTGCTCGTCCCAGAACGACTGGGCGGCGGCTTCGATTTCACGGGGCTGATATTGTTCGTGCATGGCTACTTTTGTACTGGATAGGGGTGGCCTAATCCTCTTCAATGCGACATCCGGGGCGTGCCGGACGAGCTGGAAGTGGAGTTACAGGAAGCGCCGTAGCATACATGACCGCGCTTGGCCTAGGGAAACCCTGATTGCAGCCGTTTGACCGGTCAAAATCGCGGCGAGGGCCGTTGGTCGCGGCGTGCAGCCGGTTTGTGCAGCGAAGCTAAGCTCTAACTGGGGAGTGAGTCTTATCTTCAATGAGGTGAGGGATGGTGGAGTCACAGCAAAAAAACGTTACCAAACCCGAGTTGTACGAGCGGTTGATCGATCGTCTGGGTATGGCCCTGGACGCGGCAAAAACCGCTGGAAGGCTGCGCGACGAGCGCCCCCTGGAGCTGGAATTGCGTGGCTTGAGTCCCGCCGAGTTCAAACTGGTCAAGGCCTATCTGGATCGCAGTGAGCGTGAAACCCACGGATACCTGTCACAAGCAGTGAAACAACTCGATGCAGCCCATACGGCCAAGGTCATCTGGCTCAAGGACAAGGCGCCCGGCAGAGATTCCGTCAAGGTTCGGACGCTGCAGGCCAAGTAAACGCATGGCAGGTCAAAAAACGGATCTTTTTCAACGGGATCCGACCCTACTGGTTGTCGCGCTGTATCAACCCACTTAGGCTTCGGGCATCTCTGGAGATGCTCGATGCCTTTTCGTTATTTCATCAAACAACTTCTGTTGCCGCCCGGCCTTCTTTTGCTGCTGTTGCTGGCGGCCTGGTGGCTGCGTCGTTCGCGACCACGGCTGGCCGGGCTGTGTTTTGCCCTGGGTTTTGGCGGGTTCTGGCTGATGAGCTTGCCGGTGGTCGTGCAGTGGGGCGCCAAGGCTCTGGAGCGGGAACCGCCGCTGGCACGGGAAGCCTGGACAAGCCTTGCGCAGCGCGCCGATGCGATTGTGGTGCTGGGCTCCGGTCGCGAGCGTGGCGACCTGGCCTGGGGTGAAGATCAACCGACCGGCGTAGGGCTGGAGCGACAGCGCTATGCAGCGCGACTGGCCAAGGCCTCGGGATTGCCGATTCTGACCAGCGGTGGTCTGCATTACGGTACGCCGCCGACTGAAGCCAAACTGATGGCCGACTCGTTGCGTGATGATTTCGGTGTGACGGTGCGCTGGCAGGAAGGAGAGAGCCGCACCACGTGGGAAAACGCCGAATTCAGCGCCAAAGTGCTGTTGCCGGAAGGCGTCAAACGCATCGTGCTGGTGACCCAGGCCTGGCACATGCCGCGAGCGGTGTGGAGTTATCAACAGGCCGGATTTGAAGTGGTGCCGGCGCCGGTCGGTTTCCTCGGCACGGACAATGCCCGTCCGTTTGGCGGCTGGCTGCCGGAATTCAAGTCGATCTGGCAGAGCGGGCAGTTGATGAACGAGGCGGTGGGGCAAATCGGTTATTCGCTGTTCTATCGAGGGGATGACAGCGACGATTGATTACTCCCGCGCAGTACGCGGGAGTGAGCGGCTCTTCAGAGAGTCTTGGACATCCGGTTGGTCATCAGCGCCCAGCCGAACAGCACCACGCACAGGATGATCAGCGGCCACGAGCGCCATTGCAGATACGGCGTCAGGTTGTGCATCGGCACCACTTCGCCGTACAGCACGCCCTGTTCGAACTGCGGAATGCGCTCGGTGATCTGCCCGAACGGGTTGATCAGCCCGGTCACGCCGTTGTTGGTCGCGCGAATCATCCAGCGCCCGGCTTCAAGCGCACGCATCTGCGCCATTTGCAGGTGCTGCAGCGGGCCAATGGACGTACCGAACCAGGTGTCGTTGCTGATCGTCAGCAGCAGATCGCTGCGTGCCGCCAGACCAGCGGCGAACTCCGGGTAGACCACTTCGTAGCAGATAAACGGCGCGATCTGATATCCCTTGGCCTGCAACAAGGCCTGATCGGCAGGGCCGCGGGCGAAGTCGGACATCGGCAGGTCGAAGAACGCGATCAACCCGCGCAGGATGTCCTGCAACGGTACGTATTCGCCGAACGGCACCAGCTTCTGTTTCAGATAAGTGCCATCGCCTTCGCCGACGACGGTGATGCCGTTGAAGAAGCGTTTTTCATGACGGACCATTTCGCGGATCGGCACGCCGGTGATCAGCGCCGATTTACGCTCGGCCGCGAAGTTGCCCATCATGCTCAGATAGCCCTCGGCGGACTCCTTGAGCACCGGGACTGCGGTTTCCGGCCAGATCAGCAGGTCTGCCGGTTTCGAACGGAAACTCAGGTCGCGGTACAGCGCCAGTTGCGCATTGAGTTCGGCCGGGTCCCATTTCATGCTTTGCGCGACGTTGCCCTGAATCGCGGCAACGGTCAGCGGTGCACCCGCCGGGCTGGTCCAGGCATGGCCCTTGAGCGCAATGCCCGCCGCCCATGGCCCGATCAGCAATACCAGGCCGGCAGCGATGAAGGCTTTGCGGCGGGTTTGCAGCAGTCGCGGTGCGTTGTAGATCAGTGCAGCGGTCAGCGCCAGGACGAACGACACCAGCCACATGCCGCCTACTGGCGCGAGCCCGGCCAGCGGACCGTCGAGCTGGCTGTAACCGGAATACAGCCAGGGGAAACCGGTGAGGAACCAGCCACGAAACGCTTCCTGGCCTACCCATAACGCCGCAAACGCCAAGGCGTCGGCCACCGGCGCTTCGTTACGCCGCAACCAGCGTGCCCACAGCCAGGCAGGCAGGGCGAAGAACCAGGCAATGGCCGCCGTGAAGATCAGCATCAGGAAACCGGCCAGCAGCACCGAAGCACCGCCGAAATGGTGGATGCTGTAATAGATCCAGCTGGTGCCGGCGCCGAACAGGCCGAAACCGAAGCACCAGCCACGACCCAATGCCTGACGCGGGCTCAGCTCGCGCAGGCCGGCATAGAACAGGCCGACCGCCAGCAGGGCCAGCGGCCAGAGATCGAACGGTGCCAGAGCGAAGGTGGTGATTGCACCGGCCGCCACGGCCAGCAGGTTACCGGGCCAGCCGGGGCGGGTTGTCCAGCGCATTTCAGTCCTTATTTATTACCGGGCGATTGGCGTCAGTCGCAGCAAGTGAATCCGACGGCTGTCGGCATTCAGGATGCGGAAACGATAGGCGCCGATTTCAGTGATTTCGTTGCGTTTTGGCAAGTGCCCGAACGCGCTCATCACCAGCCCGCCGACGGTGTCGAACTCGTCGTCGGAGAATTCGCTGTCGAAGAACTCGTTGAAGTTCTCGATCGGCGTCAGGGCCTTGATCAGGAAATCACCGCTGGGCAGCGGCTTGATGTAGCTGTCTTCTTCGACGTCGTGCTCGTCTTCGATGTCGCCGACAATTTGCTCGAGCACGTCTTCGATGGTCACCAGACCGGCCACGCCGCCGTATTCGTCGATGACGATGGCCATGTGGTTGTGGTTGGCGCGGAATTCACGCAGCAACACGTTCAGGCGCTTGGACTCCGGCACGAAGGTGGCCGGGCGCAGCAGGTCCTTGATGTTGAAGCTGTCGCCGTTCTCCTTGAGGATCAGCGGCAACAGATCCTTGGCCAGCAGCACGCCCATCACGTCGTCATGGCTTTCGCCGATGACCGGGTAGCGCGAGTGGGCCGAGTCGACCACGGCAGGGAGGAATTCGCGGGGTGTCTGGGTCGCCTTGATGCTGATCATCTGCGAGCGCGGCACCATGATGTCGCGAACCTGCAGGTCAGCCACCTGGATGGCGCCTTCGACGATGGCCAGCGCTTCGCTGTCCAGCAGTTTGTTCTGATGTGCATCGCGCAGCAGCTCAAGCAGCTCCTGGCGGTTCTTCGGCTCGTGGGCAAAAGCCTGGGTCAGTTTGCCCAGCCATGACTTTTGCCCGTTGCTCGATCGATCTTCGCTCATAGCGATTACTCTGAATCCTTTGTTGTAACAGTAGGGGATGTTTCGGTTTCGTCGTCCGCGTACGGATCGGGATAACCCAATTCGGCAAGCAACTCGCGTTCCAGTGCTTCCATTTCCTCGGCTTCCTCGTCATCTATATGGTCGTAACCCAGCAGATGCAAGCAGCCGTGAATGACCAGATGTGCCCAATGGGCCTTCAGTTCCTTGCCTTGCTCGGCGGCTTCGCGCTCGACCACCGCCACGCAGATCACCAGATCGCCCAGCAATGGAATGTCGAGAAACTCGTCGGGCACTTCGGCGGGAAAGGACAGGACGTTGGTCGCGTAATCCTTGTGGCGCCAGGTGTGATTCAGTTCGCGGCCTTCTTCCTCGTCGACCAGACGAATGGTCATTTCCGAGTCGGCGGTGCGCTGGCGCAGGGCCAGTTCGCACCATTGGCGGAACTCGGCTTCAGTCGGCGCAGACGCTTCGGTCGCGATTTGCAGGTCAAGCTCAAGCATCGTGGCGAGTGTCCTTTGGCGCTTCATCAGCGACACGCGTCTCGAAGCGCTCGTAAGCTTCGACGATGCGTTGCACCAACGGATGGCGCACCACGTCTTTGGGCTGGAAGTGGGTGAAGCTGATGCCCGGCACATCCTTCAGGACTTCGATGACGTGATGAAGTCCGGACTTGGTGCCGCGCGGCAGGTCGACCTGGGTGATATCGCCGGTGATCACGGCCGTCGAGCCGAAACCGATCCGGGTCAGGAACATCTTCATCTGCTCGACGGTGGTGTTCTGGCTTTCATCGAGAATGATGAAGCTGTTGTTCAGCGTACGACCGCGCATATAGGCCAGCGGCGCGACTTCGATCACCTGACGCTCGATCAGTTTGGCTACGTATTCGAAGCCGAGCATTTCGTAGAGCGCGTCGTAGAGCGGGCGCAGGTACGGGTCGATCTTTTGCGACAGGTCGCCGGGCAGGAAGCCGAGTTTTTCACCCGCTTCGACCGCCGGACGCACCAGCAGGATGCGACGGATCTGTTCACGTTCCAGCGCATCCACCGCACAGGCGACAGCCAGATAGGTCTTGCCGGTACCGGCCGGGCCGATGCCGAAGTTGATGTCGTTGCCGAGGATTTCCTTCACGTAGCGCAGCTGATTCAAGCCGCGTGGGCGAATCATGCCTTTTTTGGTGCGCAGGGCGACGGAGGCTTCGGCGGGGGCGTGATTGTCCAGCTGCTCGACGGCCGATTCCTGGAGGAACAGGTGAACCGTATCCGGCGACAGCTCTGAACCCTTGGTTTCCCGGTACAGGCGGCGAATAAGGTTTTCCGCGGAAGTGGTGTGCTTGGGTTCGCCGATCAGTTCGAACTGATTGCCGCGGTTGCGGATCTCGATGGCCAGGCGCTGTTCGATCAGGCGCAGGTGCTCGTCGAACTGCCCGCACAGATTGGCGAAGCGGCGAGCCTCAAAAGGCTCGAGGATGAAACGATGTGGTTCGATGGGTGCGTTCAAGGTCGTATTTAGCCGCCCTGGGGCAATTAGGATGAAATCAAGGATAACGCCAGCGGCCTGGGTGCGAAAGCTCTTAAAAAGCCTTGCATCGATTCAGCCGTCTGGCGGGGTCTCCTTGCGGTGTTATTGGATCAGCGAGCCGCGCAGCGAGTGCGGTTGCGCCGCGTCGATGTGGACGTCGGCGAACTGGCCGATCAGGGTCGGATTATCGCAGCGGAAGTTGACGATACGGTTATTCTCGGTCCGCCCTTGCAGCTCGCCCGGGTCTTTCTTCGAATAATCGGTCACCAGAATCCGCTGGACCGAACCGACCATTTGTCGGCTGATCTCGAACCCTTGCTGATTCAAACGGTGCTGCAAGGCGTTCAGGCGTTCTTTCTTCAGTTCTTCCGGGGTGTCGTCGGCCAGATCGGCGGCCGGAGTGCCCGGGCGCTGGCTGTAGACGAACGAGTAGGAAAAGTCGAAACCGACATCGGCAATCAGCTTCATGGTCTGTTCGAAATCTTTCTCGGTTTCCCCCGGGAAGCCGACGATGAAGTCCGAGCTGATGCAGATGCCCGGTACGGCGGCGCGCAGTTTGCGCAGCTTGGATTTGTACTCCAGCGCCGTGTGGTTGCGCTTCATGGCGGCCAGGATCCGGTCCGAACCCGACTGCACCGGCAGGTGCAGGTGCTTGACCAGTTCCGGCACTTCGGCGTGGGCCTGGATCAGGCTGTCGGAGAACTCCAGCGGGTGCGAAGTGGTGTAGCGGATGCGGTCAATGCCATCGACCGCTGCGACCACGCGGATCAGTTCGGCCAGGTCCGCCAGGCGACCGTCGTGGGTCAGGCCGCGATAACCGTTGACGTTCTGCCCCAGCAGGGTCACTTCACGCACGCCGTGTTCGGCCAAGTGAATGATTTCGGCGATCACGTCGTCGAACGGCCGGCTGACCTCTTCGCCGCGGGTGTAAGGCACCACACAAAACGTGCAGTACTTGCTGCAGCCTTCCATCACCGACACGTAGGCGCTCGGGCCGTCGATGCGCGGCTCGGGCAGGTGGTCGAATTTTTCGATTTCCGGGAACGAGACGTCGACTTGCGGCAGCTTGCTGATGCGCGCGGCGTCGATCATTTCCGGCAGACGGTGCAGGGTCTGCGGGCCGAATACCACGTCGACGTACGGGGCGCGATCACGGATCGCCGCGCCTTCCTGGCTGGCCACGCAACCGCCGACGGCGATCACCATGTCCGGGTTGGCCAGTTTCAGTTCGCGCCAGCGGCCGAGCTGGGAATACACCCGGTCCTGGGCGCGTTCGCGGATCGAGCAGGTGTTGAGCAGGATCACGTCGGCATCTTCGGCGCGCGCCGTGACTTCCAGGGCCTGGTGTTCGCCCAGCAGATCGACCATGCGCGAGCTGTCGTACTCGTTCATCTGGCAACCGTGGGTTTCGATGTAAAGCTTCTTGGCCATGGAATAGGGTCGTCACGTGGTTCAAAGAACCGCGCATTATAGGGAACATGTCCCCAGGTTCCTACCGCTGCGCGTCCGGTGGCTATGCTATAGTTTGCGCCCTCATTTTTACCCTGATGTCGTCCGCCCGCCATGACCAAACGCGAAGCTCCAATCTACAAGGTGATTTTCCTCAACCAGGGCCAGGTGTTCGAAATGTACGCCAAGCAGATCTATCAAAGTGATCTGTGGGGCTTCCTGGAAGTGGAAGAGTTCGTCTTTGGCGAGCGCACGCAAGTGGTCGTCGACCCGAGCGAAGAGAAGCTCAAGGCGCAGTTCGAAGGCGTGGTGCGCAGCTTTGTGCCGATGCACTCGATCGTGCGCATCGACGAGGTCGAACGTCTGGGTACGCCAAAGATCAGCGAGGCCCGTGGCGGTGTTGGTAACGTGATGCCGTTTCCGGTGCCGATGCCCGAGAAGTAAGCCGTAAGACCGAGTTGTCTCTTTCGCGAGCAAGCCCGCTCCCACAGGGGAATGCATTCCAATGTGGGAGCGGGCTTGCTCGCGAAGAGGCCAGAAAAATCTATAGAGAAATCAGGGCAGGGGCGAGAACGGCGTACGCCCGTCGGCGCTCTGCAGTTCCATCAGGTATTTACGGAAAATTTGCCCGAGCACCTGGGTCGCGGTTTCCAGGTCTTCGCGGGGCATTTTTTCGGCCACTTCGTCGGCCGTGTCCAATGCCTCTTCAGCACCGTTGACCGCCGCCATCTTCAGCACGATGTAGGCCTGAACGTTGTTAGCCTGCACGCCTTCGCCGTGGAAGAACATGGTGCCGAGCTTGAATTGCGCCTGGGCGTGGCCTTGCAGCGAGGCCTTTTCGAAATAGCTCAGGGCTTGATTGAGGTCGCGCGGCGCGTTCTTGCCGTCGTAGTAGAACTCACCCAACTCGTATTGCGCTTGCGCATCCCCCTCATCCGCTGCCTTTTGGCAGGCGGCGAGGGCCTGCGTGACATCTTGCGGCTGAGTATTGAGGGTGCAGCGACCCATCGCCGGGATCAACAACGAGTTGCCGCCTGCTTGTGCATGTGCGAGCAGCGGCTGAAGGAGCAACAGGCAGCCCAAGGCAAGGGTGCGGCCGGTGCGGTTCATGGGAATCGACTTACCTCTGAAGGGCGCGCGGACCCGTCGAGGGATCCAATAAGCGCGCATTATGAAATAAGCAGGGCCATCCTTACAAAGTCTTTACTCGATTTTCTGCTGCGCGGGAAATATATCGCCCACTTTATGGGAGATTTTTGGCAGGCGTGTCGGAAAAGGCGTGCGGATGTAGGAGAACGCTGACGCTGGCAATGGCCAACGTCAGCGGCGGGGCGTTTTACTTCAACTTGGCGAAGGCGCGATCGGCGGCGTCGAGGGTGAGTTTCAGCTCGGCTTCGCCATGGGCGATCGAAGTGAAACCGGCTTCGAAGGCGCTCGGTGCCAGGTACACGCCACCTTCCAGCATCAGGTGGAAGAAACGGCCGAACAGCGCTGCATCGCTGGCCATCACGTCTTCAAAAGTAACAATGTCGTCGGCACCGCTGAAGTACAGACCGAACATGCCGCCCGCCTGGGTGGTCACGAACGGAATGCCCGCCGCATCAGCGCGCTGTTGCAGGCCGTCGAGCAGGCGCGTGGTGTAGTCGGTCAGTTCGGCGTGGAAGCCCGGGCGGCTGATCAGGCGCAGGGTGGTCAGGCCGGCGGCCATCGCCAGCGGGTTACCCGACAAAGTGCCTGCCTGATAGACCGGGCCCAGTGGTGCGATGCGTTCCATGATCGAGCGCTTGCCGCCGAAGCAGCCGACCGGCATGCCGCCGCCGATGATCTTGCCGAAGGTGGTCAGGTCCGGGGTCACGCCGTAGTAGGCCTGGGCGCCGCCGAGGGCAACGCGGAAACCGGTCATCACTTCGTCGAAAATCAGCACCACGCCGTGCTTGTCGCACAGGCTGCGCAGGCCTTCGAGGAAACCAGGCGCCGGCGGTACACAGTTCATGTTGCCGGCCACTGGCTCGACGATGATGCACGCGACGTCTTGGCCGACTTCGGCGAGCATTTTTTCAACGGCGTCGATGTCGTTGAACGGCAGGGTCAGGGTGTGTTTGGCGAACGCTGCCGGTACGCCGGCCGAGCTTGGCACGCCCTGGGTCAGTGCGCCGGAACCGGCCTTGACCAGCAGGCTGTCGGAGTGACCGTGGTAGCAGCCTTCGAACTTGATGATGCTGTCGCGGCCGGTGAAACCACGGGCCAGACGGATCGCGCTCATGGTCGCTTCGGTACCGGAGCTGACCATGCGCACCATCTCCATCGACGGCACCAGCGAGCAGACCAGGTCGGCCATCTCGGTTTCCATCGCGGTCGGCGCGCCATAGGACAGACCGTGCTGCAACTGGTTGCGCACCGCGTCCAGCACGTCCGGATGGCTGTGGCCGAGGATCATCGGACCCCACGAGCCGACGTAATCCACATAACGCTTGTCGTCTTCGTCAGTGACGTAGGCGCCTTCGGCGTGCTTGAAGAACAGCGGCGTGCCGCCGACGCTCTTGAACGCGCGCACCGGCGAGTTCACGCCACCGGGAATGTGTTTCTGGGCGTTGGCAAACAGGGTTTCGGAACGAGACATGATCGGGCTCTCAGACTTTTAATAATTCATTGAAGGCGCGGGCGCGGCGGGTCACTTCGGCGGTGCTGTCGGCGCCGAACAGGCCATGGACCACGGCCAGCAGATCGACACCGTGGGCCACCAGCGGCGCGGCGTTGTCGAGGGTGATGCCGCCGATCGCGCAGATCGGCAGGTGCAGGGTGCGTTTGGCCTCGTCGAGCAGATCGAGGCTGCAACTCGGTGCACCGGGTTTGGTGTTGGAGTTGAAGAAGCGACCGAAGGCGACATAGCTCGCACCTTCTTTGGCGGCCTGTTCGGCCAGTTCAAGCTGCGCGTGGCAGGTCGAGCCGATGATCGCCTTGGAACCGAGCAGGGCGCGGGTCGGCGACAGCGGGCCGTCGGTCTGGCCTAGGTGCACGCCGACGTTCAGGCGCGCGGCCAGTTCGGCGTCATCGTTGATGATCAGTTGCGACTTGTAGCGTTCGCACAGATCGCGCAGGGCTTCGGCCTCACGCAGACGGCGGGCTTCGTCGCTGCTCTTGTCGCGGTATTGCAGCAGGGTGACGCCGCCTTCCAGCGCCGCCTCCACATAGGACAGAAACTTCCCGGCCAGCAACGGACCGTCGGTGATGGCATACAGGCCACGTAGTTTCATCGCGCAGACCTCAGGCTCGGAACATCAGGAACAGAAATCCAGCGGCAGGCGACGCGGCACGAACTGGCCTTTGCCCAGCTGTTCGGCATCGCGCAGGGTGCGCCAGGTGTAATCCAGCGCAGTACGCACCGCGCTGGCGAGGTTTTCGCCCAGTGCCAGGCGGCCGGCAAGCGTGCTGGCCAGGGTGCAGCCGGAACCATGATAGCTGCCCGGCAGGCGCTGGCACTTGAAGGTTTCGCGCAGGCCGTCGCGGCTGTACAGGCGGTTGTGGATTTCGGTTTCGTCGCCGTGCCCGCCGGTGATCAGCAGGTTCTTGATGTACGGCAACAGTTTTTCAGCGCACTCGTCCGCGGTGCCTTCCGGCAGTTCGGCGAGGATCCGGGCTTCGGGAAGGTTGGGGGTGGCGATGATCGACAGCGGCAGCAGGCGTTCGCGCATGGCGTAGCCGACTTCGTCCTTGCCCAGGCGTCCGCCGCCGCCGGCGCGCAGCACCGGGTCGCAGACCACTGGCAAGTGCGGGTGCGCCTGAAGCAGTTCGACAACGGTGTCGACCATTTCCAGGGAACCGAGCATGCCCAGTTTCACTGCCGTGACTTCGGAATCGTTGAGCACGGCATTGGCCTGGGCCAGTACCCACTCACGGTCGAGGACGCGAAAGTCAGTGACGTTGACGGTGTCTTGCACGGTCAGGGCGGTGACGGCCGGAGCCGCATGGCAACCCTGAGCGAGCAGGGCTTCGATATCTGCCTGCAGGCCGGCGCCACCACTGGGGTCGTGGCCGGAGAGACAGAGGACAACGGGGCGTGAGCTGTAGATATTCATGGTGCGCGAGCTTACCACCAAACCTGTTTTTCGGGTGTTGTGGCGCAGCGCGCGGCCGATAACACGGGTAGCGGATCCGCAGCGCTTGTCACAATTTGACCGAGCAAACAGCTCTAGCCCGGTGTTCTGCTCTGGAATGCCCGTTCTAGAGCCTTCTTCGGAAAAATTTCCATGGTGCTCAATGGCCATCAACGGCTATGCTAGAGTGGATCCAAACCAATAACAGGTAATACCGGTTTTACGTCATCTCAAAGGGAATGGGGGGCTTCCTGACACAACCGGCCAAGCCACGCTGGGGCTTCAATGCGCTATTTGTTGATGTTGCTGTTCTGCTTGCCCCTCCTGGCAAGCGCCGTCGAGTTCGACGAGTTCACCCAGAGCCTCCCGCTGGGTCGATCCCTGCAAGTGTTCGAAGACCCGAGCGGTCAGGCGAGCATTGCTGACGTCCGTGCGCAAGCCGCCGCCGGAAACTTCAAACCCCATGACAAAGCCACGCTCAATGCCGGTTATTCACGCTCGGCGTTCTGGCTGAAGATCGACCTGCATTACCGCCCGACCAATCCGTCGGCGCAGCGCAGCTGGTTGCTGGAACTGGCGTATCCGCCCCTCGATCATCTCGACCTGTATCTGCCCGATGCCGCCGGCGACTACCGTCTGGTGCGGCAGACCGGGGACGCCTTGCCGTTCGCCAGTCGCGAGATCCGCCAGAATAATTACCTGTTCGACCTGGCGTTCAAGCCGGATCAACAGCGAACCGTTTATCTGCGGTTGTCCAGCGAAGGCTCGATTCAGGCGCCGGTGACGTTGTGGTCGAGCACCGCGTACCTCGAAGACCAGCCAGTGCGCCTGTACGTGCTGGGGATCATTTATGGCGTGCTGCTGGGGATGCTGGTCTACAACCTGTTCATCTACCTCAGCGTGCGCGACACCAGTTACCTCTATTACATCTTCTATATCGCCTCGTTCGGCCTTTATCAGTTGTCGGTCAATGGCGCGGCGGTCGAGTATTTCTGGCCGGACAACCCGTGGTGGGCCAACGCCGCCACGCCGTTTTTCATCGGTTGCGCGGGGCTGTTCGGCAGCCAGTTCGCCCGCAGTTTCCTGCAGACGAAGAACCACAGCCGCTGGCTCGATCGCTTGTTGATGGCCCTGATCGCGTTCGGCGCCGTGGTGATCGGCCTGTCGTTGATGACCAGTTATGGCCTGGCCCTGCGTCTGGCGACGACCCTTGCGCTGACCTTTACCGTGGTGATCTTCGCCGCCGGGATCCTGGCCTGGTGGCGTGGCTTGCGGGTGGCGCGCTATTTCATCATTGCCTGGTCGGCGTTCCTGATCGGCGGCATCGTCAACACCATGATGGTGCTGGGCTTGCTGCCGAACGTGTTCCTGACCATGTACGCCAGCCAGATCGGCTCGGCCATCGAAGTGGCGCTGCTGTCGCTGGCGCTGGCCGACCGGATCAACGCGATGCGCGAACAACAGGCACAGACCCTGTTCGACGCCGGTCAGAAGCTCGAAGTGCTGAACCAGCAACTGGCCCACAGCAACAAGCTCAAGGATGAATTCCTCGCGACCCTGACCCACGAACTGCGCACGCCGATGAACGGGGTGATCGGTTCGCTGGAGCTGATGCAGACCGTCGAGCTCGATCCGGAACTGGAGCAATACCAGCAGACCGCCGCCGGTTCGGCCCGAGACATGATGCGCATGGTCAACGGCATCCTGACCCTGACCGAGTTGCAGGCCGGCAAGCTCAAGGCGACGCCGGGCAGTTTCAGTCTGCGCGGGGTAATCGAGGCGTTGCGGATTCAGTTCGATGGCAACGCTTCGAGCAAGTCGCTGGACTTCAAGGTCGACGTGCTGCCGACCCTGCCGGATCGTCTGCACGGCGACAGCGCCAAACTCGCGCAATGCCTTGAGTGTCTGCTGGACAACGCGATCAAGTTCACCCGTGTCGGCGGTCTGGCATTGCGGGTGACGGGCAAACCGTCGACAGACAATCGCCTGGCGCTGTCCTTCGCGGTGATCGACACCGGCATCGGTTTTACCGATCTGGGCGAGGCGACGCTGTACCAGCGGTTCTTCCAGCTTGACGGTTCGATGACCCGCGAATACGGCGGTCTGGGCGTCGGTCTGGCGATCTGCCGTCAATTGGTGGAACTGCTCGGCGGCAAGCTCACGCACCGTTCAGAGCCGGGGCGCGGCAGCCGTTTTCAGCTGGATGTCGAGTTTGAGTTGCCGGAAGCGGAAGCCGTGCCCGCGTTCAGCCGCGACACCGTGCGCGCGCCGCAGGATTGCACCGTGCTGCTGGTGGACGACAACAGCGTCAACCAACTGGTGATGCGCGGCATGTTGCTCAAGCTCGGTTTCCGGGTGCGCACCGCCGACAACGGCGCGGCGGCGCTCGACTGTTTGCAGCGTGAGCGCTTCGATGCCGTGCTGATCGACTGCCAGCTGCCACCGCTCGACGGGGCATCGCTGTGTTGCCAGATTCGTGACCTGCCGGGATGCGCCCATCTGCCGGTGTTCATGATCGCGCAGGGGGCGGATCGAGAGCATCGCGCGTCGGGTGGCTCGATCGATTACCTGAGCAAACCAGTGAAGTTCGAGGATTTGCAGGTTGCGATGCAGCGGCGGGTATTGAGTTGCTGATAGGGTGAAAGCGCCGGTATTTAGGCCGATATGACACTTTGATCGGTTCGGGGGCGGTGCTTAACTGAAGCTCTGGCCGATCAAGGAGCCCCGTCATGAACCTGCATCAGTTCGCCGAAACCCACGAAGTCACCAACCAGCCACCGTCGCTGGACGGCACCAACCTGTACCGCATCGACCTGCCGTTACAGGAGTGGTCGCGGCGGTTCGGCGCCGGCTGGGCCGAGTCGCGGATCGACGCTTACGGCGCGCTGGCCGGCGGGCCGCTGATGGAGGCCGGTTTCCTCGCCAATCAAAACAAACCGGTGTTCGCCAGCCATGACCGCTATGGTCATCGCATCGATCTGGTGGAATTTCACCCGGCGTATCACGAGCTGATGCGCACCGCCATTGAACACGGCCTGACGTCGTTGCCCTGGGCTCATCCACAGGACGGCGCCCATGTTGCCCGCGCTTCCATGACCTATCTGCACAGCCAGGCCGAAGCCGGCAGTGGCTGTCCGTTGACCATGACTTTCGCCAGTGTGCCGGCGATGCGTTTGCAGCCGAATCTGGCCGAACAATGGCTGCCGAAAATCCTCGCCACCGAATACGACCCGCGCAATGTCGGCATGGCCCACAAGGCTGGCGTGACCATCGGCATGGCGATGACCGAGAAACAGGGCGGCACCGACGTCCGTGCCAACACCACCAAGGCTTATCCGGTCGGTGCCAGCGGCCCGGGCCAGGCCTATGAACTGGTGGGCCACAAGTGGTTCTGCTCGGCGCCGATGTGCGATGCGTTCCTGACGCTGGCGCAGACCGACAAGGGTTTGAGCTGCTTCCTGCTGCCGCGCCATCGCCCGGACGACACGCGCAATCAGTTCTATATCCAGCGCCTGAAAAACAAGCTCGGCAACCAGTCCAACGCTTCCAGCGAGGTGGAGTTCCGAGGCGCTCTGGCGTGGATGGTCGGTGAGGAAGGGCGCGGCGTGCCGACCATTATCGAGATGGTGGCCATGACCCGTTTCGATTGCATGGTCGGTTCCAGCTCGCTGATGCGTCAGGCACTGACCCAGGCCAGCCATCACTGCGCTCATCGCAAGGTCGGCGGCAAACTGCTCAGCGAACAACCGCTGATGCAAAACGTGCTGGCCGATCTGGCGCTGGAAAGCGAAGCCGCGCTGGCTCTGAGCCTGCGTATGGGCAAGGCGCTGGATCATCTCGATGACCGCCATGAAGCGCAGTTCGCCCGACTGGTGACGGCGGTGGGCAAATACTGGATCTGCAAACGCGCGCCGGGAATGATCAACGAAGCCGCCGAATGCATGGGCGGTGCTGGCTATGTCGAGGAGAGCATCCTGCCGCGGCTGTACCGCGAAGCACCGGTGAACTCGACGTGGGAAGGCTCCGGCAACGTGCAATGCCTCGACGTGCTGCGCGCCTTGTCGAAAGAGCCGGGCGTACTCGATGTGTTGTTCAGCGAGTTGGGCGACGGTCATGGCGACAAGCGACTGGCGGCCCATATTCAGCAGTTGCAGGCGCAGTTCAAGGACACCAGTGACATTCAATACCGCGCACGGCAACTGACCGAAGACATCGCTTTGGGACTGCAGGCGAAGCTGCTGCTGGAGGCCGGGAATTCGGCGGTCAGCGATGCTTTTATCGCCAGTCGACTGAGCGGTGGCGGCCGGGTCTACGGCGCGTTGCCGCGCGGGCTGGATGTCGAAGCCATCGTCGCTCGCTCTACGCCGCAAGGTTTCTGAAGCATCCTTGTGGGAGCGGGCTTGCTCGCGAAGGGGCCGGTACATTCAACTTCAATGTTGTCTGTGCTGACGCCTTCGCGGGCAAGCCCGCTCCCACAGGGATCGCATACACCTGTCAGATTGATGAATAGCCACAACGCCACTGTTTCCGTGACGCCACGATGCAGGCAAGATGAAGCTCTGCAAGTCAGAACACAGGAAGCTGATCGTGACCGAAGCGTTTATTGTCGTTCAAACCGCCGAACAGGCCGTGGATCGTCTCGCCGAGCTGCATGAGCGGGCCACCACGGCGCTGAACTCGGCGCTCAAGCGTTATCTCAAGGATCGCGTCGAGCCCGACGCCGAGCAACGTGCCCTGTTCCGTTATCCCGAACTGCGTCTGACCTACCACTGCCAGGGCGAAGTCCCGCAGACCACCCGCGCTTACGCCAAGGTGCAGTTGCCGGGCACCTACAGCGTGACCGTCACCCATCCGGCGGCGTTTCGCAAATACCTGCTGGAGCAGCTCACGCCGCTGATGCACGACTTCACCGTGACCGTTGAAGTGGGTGTCAGCGAGCAGAACATTCCCTATCCGTACGTGGTCGAGCAGGGCGATGAACTGGCCGGCTCCGGCGTCACCGCTGCGGTGCTGGCGCGGGTGTTCCCGAGTACCGACCTGTCCGCCGCCACTGATGGCATCGCCGACGGTCTCTACGATTGGGAAAACACCGATCCGCTGCCATTGGCGCTGTTCGATGCGGCCCGCGTCGATTTTTCGCTGCGCCGTCTGGTGCACTACACCGGCAGCGACTGGCGCCATGTGCAGCCGTGGATTCTGCTGACCAACTACCACCGTTATGTCGACCAGTTCATCGTCCATGGCCTGGAGCAACTGCGCCGCGACCCGCGTTTTGTACGCATGGTGTTGCCGGGCAACGTGATCATCGAAAAGGGCATGGACCACGGCGAAGCCTCGGCGATTGCCGCCGGTGTGGTCTGGCACCGCTACCAGATGCCGGCCTATCACCTGATCGCCAGCGATGGCCACGGCGTGACGCTGGTGAATATCGGCGTCGGCCCGTCCAATGCCAAGAACATCACCGATCACCTGGCCGTGCTGCGCCCGCATTGCTGGCTGATGATCGGCCACTGTGGCGGCCTGCGTCAGTCGCAGACCATCGGCGACTACGTGCTGGCTCACGCTTATATGCGTCGCGACGGAATTCTCGACCGCGTGGTGCCGCCGAACATTCCGATTCCGGCCCTGGCCGAAGTGCAGTTGGCGTTGCAGCAAGCGGCGGCCAACATCACCGGCGAAAAGGGCGAAGAGCTGAAGAAGCGCCTGCGCACCGGCACCGTGCTGACCTACGACGACCGTAACTGGGAATTGCGCTGGGCCCAGGAGCGACCGCTGATCAACCTGTCCCGCGCCGTGGCGGTGGACATGGAAAGCGGCACCATCGCTGCCCAGGGGTATCGCCTGCGGGTGCCGTATGGCACGTTGTTGTGTGTGTCGGACAAGCCGCTGCACAGTGAAATCAAGCTGCCGGGTTCGGCCAACGCCTTCTACGAGCGTGCGGTCAGCCAGCACTTGAAGATCGGCATCGAAGCAGTGGATCTGCTGCGCACCGAACTCAACTCGCTGCACTCGCGCAAACTGCGCAGCTTCGACGAGCCGCCGTTCCGCTAACGGTTTGTCGTGGTCATTTGGCGGTCGGGGCACTAGCATTGTCAGCCCTGATCGCTAAATGTCTGCTCTCTTATGTCCCGTCCCCCACGTCCACCTTCCCGCCGCCCCGGCGCGAAGCCCGCTTCTTCAGCCCCGCGCCGTGTCGCCAAGGCGCCGCCGGCCGAGCCGAAGCTGATCCTGTTCAACAAACCGTTCGATGTGCTGACGCAATTCAGCGACGGCGAAGGACGAGCGACGCTCAAGGATTACATCGACGTTCCGGGCATCTACCCAGCCGGAAGGCTCGACCGCGACAGCGAAGGTTTGTTGCTGCTGACCAACGACGGCCAGTTGCAGGCGCGGATCGCCGACCCGAAGCACAAACTGGCGAAAACCTATTGGGTACAGGTCGAAGGCGTGCCGACGGCCGAGCAGTTGCAGCGCCTGCGTGACGGCGTTGAATTGAATGACGGCATGACCTTGCCCGCCGAAGCGCGGCAACTGGACGAGCCCGAACTGTGGCCACGCAATCCACCGGTACGCTTTCGCGCAACGATTCCGACAACCTGGCTGGAACTGGTGATTCGCGAAGGACGTAACCGCCAGGTGCGGCGGATGACGGCGGCGGTGGGGCTGCCGACGTTGCGGCTGGTGCGGGTCAGGATTGGTGACTGGTCGATCGAAGGGCTCGATCAGGGCCAGTGGAAGGAAGTGCCGGCGCGCTTATAAGGCGCCGGATTCGATCAGGCCGATCACCACGCTCTTAATGATGAATGCGGCCACGCCCAGGCCCAGCACGAAGAACAGAATGAACGAGCCAAAGCGTCCGGCCTTGGACTTCTTCGCCAGATCCCAGACGATGAAACCCATGAAAATGATCAGGATGCTGACCAGACCGGTCATCATCCACTCTTCAAATACTGCTGGATCCATCGGGCATCTCCGGCGCTGCGCGGCTGAAAGGGCGGCCGGGAGTATACGCCAGCGGCGAACGACGCAGCATTGACCTGCGTCGGTGTGCCGCAGTCATTCGTCGATTTCAGCTGCGCAGATGAGTCAGCGGCAGTTCGGTGCTGTTGAGCACCTGATTCAGCACAAAGCTCGAGCGCACGCTGGTCACGCCTTCAATCCGGGTCAGATGCCCCAGCAGCAGCTTCTGATAGTGATCCATGTCCGGCACCACCACTTTCAGCTGATAGTCGGCATCGACCCCGGTGACCAGACTGCATTCCAGCACCTGCGGCAAGGTACGGATCGCCGCTTCGAAGTTCTCGAAACGCTCCGGCGTGTGCCGGTCCATGCCGATCAGCACGTAGGCGGTCAGGCTCAGGCCGAGCATCTTGCGATCGAGCAGGGCGACCTGGCGGGAGATGTAGCCGTCGTCCTCCAGTTGCTTGACCCGGCGCGAGCACGGGGAGGGCGACAGACCGATGCGCTCGGCCAGTTCCTGGTTGGAGATGCGGGCGTCGCGCTGCAATTCCGCCAAAATACTGAGGTCGTAACGGTCGAGTTTGCTCATCAAACGATCCTTTGTCTTAACTATTGCGGCGGATTATCTATCCAGGGTTAAAAATTGCGCAAGTGATGTTTATTTGAGCAATCTTCGCAATCATCTGTCGCGGCTCCGGGCCTATTCTTAACACCAGAATCACTGCTCGGTAACACAGTCCACGCGGCCCGCCCAATCCGGCCTGCCGCGGCCGCCACCCCCACCGGGGTTGTGCCGGCCCCCGAGCTGCACACTGTCCAGAAGACGGCGTGAGGTGAGCCGACGTCAAAAGCGTCGAGCCAGGACGAAGTTCTCTAGAAGGGAGGCCGACGGGTCTCCCTTTTTTCTTGCCCGCGATTTGGCCCTTCTCGCTCAATAAATAAATGACGTGACTGATAACCTGTAGCAGAACCCGGTGTGCACGTCCCCGGTCTTAGCTACAAGACCTTCTATTACAGGCTCTAGCCCGCAGTGAGGAATTTCATGAAGTCGCGCATCTGGCGTCTGGCCAGTGTTGGTTTGCTGTGTGTGAGTGTCGGTGCGCAAGCGCTGGCGGATGAGCCGCAGAATCGCGGCCCCGACGGCGGCGGACGCGGGCCGGAGCATCAGGGCAACAATCAGGGGCATGGCGGCGGTGATCAGCAGCGTGGCCAAAACAGTCCGCAGCGGCAGAACAACGACATCATTCGTGGCGACAATAGCCGCCAGTTCGAGCACAACGGTCAGCAGAACCACGGCCAGTGGCAGAACCAGAATCAGCCACGTCCGGCCTACAACCCCAACCCGGTACGCCAGCCGCCACCGCCGCCGCAACTGCCGGCCAATGACCTGCCGATCCAGCCGCGCCCCGACACCGTGCGCCAGACCCAGGAACCCCGTCAGGGTTATTACCGCGATGAGCGTCCGCAGAACGGCTATCACCAGAACTGGCAGACCGGCAATCGCCCCAACGACAACCGCTGGCCGGGTCGTCCCGACGGGCGTGGCAACGGCTGGGGCCCCGGTCCGCAATACCGGCCGGGTCATGTGATCGACCGTTTCCCGGATCGCGATTACCGCGTGCCATATCGCGGCCAGGATTATTTCTACTCCGGCGGCTACTGGTATCGCCCGCAAGGCCCGCGCTACATCGTGGTCCAGCCGCCGCGCGGGATTCGCATCCAGTACCTGCCGGATTACGCTCGTGAGGTGTGGATCGGCGGTTCGCTGCTGTTCCTCGCCGCCGGTTCGTACTACGCCTATCAGGAAGCAACGCAGGATTACGTGGTGGTCGAGCCGCCGGTGCAGCAGCCACCGCAGCCGACCGGCAATGGTTATGACGTGGAGGCGTATCCGGCCAACGGTCAGTCACCGGAGCAGGTTCAGCGCGATGGTTACGAGTGCTATCAGTACGCGGTGCAGCAAAGCGGCTTCAACCCGCGCACCGCGACTTACCAGCCGGCGCCCGAAGTGGTGCAGGCCTACCGCCAGGCACAGGGCAATTGCCTGAGCAGTCGCGGTTATCAGGTCAACTACTGAGCCCGAGCGGCTTTGACCACTTCCTGCGGGTCGGCGTGCACCAGCACTTCGGCCCGTGGGTAGGCTTTGTGAATCGCATCCGCCGCCTGATCGCTGATGCCATGGGCGACTGACAGCGTCAGTTCCCCCGGCAATTCCAGGTGCAATTGCACGAACCAGTGATTGCCGGAAATCCGCGTGCGCAAATCATGCGCGCCCAATACCCCCGGCACACCGCACGCCAGTTCGAGCATGTGCTGACTGACATCCGTCGGCAGCTCTTCATCCATCAGCACCGAAAAACTTTCCCGGGCGATCTGGATTGCGCTCCACAAAATGTACGCCGCAATTCCCAGACCAAACCACGCATCCAGTTGTTCGAAACCCAGCCCGGCCAACACCAGCGCAATCAGAATGCTGCCGTTGAGCAACAGGTCCGAACGGTAATGCAGCGAGTCCGCCCGCACGGCGTTGGAGCCGGTCTGCTTGATGACCCGATGCTGCAGCATCAACAGTGCGACAGTCAGCAGCAGGGAAAACACGATCACACCAATGCTCAGCCACGGCGCGCCGAGGGGCTCGGGATTCTTCAGGCGCTCATAAGCCTGAAATGCAATCAGCACCGCACTGCCGCCAATGAACAGCGCCTGCGCCATGCCCGCCAGGGATTCGGCCTTGCCGTGGCCATAACGATGATCGTCATCCGCCGGGCGCAGCGCGTAATGCACCGCCAGCAGATTGAGCAACGAAGTGACGCCATCGAGGGCCGAGTCGGTGAGGCCGGCGAGCATGCTCACCGAACCGCTCAGCCACCAGGCGATGGCTTTGGCGATGATCAGCGTACAGGCAACCGCCACCGAGGCGCGGGTCGCCAGCCGCAGCAGGCGGGCGTGTTCGGTGCTTGTGGTCATGGGTGCGTCAATTCCTTATGCGGCAGGTTGCAGGCCGAACATCGCCAGTTGCTGGGTGCTGCCCTTGTGCTGGATCAGGCGCGGGTCGTCCAGCGGCAGATTGCGGCCCAGCTCGGTTTCGAGAATAGCCTGCAACTTGAGGTTATCGACCTGGCCGTCCGGGCCGATGGCTTGCTTGAGTTTGGCCGGATCGACTTGCGCCGTGTGGCCCGGTTCGAAGTAGATCGCGCCGGTGGCGAAGTCCACGGCAAACGCGATCACGCCGGGAAGGATATAGAACAACAGACCCACGGCATCGAGCACGGCAATCGCCGGGTCGATCTTGCCGTCGATCTGGCCGCGCCGGTCGGGATAGAAAATCGAACCGCACGCGGTGATCTGGGTGAGCAGGGTGGCAACCAGTACACCGCCGATCAGGCGAGAAGGTAAGCGCATGGGAATCTCCTGAGTCATCTGTTAACGAAGCGTCATCGTGTGAAGTTAAGACCCTGACGAACGCCTGGCAGTTCGCCGTTATACTCGCCGCTCTGTTTGGGAGCCAGCATGATTTCTTTGCCGATCGATGAAGTTTTACCCGCCCTGCGTGAAGCGTTGGCGACACGCCACGAAGCCGTGCTCGAAGCACCGCCCGGCGCCGGTAAAACCACCCGCGTGCCCTTGGCCCTGCTCAATGAAGCGTGGCTGAACGGGCAGACCATTCTCATGCTCGAACCCCGTCGGCTGGCCGCGCGCGCAGCCGCAGAACGGTTGGCCAGTGAGCTGGGCGAGAAGGTCGGTGAAACCGTCGGTTATCGCATCCGCCTCGACAGCAAGGTCGGCCCCAACACCCGCATCGAGGTGGTCACCGAAGGCATCCTCACCCGGCGTTTGCAGGACGACCCGGCGCTGGAAGGCGTGGGTCTGCTGATCTTCGATGAATTTCACGAACGCAGTCTCGACGCCGATCTGGCGCTGGCCCTCAGTCTGAACGGTCGCGAGCTGTTTCGAGCTGAACAACCGCTGAAGATTCTGCTGATGTCCGCCACCCTCGAAGGCGAACGTCTGGCCGGGTTGCTCGACGACGCACCGATCCTGCGCAGCGAAGGCCGGATGTTCCCGGTGACGATGCGCTGGGGCCGGCCGTTCCAGCCCGGCGAATACATCGATCAACGCGTCACGCAAACGGTGCTCGAAGCCCTGCACGATGAAACCGGCAGCCTGTTGGTGTTTCTGCCGGGGCGAGCGGAAATCCGCCGTGTTCATCAACAACTGGCGGACGCCATCGGTGAACGCAGCGACGTGTTGCTTTGCCCGTTGCACGGCGAACTCGACCTCAATGCCCAGCGTGCCGCCATCGACCCGGCCCCGGCAGGCCAGCGCAAAGTGGTGCTGGCCACCAACATCGCCGAGACCAGCCTGACCATCAACGGCGTGCGCGTGGTGATTGATGCCGGGCTGGCGCGGGTGCCGCGTTTCGATCCGGGCAGCGGCATGACTCGTCTCGATACTCAACGCATCTCCAAAGCCAGTGCCACCCAGCGCGCGGGCCGGGCCGGGCGTCTGGAGCCGGGGGTGTGTTATCGGCTGTGGTCGCAGGATCAGCACGAACAACTCGCGGCTTATGGCAGTGCGGAAATCCTTTCGGCGGATCTGGCTGGCCTGGCGTTGCAACTCGGGCGCTGGGGCGTGGCGCCGAGTGATCTGATCTGGCTGGACGTGCCGCCCGCCGCCGCTTATGCACAGGCGCAGGATCTATTGCAGCGCCTCGGTGCGCTGGACGGTGAAACCCTCAACCGTCACGGTCAGGCCATGGCTGAATTGCCGGCGCACCCGCGCATCGCTCATTTGCTTTTGCGCGGTCAGGCACTGGGTCTGGCGAACATGGCGTGCGACGTCGCCGCGTTACTTGGTGAGCGCGACATTTTGCGTGGTGCGGGGGCGGATCTGCACAGTCGTCTGGTGCTGCTGTCAGGCGAAGAACGCGCGGCGCGCGGTGCTCAGGGCGGCGTGCAGCGCGCCCGGCAACTGGCGCGGCAATATCGCGGTTACCTGCGCGGCAAAGCGAGCGAGCCGGTCGCCGATCCGGATCACCCGCGCTGGCTCGGCGCCTTGCTGGCACTGGCCTACCCGGACCGCGTCGCCCAGCAGCGACGGGCCGGTGGCGCCGAATATCGACTGGCCAACGGCCGAGCGGCCTTGTTCGCCGAAGCCGACAGCCTGATGAAGGAACCGTGGATCGTGATCGCCGACCTCGGCAGCCGCCAAGGTCAGCGCGAAGAGCGGATTTATCTGGCGGCGGATTTCGATCCGGCGCTGTTCGATTCGGTGCTGGCCGAACAGGTGCACAACGTCGATCAACTGGACTGGGACGAACGCGAAGGCGTGTTGCGCGCCGAGCGTCAGCGCAAGGTCGGCGAACTGATCCTCAGCCGCGAGCCGCTGACCGGTCTCGATGAAAACGCCCGCAGCCAGGCACTGGTCAATCTGGTGCGGCGCAAAGGTCTCGAGCTACTGCCTTGGACCCCGGAACTGCGCCAGTGGCAGGCGCGAGTCGCGTTACTGCGCCAGCTCGATCTGGACGCCAAGGGCGACAGCCAATGGCCGGATGTCAGCGACGCCACGCTGCTGAAAACCCTCGAAGACTGGTTGATGCCTTACCTGGGCAAAGTCTCGCGCCTCAGCCATTTCGCCAACCTCGACCTGTCGAGCATCGTCCGTAATCTGCTGCCATGGCCACTGCCGCAACAGCTCGACGAACAGGCCCCGCATCACCTGAGCGTGCCGTCGGGCTCGTCGATTCGCCTCGACTACAGCGAGCAGCCACCAATTCTCGCCGTGCGCTTGCAGGAGCTGTTCGGCCTCGCCGACACACCACGCATCGCCGGCGGCCGGCAAGTGGTCAAGTTGCACCTGCTGTCGCCCGCTCGGCGTCCGGTGCAGGTGACGCAAGATCTTGCCAACTTCTGGCGCAGCACTTATGCCGAAGTGAAGAAGGATCTGAAGGGACGTTATCCGAAGCATTACTGGCCGGATGATCCGCTGGTGGCCGAAGCTACCGCACGAGCCAAACCGCGCGGTACGTGAGGCTCAGCGACTGGCCTTCGCCGTCAGTTGCTCCCGACAATAATCGGCAAACAACTGCGCCGGTTTGGTCAGTTGTCCGCGTTTGAGCCACGCTGCTACCAGTCCTGAACCGGTAACGTCTTCGACGATGTCGACGCACACGACTTTTTTGCCGTCGTAGGTGCATTCCGAATGGGGGCGGGTGACCAGGATCGAGAAGCCGAAACCCTGGCCGACCATGCCGCGCACCATTTCGATTGAGGGTGAGCTGAACTCGATGCGTGGCGACAGGCCGAGTTCTTCGAACAGGCTGACGAAGTAGGTGCGGCTCGGTTGCACGTCGAGCAGGATCATCGGTTCCAGGCACAAGTCCCGCAGCGAAACCTGCTTGAGCTGGGCGAAGCGGTGATCGGCCGGGAGCAGGGCGTAAGGCCGTTGGGCCGGCATGAGGGGTTCGGTTTCGATGGTGGCATCGAGATCGTGCTTGTAGAGGATTGCCAGATCGAACGTGCCCGAAGTCAGGCCTTGCACCAGTTCCTGTTGTTCGCCGTCGCGGATGCGGATCTTCACCCCCGGATACAGCGCCGAGAAGCCGGCAATCAGTTGCGGCAGGTACAGCGGCGCGACCGTTTCAAAACAGCCTATATCGATCTGCCCGGCCACCACGTCGTTGTCGGCGAGGGCGTTCTGTTCGAACTCCTTGGCCATGCGCAGCAGCTCCTGGGCCTTGCGGAAGAACCGCGCGCCGCTGGGCGTCAGTGACACGCCCTGGGCGTGATGGCGGATCAGCAGTTGCACGCCGAAGCTGTCTTCCAGCCCTTTGATTGCCGTGGAGATCGCCGGTTGCGCGATGTACAGCTTGCGCGATGCTTCGGCGACGCTGCCGCATTCGACGGTGGTGATGAAGTATTTCAACTGACGCAGGTTGTAAGCGGCCACGGTGAACCTCAAAGCGAACGGATTTCACATCCAAGCAATTTGTAAGCCGCCGGCCTCCGTTCTGTCGGCGGTTTTTTTGTCCCTGAACAATAGCCCCATACGCGCGCGAAGGGGCCATCGGCTGGTTACCTTTTTTATTGTCTGCGAAGACATTTTTACTGGTTTTAGCCCGCACGGGCCTGAGCGACTATCGACCCCGCACTGTTCTCAAAAGAATAAAAGTCCAAGGAGCAACCACCGTGTTCGAGCTTGCAGACTGGCAGCGCAAGGCCGCTGAATTGAGCTATCCGTACCAGGCCGTGATCGACGGCAAACTGCGTGCGGCGCAGTCGGGGCAGACCTTTGCCGCGATCAACCCGGCTACTGGCCAGTTGCTGGCAAACGTCGCTGCGTGCGGTGAAGAAGACGTCGATGCGGCGGTGAAAAATGCGCGGCAGGTGTTCGAGGCCAGCACCTGGGCCGGGCGTTCACCGACCGAACGCAAGCAAGTGCTGCTGCGGCTGGCGGATCTGATCCTGGCCAATCGCGAAGAGCTGGCGCTGCTTGAGTCGCTGAACATGGGCAAACCGGTGACGGACGCTTACAACATCGACGTGCCGGGCGCCGCCGGGGTGTTCCGCTGGTACGCCGAAAGCCTCGACAAACTCTACGATCAGGTCGCGCCAAGCACCTCGAACGTACTGGCGACCATCACCCGCGAAGCGCTGGGCGTGGTCGCCGCCGTGGTGCCTTGGAATTTCCCGCTGGACATGGCCGCGTGGAAACTCGCCCCGGCGCTGGCGGCGGGTAACTCGGTCATTCTCAAACCCGCCGAGCAATCACCGTTCTCCGCGTTGCGTCTGGCCGAGCTGGCGCTGGAAGCCGGGCTGCCGGCCGGCGTGCTTAATGTGTTGCCGGGGCTTGGCGAACAGGCCGGCAAAGCCTTGGGCCTACACCCGGATGTCGATTGTCTGGTGTTCACCGGCTCGACCCAGGTCGGCAAATATTTCATGCAGTACTCCGCGCAGTCGAACCTCAAACAGGTGTGGCTGGAGTGCGGCGGCAAGAGCGCCAATCTGGTGTTCGCCGACTGCAAGGATCTGGATCTGGCGGCGCAGAAAGCCGCGTTCGGGATCTTCTTCAATCAGGGCGAAGTCTGCTCGGCCAACTCGCGGTTGCTGGTGGAGCGCTCGATTCACGACGAGTTCGTCGAGCGTCTGAAGGCCCAGGCCGAACGCTGGCAGCCGGGCGATCCGCTGGACCCGGCGAGCGCGGCGGGGGCGATCGTTGACACCCGTCAGACCGAAAGCATTCTGCGCTTCATCCATCAGGCCGAACGCGAAGGCGCGACCCGCTTCTGCGGCGGGCGGCAACTGAGTTTCAACGGTTCGGACAACTTCATTCAGCCAACGATTTTCACCGACGTGCAGCCGCACATGACCCTGTTTCGCGAAGAAGTGTTCGGCCCGGTGCTGGCGGTAATTCCGTTCGATGACGAGGCCCACGCCTTGCAACTGGCCAACGACAGCGTCTACGGTCTGGCGGCGTCACTGTGGACCGATGATCTGCACCGCGCGCACCGGGTGGCGCGGCAATTGCGAGCCGGTACGGTGTCGGTCAACAGCGTCGATGCGCTGGACGTGACCGTGCCGTTCGGCGGTGGCAAGCAATCCGGTTTCGGCCGCGATCTGTCACTGCACTCGTTCGACAAATACACCCAGTTGAAAACCACCTGGTTTCAACTGCGCTCATGACAGCCGCTCACAACAAGAAAGGAGATCCGGCGATGACCACCTCACGTGAAACCCGCGACTACCAGGCCGCCGATGCAGCGCACCACATTCATGCGTTCGTCGACCAGAAGGCCCTCAACGACGAAGGCCCACGGGTGATGGTGCGCGGTGACCGCCTGCACCTGTGGGACAACGATGGTCGACGTTACCTCGACGGCATGTCCGGGCTGTGGTGCACCAACCTCGGCTACGGGCGCAAGGATCTGAACGCTGCGGCGAGCCGGCAACTGGAGCAGTTGCCGTACTACAACATGTTTTTCCACACCACCCACCCGCAGGTGATCGAGCTCTCCGAGCTGCTGTTCAGCCTGCTGCCGGGGCACTACAGTCACGCGATCTACACCAACTCCGGCTCCGAGGCCAACGAGGTGCTGATCCGTACCGTGCGCCGTTACTGGCAGGTGCTGGGCAAGCCCGAGAAGAAAATCATGATCGGCCGCTGGAACGGCTATCACGGTTCGACCCTGGCGGCGACGGCCCTCGGCGGCATGAAATTCATGCACGAAATGGGCGGGATGATTCCCGACATCGCGCACATCGACGAGCCGTACTTCTTCGCCCACGAAGGCAACCTGACCCCGGCGGAGTTCGGCCTGCGGGCGGCGCAGCAACTGGAAGCGAAGATCCTCGAACTGGGCGCGGACAAGGTCGCCGGCTTCATCGCCGAACCGTTCCAGGGCGCCGGCGGAATGATCTTCCCGCCGGAAAGCTACTGGCCGGAAATCCAGCGCATCTGCCGCAAATACGACGTGCTGTTGTGCGCCGATGAAGTGATCGGCGGCTTCGGTCGCACCGGCGAATGGTTCGCCCACGAATACTTCGGTTTCGAGCCGGACACTCTGTCCATCGCCAAAGGCCTGACCTCCGGTTACATCCCGATGGGTGGCCTGATCCTGTCGAAGAAAATGGCCGACGTGCTGGTGGAGCAGGGCGGTGTGTTCGCCCACGGTCTGACCTATTCCGGGCACCCTGTGGCGGCGGCGGTGGCGATTGCCAACCTCAAGGCCCTGCGCGATGAAGGCGTGGTGACGCGGGTCAAGGATGACATCGGCCCGTACCTGCAACAGTGCCTGCGCGAAGTGTTCGGCAATCATCCGCTAGTGGGCGATATTCAGGGCACGGGCATGGTTGCGGCGTTGCAACTGGCCGAAGACAAGGCCACGCGCAAGCGCTTTGCCAATGAAAACGACATGGCCTGGCGTTGCCGCACGATCGGTTTTGAAGAGGGGGTGATCATTCGCTCGACGTTGGGCCGGATGATCATGGCGCCGGCGCTGATTGCCAGCCGTGAAGAGATTGACGAGCTGGTCGGCAAAACGTTGAAAGCGGTTGATCGTACGGCGCAGGAATACGGTCGGCTCTGAGGTATTTGTAAGGCTCAAGGGCCCCTTCGCGGGCAAGTCGAAACGTCGCACCGCCGCTCCCACAGGTTTATCGGTCGTGCACAAGATTTGTGAACGATACCGGTCCCTGTGGGAGCGGGCTTGCCCGCGATTGCATCAGTCAATTCAACATCGTTTTTGCTGTCTTGCACCCCCTCCGTGCACCACCGCCAACAGCGCCCTTTCGCGGTGCGCACTACCCAGTTTTTTCATCGTTCGCGTCTAACTATTTCCTCGTTTTCCTGACGCCAAGCCTGGGTCAACATCGATTTCGCCAGCCAAGGCATTGCCCGCCAGAGTCCAGCAGAGACCGCAGCGTGCAATCGCGACACCACGGCTGGCCGTACTGCCCATGACAACTAAATCAACAGCGTTGGGAGTGCTCCATGAACAAGTCCTTGTTTACCCGTCTTGCGTGTCCTCTGGCGATTTCCGCCCTTTCCGTCACCGCCGCCCAGGCCGGCACCTTGTCGATCGGCCACACCACATGGGTCGGTTACGGCACCCTGTACCTGGCCCAGGATCTGGGCTACTTCAAGGAAAACGGCCTGACCGTCGAATTGCCGGTGGTCGAAGAAGCGTCGATGTACATGGCCGCCCAGGCGTCCGGGCAATTGTCCGGCTCGGCCTCGACCATCGACGAAGTGCTCAAGTACCGCCCGCAGTTCTGCTTCAAGGCCGTGGCCGCGCTGGATGACAGCCATGGCGGTGACGGCGTGCTGGTCGGCAAGAACGTGAAGAGCCTGCAAGAACTCAAGGGCCAGGCCGTGGCCGTCAACGAAGGGTCGACCTCGCAGTTCTGGCTGTCGTACCTGCTGAAAAAGAACGGCATGAGCATGAGCGACATCACCGTGCAGAACATGACCGCCGACGATGCCGCCACCGCGTTCATCGCCGGTCGCGTGCCGGCCGCGGTGACTTGGGAGCCGCATCTGTCGATGGTGCGCGACAAGCAGCAGGGCAAGGTGCTGATCGACAGCAGCAGTACGCCGGGCGTGATCGTCGATGTGGTGGCGCTCAACTGCACGGTGATCGAGAAGCAGCCGGAAGACGTCAAGGCGCTGGTCGCCGGTCTCTACAAAGCGGTGCAGTTCACCAAGGACCATCCACAGAAAGCCTACGAAATCATGGCCAAGGGCGTCGGCGGTTACCTGTCCGATCCGAAGGAACTGGCCGCCGCCGCGCAAGGCGTGCGCTTCTACGATCAGGCCATGAGCGAAAAGCTGCTTGGCTCGCCTGGCAAGCCGGGTGACAGCGCGCCGCTGATCAAACTGGCCAACGAAACCGCCAGCGAATTGCAGGGCAAACCCTACAACGTCAGCAACGACGATCTGGTCGACAACCGTTTCGTCAGCCCGCTCTAGGAGACTGGTCATGTTCAAGCGCAATTCATGGCTGAGCCGCTGCATCACGCCGAAGACCGGGCTACCGGTGCCGGTAGTGTGGAGCGCCAGCGGTCTGGCCTGGGTGTTGCTGGTCGGCTTGTGGGCCGGGTTGTCCTACGGCGGCATCGTGCCGGGGATGTTCCTGCCCACGCCCGGCGCGGTGGTCGAAGCCGCCGTGCGCCTGAGCCGCGACGGCACCCTCGGCCAGCATGTCTGGGCCAGTGTCGAAGTGGTGATGGTCGGCTTCATTGTGTCGTCGCTGGTGGCGGTGCCGCTGGGTTTGCTGATGGGCAGCTTCCGCATCGTCCAGGCGTTCCTCGAACCGCTGGTCAACTTCATCCGTTACCTGCCGGTGACCTCGTTCGTGCCGTTGTTCATCCTCTGGATTGGTATCGGTCTGGAGCAGCGCGTCTCGGTGATCATTTTCGGCGTGTTCTTCCAGCAACTGGTGATGATCGCCGACGTGTCCAAAGGCATCTCCAAGGATTTGATCAACGCCTCCTACACCCTCGGCTCCAACCGGCGTGACGCGGTGCTGCATGTGATCGCCCCGGCGTCGTTGCCGGGTGTGCTCGACACCTTGCGGGTGACCATGGGCTGGGCCTGGACCTATCTGGTGGTTGCCGAACTGGTCGCGGCTTCCAGTGGCCTCGGTTACTTGAGCCTCAAGGCCATGCGCGGCTTTCAGGTCGACGTGATTTTTCTCGCCATCGCGATCATCGGCCTGCTCGGCCTGGTCACCGATCAACTGTTCCGCTTCTTGCGTTTGAGGATTGCCGCATGGGCTCAGTAAGCGCTGCCAACCGTCGTTTCATCGAGCCGGTCGCCGCACCGGCACACGCCGCGCCAAGGTTGCAGGTGGACAAGGTCAGCCTGCGTTACACCAAGCCCGGCGGCGGAACCTTCACCGCGCTGGAAGAGGTGTCGTTCGAAGTGCCGGATCAGCAATTTGCAGTACTGGTCGGGCCGTCGGGCTGCGGCAAGTCGAGCCTGCTGTATCTCACCGCCGGCCTGGCCGAGCCGACCTCCGGCGAAATCTACGTCGGCGGTCAGCAAGTGCAGGGCCCGGGCGCGGATCGCGGGATGGTGTTCCAGAGCTACACGCTGTTCCCGTGGCTGACCGTGCGGCAGAACGTCGAGTTCGGCCTCAAGCGCCGGGGCATGCCGGCGGCGCGGCGCAAGGAGATTGTCGATCACTATGTCCACGAAGTCGGCTTGTCAGGATTTGCCGACAACTACGCCAAGCAGTTGTCCGGCGGCATGATGCAGCGGGTGGCGATTGCCCGGGCATTGGCCAACGACCCACAGATTCTGCTGATGGACGAACCCTTCGGCGCCCTCGACAGCCAGACCCGCCTGCAAATGCAGCAGCTGTTGTTACGGGTATGGGGCAACAGCAAGAAGACTGTGCTGTTCGTCACCCACGACATCGACGAAGCGATCCTGCTCGGCGACCGGGTGTATGTGATGGGCGCGCGGCCTGGGCGAATCAAACAGATTCTGGATGTGCCGATCGAGCGCCCACGCACGCTGGACATGGTGATGGAGCGCTCGTTCATCGACATGAAGCGGCAGATCTTCGGGCTGTTACACGACGATCTCGAAGAAGCTCACTGACGTCAGTTGGGTGGCAGGAGGAACCGCGCAATGACCGGCAAATGATCGGAAATGCGCAACGTATCGTCCTGCCGCACCGTGGCTTCGACCCGTTTGATTTTCGGGCTGTAGAACAGGTAATCGACCGTGCGGTCCGGGCCGTTGAGGCCGGGGTCGTTGGGGTAATGGGTCAGCCATTTGGCGCGGTCGATGCCGCTGGCTTCGTTGTTGGTCGGGATCATCGGGTATTTGTCCCACAGCACATGCAGCGCACTGTCGGCGGAGTACGGCGTGCGCTGCTCGGTGGGCAGGCGCCGGTACTGGCCGAGCGGCAACAGGTTGAAGTCGCCGCCGATCAGCCACGGCGTGCCGTGGCTTTCGTGTTTGTCGAGAACCTTGGCCACCGCTGTCACCTGCGCCTGCAAGGTGTCGTCCGGTTGTGTGGCGCGATCCAGATGGGTGTTGAACATCACCAGTTGTCCGCCATCGCTGAGCGGCAGAGTGGTGGCGAGCAGGGCGTTTTTCGGCTGGAACTGACGGCTGATGATGTTCGACGGCTGCACCGGCAATTGCAGGCGCTCGGCGTGTTCGATGCGGTAGCGGCTGAGGGTCGCGAGTTGCCGGCCGACGCTGCCGAAGATGTGCGGATCCGGGACGAAATCGGCCTTCCAGTCGAAGGCGTGGGCGCTGCACGGGTAGAGGTCGGTCAGGCGTTCCTGCAACAGCTTGAGCTGGTTCTGATAGTCGCTGGCCTTGGCGCCGTCATCCAGTTCCTGCAACAGCACCACGTCGGGCTGTTCGTCGCGGATCACCCGCGCCACTTCATCGAGGCTGAACGCCATGTCTTCCGGGGTCGGGGCTTCGTCGTCGCCTTGCGCCAGGTCATTCCAGAACACGTAGCGCTTGCCGGCCAGGTATTGCACGTTCCAGGTCATGACCTTCAGAGCCTGACCAGGGACCAGCGTCGGCGGTTGCCCGGTGCAACTGACCGGCAGGGTTTCCCGGGCGTCAGGGCGCCAGGTCAGGCTGTAGATCAGCGTGCCGATCAGGGCGAGGGCGAGCAGTACGGGCAACAGGATGTAGCGCAGTAGACGGGTCATGGCTCGGCTTATAGCGATACGGAAGTGGTCCCGAGCATACCCGAGACCCATCGATCAGCCCAAGCGCGGCGCAGTCAGACTATTCCGTCACGTTTGTCGGGCAATTCGCTGATCAACATGAACAGGCGGAACAGCACCACGCTGGTGAACAGTTGCAGGAAGCTGTGGCCACTGTCGATCAGCACCGCGATCAACGGATTCTGCGGATCGGGATAGACCTGCAGGGTCAGGCCCTTGAGCAGCCACAGCGGCCCCATCACACACAGGATGCACACCAGAATCCGCAGAAAATGCCCACGGCTCAGGCGCAGGCTTTCCTTCATCGCCTGCAACGGGCCGTAACCACGCAGCACCAGCAGATATTCACCAAAGGCCAGGGTGACCATCAGCCACAGGCCTGGCAGGAAATACAGGGACAGACCGAGCAGGATCAACAGCGTGTTCAGCGCAGTCAACAGGGCGAAGCGCGGCCACAGCCGAGCGGCCATCGCCAGCAGATCGCGGGTTTGCGGGGATTCGCCGCGGGTGCGGGCATCGAGAAACAGAATCAGCGCGGCGGTGTACAGCGGATAGACCAGCAGGCCGACGATCACGCTGATCGCCGAGTAACCGTCCGGGTCGCTGGCATGGTCGACCACCTGTTGCAGCACGGCTTCGAAAATCACCAGCGGCAGGCACAACTGGACGATCCGGCCCAGATTGCGTTTGAAGAAATACAGGGAGTCGCGCAGCACATCGAAGGCATTCATCAGTCGGTATCGCAGGTCAAAAACAGTGGCCCACTTTAACCGATGATCCGTTTCGCTGCGCAAACGTAAACGTTCGGTAAAGGTCATTGAAACATTCTGTTGCTGCCTCCATTACAGAGGTGCGCCTCCTCCGACGTGGAGGAGGGCAACGTTATCCCCGGCAATCTACGAGGTCGCCATGAACAGCGAAGAACAAACCCTGATCGATGGACTGTTTTCCCGGCTGCAACAGGCCGAAACGGAGGCAGCCCCGCGCGACGCACTGGCTGAAGCGCGGATCAAGGAACACCTGACGCGCCAGCCGGCCGCAGGTTATTTCATGACCCAGGCGATTCTGGTGCAGGAGGCTGCCCTCAAGAGCCTCGACGAACAGAACAAGCAACTGACTCAACAGGTCAAGCAATTGCAGGCCGAACTGCAATCGGCCAAGGCGCAAAGCGCGCCGCCGGCCTCCAGCGGTGGTGGCTTCCTGTCGAGCATCTTCGGTGGCAGCAGCCCGCGCCCGGCACCGACCCAGAGCGCCCCGGCCTCCACCGGCGGCTGGCGTGAGCCGGCACCTCAGCAGAACTTCGGTGCACCCGCGCCGCAACAGAACTTTGGTTCGCCACCACCGGGTTATGGCCAGCAACAAGCGGCCCCGGCGGCGGGCAGCAGCTTCCTCGGCGGTGCCCTGAAAACCGCAGCCGGTGTGGCCGGTGGCGTGATGCTGGCACAAGGCATCAGCAGCCTGTTCCATCACAACCAGCAGCCGGAAGAAATCGTCGAAGTCATCAAGGAAGAGCCGGCTCAGGTCAACGACCAGAGCAACAACGGCTGGGGCGATGACCAGCGTATGGCCAACAACGACTCCTACGGTAATGATCAGGGCGGCTTTGCCGACACCGACTACAGCGATGACAACTCATCGTTCTTCGATGACGACGATTCCTTCGTCTGATTCACCATTCGTCCGGGGCGCCTGATCGCCCCGGGCCGATTATTCGCGGAACCTTCCTTCGGGCTGGCATACTGAGCGCCTTTTTCGGGCCAGGTGCCTGATCCGGCTCATGCGCGTCAGCGCTCACAGGAACTCCGGTGAAAAAAATCGCAGTGTTCGCCGATGTGCAGAACCTCTACTACACCGTGCGTCAGGCCTATGGTTGCCACTTCAACTACGCGGCGCTGTGGGCGGACATCAGCAAGGACGGGCAGATCGTCGAGGCCTACGCCTATGCGATCGACCGGGGCGACAGCAAACAGCAGCAGTTCCAGCAGATTCTGCGCAACCTCGGTTTCACCGTGAAACTCAAACCCTACATCCAGCGCAGCGACGGCTCGGCCAAGGGCGACTGGGACGTGGGCATCACCCTCGACATCATGGACGCCGCCGACCATGTCGACGAAATCGTCCTGGCCTCCGGTGACGGCGATTTCGACATGCTGCTCGAACGCATCATCAACAAACACGGCGTGCAAGCGGTGGCCTACGGCGTTCCCGGCCTGACCGCCAACTCGCTGATCCGCGCCGCCAGCCGTTACGTGCCGATCGAAGGCGCACTGCTGTTGAAAAACTGAGCGTTGCTCAAGAATTGATTTGAACGGAGTTGAACCCGGTTTGGAACGCATTGCAGTCATCGACTTTGAAACCACCGGCATCTCGCCGAGCAGCAGCTGCCGGGCCACGGAAATCGCCGTGGTCATGCTGGAAAACGGCCGCATCGTCGAGCGTTACCAGAGCCTGATGAACGCCGGCGTCCGCGTCCCGGCCTTCATCGAACAACTCACCGGCATCAGCAACGCCATGCTGCGCACAGCGCCGTCGGCCGAGCGGGTGATGAACGAAGTCAACGAATTCGTCGGCTGCACGCCCCTGCTCGCGCACAACGCCGCGTTCGACCAGAAGTTCTGGGACTTCGAACTGGGCCGGATCAAACGCACCCGTTTGCAGAATTTTGCCTGCTCGCTGCTGCTGGCCCGTCGCCTGATGCCGGCGGCGCCGAATCACAAACTCGGTACGCTCACCACCTTTGCCCAACTGCCGCATACCGGCCAGGCGCACAGGGCGATGGCGGATGCGGAGATGGCGGCGAATTTGCTGGCGCATCTGGCGGATGAGTTGCGGCACAAGCATGGGGTGCAGGAGCTATCGCACGACTTGCTGTGCAAATTGCAGAAGGTGCCGGCAGCGAAAGTTGGGGAGCATCTTCAGCGCTATCGCTGATTTTCAGGCAAACACATTTCCCCTGTGGGAGCGGGCTTGCCTCAGGGTTTGCCGTTACCCTCGATATGCCCCAACGGCACCCGCTTCTCTATCGCACTCGACAACACGATCGACGTCTTGCTGAACCCGAATTTCGCCACCTGGTTGATCAAATCCTCCAGCTCCGGCATCGAACCCACCGCGGCCTTCATGATCACGCACGGGTCGCCCGTCACTCGAAAGCACTCGGTCAGTTGCGGAATTTTCACCAGTTCGTCGTAGACCTTTTGACTGCCGTTCTGGTGGAGGCGCAATTCGATCACGCACTGGATCGGCAAGCCGATTTTCGACAGGTCGATGTTCGCCTGATACCCGGTGATGACTCCGGCCGCCTCGAGTTTGGCCACGCGCTCGGCGACGGCGGGGGCGGAGAGGTTTACTTTGCGGGCGAGGTCGGCGTAGGACGCGCGACCGTTTTCGAGCAGGGCGCTGAGCAGCATGCGGTCGTATTTGTCCAAGGTCGGACTCCTGAAAATGCCAGACTTTCGAAATCGCGGTTCAGGCCGTCGATCTCCGTGTTTTCGAAAGTGTACCGGCGCTATAAACAGGTTTTGTAACTTATTTTTAGCGGTTGGCCTTTCTAGAATAACCCATCCCCTGAGTCTGACTTTCGAGCTGCCCATGTCTGCCTTGCGCCGTTTTTCCCTGCCCTTGATCGCTGCGTTTTTTGCGTTGTACGTGATTTGGGGATCGACCTATCTGGTGATCCGCATCGGCGTCGAATACTGGCCGCCGCTGATGCTTGGCGGCGTGCGCTTCGTGATTGCCGGCACTCTGATGTACGCCTTCCTGCGCTGGCGCGGGGCTCCGGCGCCGACCTGGGCCCAGTGGAAAGCGGCGGGGATCATCGGCATTCTGCTGCTCAGTTTCGGTAACGGCGCGGTGACCCTGGCCGAGCACAGCGGCGTGGCGTCGGGTGTTGCCGCGCTGGCGGTGGCGACGGTGCCGCTGTTCACGTTGCTCTGCGGCTATTTCTGGGGCGCGCGCAACACCCGTCTGGAATGGGCCGGGGTGGCGATGGGGATTATCGGCATCGCAATGCTCAACATGGGCTCCAACCTGCAATCGAGCCCGCTGGGCGCGGCGTTGCTGATTTTCGCGGCGGCGAGCTGGGCGTTCGGCTCGGTGTGGAGCAAACACCTGCCGTTGCCCCAGGGCGCAATGGCCAGTGCCGTAGAAATGCTGGTGGGCGGCGTGGTGCTGTTGATCGGCAGCGCGGCCAGCGGTGAACACCTGCAGGCCATGCCGCCGCTGGAAGGCTGGCTGGCGCTGGCGTACCTGATCTTCTTTGGCTCGATCATCGCTTTCAACGCTTACATGTATCTGTTGAAAAACGTCCGTCCGGCGGCTGCCACCAGTTATGCCTATGTGAACCCGGCGGTGGCGGTGTTGCTGGGGATCGTGTTTGTCGGCGAGACCATCGGGATCGAAGAGGCGCTGGCGATGCTGGTGATCATTGGCGCGGTGGTGCTGATTGGTCTGCCGCAGTGGCGCCGCCCACGGCAGCTGCCGGTGGTCAGCGAGCCGGCTGCCATAGCGACGGAGCAGCGTGGGAATTAGGGTAAACTGCGCGCCATCGCATACTTGTTTTGCACAATCGCTCTGATTTTTCCTACGGTACTCCCATGACTTTCGCCACCCTTGGCCTGATCGAACCCTTGCTGCGCTCCCTCGAGAAGCTCGGCTACCAGACCCCGACGCCGGTGCAGGCGCAGGCCATTCCGGCCGTGCTGGCCGGTCGTGACCTGATGGCTGCGGCCCAGACCGGCACCGGCAAGACCGCCGGTTTCGCTTTGCCGCTGCTGCAACTGCTGGCGATGGAAGGGCCGAAAGTCACCGCCAACTCGGTGCGCGCGCTGATTCTGGTGCCGACCCGCGAGCTGGCCGAGCAAGTCCACGAGGCCGTGCGCCAGTACGCCGAAAACCTGCCATTGCGCACTTACGCGGTGTACGGCGGCGTCAGCATCAACCCGCAGATGATGAAGTTGCGCGGCGGCGTCGATCTGCTGGTCGCGACCCCGGGCCGTCTGCTCGACCTGTTCCGTCAGAACGCGTTGAAGTTCAATCAGCTGCAAACCCTGGTGCTGGACGAGGCCGACCGCATGCTCGACCTGGGCTTTTCCGAAGAGCTGGCGAACATTTACCGCGCGCTGCCGAAGAAACGTCAGACGCTGCTGTTCTCCGCGACCTTCTCCGATGACATCCGCCTGCTGGCCGGGCAGATGCTCAACGATCCGCAGAGCATCGAAGTCAGCCCGCGCAACGTCGCCGCCAACACCGTCAAGCAGTGGGTGGTGACGGTGGACAAGAAGCGCAAGCCGGAACTGTTCGTGCACCTGATGCGCAAGAACAAGTGGAAGCAAGTGCTGGTGTTCGCCAAGACCCGCAACGGTGTGGACGCGCTGGTCGAGAAACTTCAAGGCCTAGGCGTGAACGCCGACGGCATCCACGGCGACAAGCCGCAAGCGACCCGGCAGCGGGCGCTGGATCGTTTCAAACTGAGCGAAGTGCAGATTCTGGTGGCCACTGATGTTGCTGCTCGTGGTCTGGATATCGAAGACCTGCCGCTGGTGGTCAACTTTGATCTGCCGATCGTGGCCGAGGATTACATTCACCGTATCGGTCGTACTGGCCGCGCGGGTTCGACCGGTGAGGCGATCTCGCTGGTGTGCGCTGATGAAGTGAACATGTTGTCGGCGATTGAAATGCTGACCCGCAGCACGTTGAAGCGTGAGGTTGAGCCGGATTTCGTGCCCGAGCACCGTGTGCCGGACACCGATGCCAGTGGCCAGGTGATCAAGAAGCCGAAGAAACCGAAGAAGCCAAAAGCTTCCGGTGGTGGCGGCGGCAAGCGCAATCTGGGCAAGTGGGTGGACAGCGGCGAGACCCAGGCGCCGGAGCCTTCGATCAAGCCTGTGCGTAAGGTGCCGGTGTTTAATACCGGGCCGCGCAAGCGTAAGCCTTAAGCGTCAGACAGGGTCGTTCCCGCGCGATGCGGGAACGATCAGTTGCGCTGTTTCAACCAGTCCAGCATTCCAGCTCCGGCCGCCCGGCCACTGGCAAAACACGCTGTCAGCAGATAGCCGCCAGTCGGCGCTTCCCAATCCAGCATTTCCCCCGCACAAAACACCCCCGGCAACGCCTTGAGCATCATCCGCTCGTCCATCGCCTCGAACGTCACTCCGCCGGCACTACTGATCGCCTCATCCAGCGGTCGGGTTTTCACCAGCGTCAGCGGCAAAGCCTTGATCGCCCGGGCCAGCAGCGCCGGATCGGCAAACGTCGCCGCATCAGTGAGTTCACGCAACAGCGCCGCTTTCACCCCATCAATCCCGACCTGACTGTGCAGATGCTTGGCCATCGAGCGCGAACCCCGTGGTTTGCTCAACGCCGCCTGCAATTTATCCACAGGTCGGCCGGGCAGCAGGTCGATATGAATGGTCGCGGCACCGTGCGCATTGATCGCCTCACGAATCGGCGCCGACAGTGCATAAATCAGACTGCCCTCGATCCCGGTCGCGGTGATCACGCATTCACCCAAACGCGGAACATCGTCGTTCAATCCGATGGTGATATTTTTCAGCGGCGCGCCGGCGAATTTGCTGACCATCACTTCGCTCCAGGCCTGCACCTCGAAGCCGCAATTGCTTGGCTGCAATGGCGCCAGTCCTACACCGCGTTGCTCCAGCGGCAGCATCCAGGCGCCGTCGGAGCCAAGTCGCGACCAACTGCCGCCGCCGAGGGCCAGCAGGGTGGCGTCGGGGTTGAGGGTTTTCTCGCCTTCCGGGCTGTCGATGCGCAGCGCGCCGTTTTCGTCCCAGCCGAGCCAGCGGTGGCGGGTGTGGATAACCACGCCGCTGTCGCGCAGGCGCTTGAGCCAGGCGCGCAGCAGCGGCGCGGCTTTCATGTCGGTAGGGAACACCCGGCCGGAGCTGCCGATGAAGGTTTCGATGCCCAGTTCGTGAATCCACCGGCACAGTGCGTCGGCGTCGAACGCGCGTAGCAGCGGGGCGATGTTCGGGGCGCGTTCGGCGTAGCGCGAGAGGAAGGCCGGGTAGGCTTCGGAGTGAGTGATGTTCATGCCGCCAACCCCGGCCAGCAGGAACTTGCGGCCCACCGAGGGCATGCCGTCGTACAGATCGACGCGGACTCCGGCCTGGCTCAGCACTTCGGCGGCCATCAGGCCGGCGGGGCCACCGCCGATGATGGCGACGTGAGCGGGAAGGGCGGCAGAAGTCTGGGTCATGGCAGCGGCAATAGCGTGGCGGAATAAGCCGCGCATTCTAGCAGCAGCGACCATCGTCAGGCCTGATCAAAAAACAACCAGCGCGCTGCAAGCCATGTTCAGCGTGGGCTGTAGTCCCTTTCGCTCAGGTTATCCACAGGCCGTTCCACAGTCATTGTGGGTAACGCAGCACAACTCAATGACAACCCGATGACTGCCAGACGCGCTGCGCACTGTGATGCAGGATGCCGTGGCGGCGGGCGAGGGCGGGGCGATCCTTGCTGTAACCGCCGCCGATCACGCCGACCACCGGGATGTCGCGGCCCAGGCAGTGGCGCATCACGCTTTCGTCGCGGGCGGCGACGCCTTCGTCAGTCAGTTGCAGATAACCGAGGGCGTCGTCCTTGTGCACGTCGACGCCGGCGTCGTACAGCACCAGATCCGGCTGATACAGCGGCAGCAGATAGTTGAGCGCGTCGTCGACCACTTTCAGGTAATCGGCATCGCCCATGCCGTTGGGCAGCGGAATGTCCCAGTCGCTTTCGGCCTTGCGTGCAGGAAAGTTCTTTTCGCAGTGCAGGGAAACGGTGATGGCTTCCGGGGTGTTGTGCAGAATCCGCGCAGTGCCGTCGCCCTGATGCACGTCGCAGTCGAAGATCAGCACCCGGTTCACCCGGCCGCTTTGCAGCAGGTAGTGGCTGATGATCGCCAGGTCATTGAAGATGCAGAACCCGGCGGGGTAGTCGTAGTGGGCGTGATGAGTACCGCCGGCGAGGTGACAGGCGAGGCCATGCTCCAGGGCTTTTTCCGCTGCCAGAATCGAGCCGCCGACCGCCCGCACCGTGCGGCGGGCCAGGGCTTCGTTCCACGGTAGACCGAGGCGCCGCTGGTCTTCGCGGGACAACTCGCCACTCATGTAGCGTTCGATATAACCGCGGTCATGGGCCAGTGCGAGAATGTCGGCGGGGCACAGTTCAGGGCGCAGTAGGTCTTCGTCGCGGGTCAGGCCGCTGTCCACCAGGTGATCGCGCAGCAGGCGGAACTTGTCCATGGGAAAGCGGTGATCCGCCGGAAATTCCGGGCTGTAGTCTTCGTGGTAGATCAGCGGCAACGGCATGGTGGACTATTCATAAAGGCTGCAGGAAAGAGTGCAAAGCCTAACAGCGATGTAGACTGACGGCATCAAGCGGAGGGGCGGGATGGAACCGATACTGGAGCTGGAAAGCGCAAGGCTGCTGATGCGCCAATGGCAGGACGAGGATTTGCCGGCGTTCGCGGCCATGTGCGCCGACCCGCAGGTGATGCGCTACTTCCCCGCGCCCTTGAGCCGGCTGGAAAGCGCCGCGCTGATCGGCCGGGTGCGCGGACATTTCGCCGAGCACGGTTACGGCCTATGGGCGCTGGAGCGCAAGGACACCGGCGAGTTCATCGGTTTTACCGGGCTCGGCGTGGTCGGTTTCGATGCGCCGTTCACCCCGGCGGTGGAAATCGGCTGGAGGCTGGCCAAGGAACACTGGGGCCTCGGTTATGCCAGCGAAGCGGCCTGGACTGCCCTGCGTTGCGGCTTTGACCGGGTGGCGCTGAATGAGGTGGTGTCGTTCACCAGCGAGACTAATCTGCCGTCGCAGAAAGTCATGCAGGCGATCGGCATGCACCACGCCCCGCAGGAAGATTTCGACCACCCGCGTCTGGCGGACGGTCACCCGTTACGGCGACATGTGTTGTACCGCATCACGAGGGAGCAGTGGCTGGAAACCTTGCATGGATAAGCAGGCGCGGACGTTTACAATGGCCGGCACCCTGGGGGCGCCGGCCAGAACCTGAATCCCCCGCCGCAGCCAAGACTGCGCGGCATTGCTTTGTGTGAGGAGAGTCTGAATGAGCCAAGTGTTGGAAGATCTGGTGGATCTGCTGACCCTCGAACCGATCGAGGAAAACCTGTTCCGTGGTCGCAGCCAGGATCTGGGCTTTCGCCAGTTGTTCGGCGGCCAGGTGCTCGGCCAGTCGCTGTCGGCGGCCAGTCAGACCGTTGAAGAAACGCGCCATGTGCATTCGATGCACGGTTATTTCCTGCGTCCGGGCGACGCCAAGTTGCCGGTGGTCTACTCGGTTGACCGTGTGCGCGACGGCGGCAGTTTCAGCACCCGCCGCGTGACCGCGATCCAGAAGGGCCACCCGATTTTCACTTGCAGCGCTTCGTTCCAGTACGACGAAGAAGGCTTCGAACACCAGAGCCAGATGCCGCAAGTGGTCGGCCCGGAAAACCTGCCGTCGGAGCTGGAACTGACCCAGCAACGCGCGCACCTGATCCCGGAACACATGCGCGAAAAGCTGCTGTGCCCGAAGCCGATCGAAGTGCGCCCGGTCACCGAAAAGGACCCGTACAACCCGCAACCGGCGGATCCGATCAAATACGTGTGGTTCCGCGCCGACGGCGCGTTGGCCGACATTCCGGCGCTGCACAAATACCTGCTGGCCTACGCCTCGGACTTCGGTCTGCTGACCACCTCGATGCTGCCCCACGGCAAATCGGTCTGGCAGAAAGACATGCAGGTCGCCAGCCTCGACCACGCGTTGTGGTTCCACAATGACCTGCGCGCCGACGACTGGTTGCTCTACGCCATGGACAGTCCGTGGGCCGGCAACTCGCGCGGGTTCTCCCGTGGCAGCGTGTTCAACCGCGCCGGGCAACTGGTGGCGTCGGTGACCCAGGAAGGCCTGATCCGTCATCGCAAGGACTGGGCATGAGTCTGGCGGATGTGCGGCACTGGGTGTTCGACATGGACGGCACCCTGACCGTCGCCGTGCACGACTTCGCGGCAATTCGCGTGGCGCTGGCGATCCCGCCGGAGGACGACATCCTCACGCACCTTGCGGCTTTGCCCGCCGAGGAAGCGGCGGCGAAACATGCGTGGCTGCTGGAACATGAGCGGGATCTGGCGCTCGGCTCGACCCCGGCGGTCGGCGCGGTGGAGCTGGTGCGCGACCTGCACGCCCGGGGTTATCGCCTCGGCATCCTGACCCGCAATGCGCGGGAGCTGGCCCATGTGACGCTGGAGGCCATCGGCCTGGCCGACTGCTTCGCGGCTGAGGATGTGCTGGGCCGCGATGAAGCACAGCCAAAACCGCATCCCGGTGGCCTGCTGAAACTGGCCGAGGCCTGGCAAGTGCCGGCGAGCGCGATGGTGATGGTCGGTGATTACCGGTTTGATCTTGATTGCGGCCGGGCGGCGGGCACCCACACGGTGCTGGTGAACCTGCCGGACAATCCATGGCCGGAGCTGACCGACTGGCATGCGAAGGATTGTGTCGAGTTGCGGCAGATGTTGTTCGCTTGATTCATTGGTTGTCGGAGCGGGCCCCATCGCTGGCTTGCCAGCGGTGGGGCCAGATCAAACCACACCAGACTTATTGCTCGAATAGTGCTTTCTGGCCTTCCGGCGAGGTCAGCATGCCGTCACCGTCATGCCCGACACCGGGCACTTCGATAAGGCGCTGATTCACCCCTTCAGGGTGACGACGCAGCAAGTAACCGAAAAACAGCTTCCCACGCTCCAGTCGATAAGCCCCTTGGGCTTTGGCGGCGCAGCTCTTGTCCAGCGCCGGGTGTTGCGGGTCGGTGTCCTGCTGGCCCAGCAGATAAATCATCTCGCGTTTGACGTAACGCCCTTCAAGCTGCGCGGGCGTTTGTCCACCCGAGTAGATCGGCGGATCCATCAGACCGTACTTCCACCGGTTGAAACCCGGGCACTTCGCATGATCGAAGGCCACCGGGCGTTGCTCATTGAAGTAGGCGTACGACGACGGGTTGGCGACCACGTAACGCAAGCGAATGCCTTCGGTCTTGAGCGCCGGTTGTTCCTGGGCCAGCAGCGCATAACGCTGTACCACCTGAGCGCCGCCGGAGTGGCCGAAGATCACGATCTGCTTCACGTCCGGAAACTGTTTGCGATCACTCAGCCGCCCGACGATTTCGTCCAGTGCGGCGTAGGAGCTCAGCGGGTTCGGCCCTGTGGATAACCCGCCGCCCATCCAGTCGTTGCCTTGCCAGCGCAGCACGCTGGCGGGTAACGAGTAGAGCGACACATCGCTTTCGTTGAGAAACTGCGGGGCGATCACCAAGGTGTTGGCGGTTTGCCCGGCCAGTTCCGCCGCGACTTCACCGCTTTTGCGATAGGTCTCGGCGTTACGCAGACGGCCATGAATGACGATCAGCACGCGCTCGATTTTCGCCGGCGCCGGGCCGATGCCCACCGCCATTTCGCCGGCCTGCAATTGCAGGCGCCCGGGACTGATTGCGTCGACGCCGGCCGCTTGGGCGGTGCCGCCGATGAACAGAAAAGCCAACAGCCATTTATGCATTTACAGGTTTTTCGCCGCAAAGGTATCGCACTGGCCGACCTGGCCCTGGGCGAATCCGGTTTTGAACCAGCGCACCCTTTGCGCCGACGTACCGTGAGTAAACGAGTCCGGCACCACACGGCCCTGACCCTGTTGTTGCAGGCGATCATCACCGATGGCGTTCGCTGCGTTCAAGGCTTCTTCGATGTCGCCCGGTTCCAGCCAGTTCAGACGCTTCTGCGCGTTGTAGGCCCAGACCCCGGCCAGACAATCGGCTTGCAGTTCCTGACGCACCAGCAGACCGCCGTCACCTTCCATCTGCCGGCCTTGCTGGCGGGCTGCCTGAATTTTCGCCGAGACGCCGAGCAGCGTCTGCACATGGTGTCCGACTTCGTGAGCGATCACGTAGGCCTGGGCGAAGTCGCCGGCGGCCTTGAAGCGCTGGGCCATTTCCTGGAAGAACGCCATGTCCAGATAGACCTTCTGGTCCGCCGGGCAATAGAACGGGCCGGTGGCCGAGGTTGCCAGACCGCAGGCGGAGTTGACCCGGTTGCTGAACAGCACCAGGGTCGGATCCTTATATTGGCGACCGACCTGCTGGAAGATCGCGCCCCAGGTGTCTTCGGTGTCGCCGAGGATCGAGCGCACGAATTCCGCCTGTTCATCGTTGGCCGGCGGTGCCTGACGGGTTTGCGAAGTGGGGGCCGATTGTTCGGTCATCTGCCCGGTGAGCTGGCCGAGGATCTGCAGCGGGTCCTGCCCGGTGATCCAGCCGATGCCGACGATCAGCAGGATCGCCCCGAGGCTCAGCCCCTTGCCGCCGCCGAAGCGCATGCCGCCACCGCCGCCCATATCATCGCCACGGGCATCGACGACGTTGTCACTGCGTCGGCCTTTTTTCCATAGCATGTGGGAATCCTCTGTCTGATCGTGGTGATGAGTGTTGCTGGTGTGTGAGTGTGGCGCCAGTCCGGTCGTCCGTCTATTCGCACACACGCACAAAGGCCCGGCCTCGGGGTGACGAGATCGGGCCTGTTATTGACGAGCACGAGCGCCGGGAATTCAATCCGCCGGCGGATTTCTTTCGTCGGGACAGGTGTCAGCGGTCGAAGGCATCCCAGACCGGCGCGAAGTCCGGGCTCACCTGACGTTCGCGCTTGGACAACGCAGCGATCAGCGTCCGGTCGTCATCGTCCAGTTCGACATTCAGCGAGGCCAGGTTGGCCAGTTGATTGGTTTTGCTGCTGGCCTTGGGAATCGCCGCGACGTTGTCCTGATCCAGCAGCCACTTCAGCGCCACCTGGGTCGGTAGCACGCCGTGTTTTTCGGCGATCTGCTGGATCTGTGGAATTTCCGAGACCTTGTTGCGCGCCAGTGGCGTGTAGGCCGTCAGCGCCAGATCGTGTTGACGGGCGTAGTCGAGCAGGGCGTTTTGTCCGAGCAGTACGTGGTACTCGACCTGAATGGCTGACAGAGGGATGCCGTATTCCTCGACGACTTTGCGCAGCAGCGGCAGCGGAAAATTCGCCACGCCGATGTTGCGAGCCAGCCCCTGTTCCTTGAACGAAGCGAGGGTTTCGAGGGTGCGCGGCAGGTCCCAGTCGGTGGTCGGCCAATGGATCATGAACAGGTCGACGTACTCGCTGCGCAAGGCCTTGAGGCTACGATCCAGCGAGTGACGCATGGCGTCCGGTTGCAACTGGTCCCACCAGACCTTGGTGGTGATGTGGATCTGCTCGCGGGGTGTCGGCGTATTCGCCAGGGCCTGTCCGACTGCGTCTTCGTTGTTGTAGGCCGCTGCCGTGTCGATGTGCCGGTAACCGAGTTCCAGGGCTTGCTCTACGGCGCGGGTGCATTCGTCGCCGAGCATCGGCCAGGTGCCGAGGCCGAGTTTTGGCAGGTTCAGTCCTTGTCTGTTAACGATGTGCTGCATGGTCGATCTCCTGTTCGAAAGCCGTGACGCCCGCCATGTGTCGGGCTGCGATGTAACCGAAAGTCAGCGCCGGGCCGAGGTTGATCCCGCCCGCCGGGTAATGCCCGCCCATGATGCTGGCCATGTCGCCACCGGCGGCGTAGAGCCCGGCGATAGGCCGGTCTTCGGCGTCGAGCACTTGCGCGTGCGGGTTGACCTTGAGCCCGGCGAAGGTGCCGAAACAGCCGGGCTGTACCTTCACCGCGTAGAACGGACCGTGTTCGATGGGCGCCACGCATGGGTTGGGCTGTTGCGCCGGATCACCCTGTTTGCGGTTGTACGGGGTCGAGCCGCGACCGAACAGCGGGTCTTCGCCGTGCCGGGCATGGTGGTTGTAGTCATGGAGAGTGGCGCGTAAGCCGTTCGGATCGATGCCACACGCAGTGGCCAATTCCTCAAGGGTATTACCGGTTTTCAGATAGCCGCTGCGGATAAAAACTGACACCGGAACCGGAAACGGCCGCGACATGCCGAGCCCGTAACGCCGCTGGAACGCGCGGGTGCAGATCAGCCAGGACGCGACCTCTTCGCCTTCGGGCGCGGCGGCGACCATGGCGCTGACATAGTCGTAATAGCCGTTGGCTTCGTTGACGAAGCGCTGGCCGTTGCGCAGTACGCCGATGATCCCCGGTTTGCCGCGTTCGATGATGTGCGGGAAATGGCCGATGCTGCCGTCGGAATGTGGCACCTGCGAGACCGGCGCCCACGCCACGGGCGAGGCTACATCGGTGTCGATCCGGCCCCCGGCGGTTTCGCCCAGTCGCAGGCCGTCGCCATTGACTGCCGGCGGAGGCAGCGCCCAATGTTCATGACCGGTGGGCGTGCGCGGGAACAAGGCCTTGCGCCGCTCGATGTCATTGGCGAACCCGCCGGCCGCGAGCACCACGGCTTTGCGCGCGTGGACAGTGATCGGGCCCTTTGCGGTGTTCACGCGAGCGCCGGTGATGCGTGATTCGTCGCGCAGCAGTTCGGTTACCGGCGCCGATTCCCACAGCAGTACGCCGAGGTCTTCGGCGGACTTCGCCAGCCGCGCCACCAGCGCCACGCCGTTGACCAGTTGCATCGCCCGACCGTGCAGCGCCAGGTCCAGCAGGTGGCGAGTAAAACGCCGGGTCACGTGCCAGGCCGCCGACAACGAGCGATTCAGATTGAGAAACGCCGACAGGTCCGCGCCGGCCATGATCGGCATGCCCATGAACGAAGTTTCGCGCATGGTTGTACGAAGACGCTTGAGCAGGCGCCCGACCTTTCGCCCGTCATAGGGTGCGGCAATGACCGAGCGTCCACCGGTGCCGGCGCCCGGTGTTTCGCCGTGGATGTCGGCGATGGCGTTGCCGTCGGCAAATTGCAGGGCGGTGTGCTGTTCGAAGAACGCCACCATGCGCGGGCCGGTTTCAAGGAAGGCGTCGATCATGGCCGGGTCGTAGTGCTCGCCGAGTTCGTGGCGCAGATAAGTGCGCGGCAGTTCCACGTCTTCCACGATCCCGGCGCGCCGGGCCAGCGGATTGCACGGCACCCACGCCCAGCCGCCGGACCACGCGGTGGCGCCGCCGAACACCGGATCCTTTTCCACCACGATGACCTTCAAGCCATGCCACGCGGCGGTGACGGCGGCCGACAAACCGGCGGCGCCGGAGCCGACCACCAGAACGTCGCAGTCGATATCGGAAAGGGCAGGCATCAGGAAGGGCTCCAGCAATCAATTGTTTTTAGAATCATGTTCCAGAAAATAACCAGTGCGAGCGAAGCAGATCAACCGACTGATGCGCAAAGTGGGCGGTTATCGGACGGCGGGTTCCAGATTTCGCATTCCTCGGGATGTCTTCTAGAATCGGCGAAATTTCACCGAGAGCGCACCATGGCCGGCAGTCAAATCGAACGGGTTTTCAGCGTGCTGGAAAGCCTCACCAGTGATCCGCGCGGGCTGCCGATGCAGACCCTGGCCGAGCAACTGGACATTCCGAAAAGCGCGACGCACCGCCTGCTCGCCGAGCTGATCCGCCTGGGTTACGTGCGGCAGAATCCGGAGACGTTGCGCTATCACCTGTCGACCAAACTGGTTGCGATGGGCTTCCAGTACCTGTCGAGCAGCGGTGCCGACATCGTGCAGCCGGTGCTCGATCGGCTGGCTCAGGAAACCGGTGAACTGGTACGTCTGGGCGTGATCGACGGCGAGCGCCAAACCTGGATCGCCAAGGCCCAGGGTGCCCGCACCGGCCTGCGTTACGACCCGGACATGGGCCGTGATGCGCCGCTGTTCTACACCGCGTCGGGCCATGCGTGGCTGGCGTGCATGAGCGACGCCGAGGCGTTGTCGCTGGTCGAGCGCCAGGGCGCGGAAGTGCCGGCGGATATCGGGCCCAACGCGCCGCGTTCCAATATTGAACTGCTCGAACGCCTGCGCGTGGCCCGGGAACAGGGCTATGCCTGTGTGGAAGAAAGCTCGGCGGTGGGCACTTCGGCGATTGCTGCCGTGGTGAAACATCCCGCCGATGGTCGGGTGATTGGTGTGCTCAGCATTGCCGGGCCAAGTGCACGGATGCCGGGAGCGCGATTGCATGAACTGGCGCCGTTGCTGCTGACGTTCACCGAGGAGCTGTCGGCGGCCAGCCTGGCCTCGGAGTTGTTCGTCTAAACAAAGCTGTGCGCTGTTCGCCCACTTTTCAGTCGGGCGGGTGTAAGAATCTGGAACCGGGTTCTAAATTGTTGATGGAGTGAGTTTTCCCACAACAATCACAAGAGGATCGCACCTTGAACCCGCCCCTTCGAATCGCCCTGATCGGCGCCGGTAACATGGGCCAGCAACATTATCGGCACCTGAAACATCTCACTGAGGCCACGTTATGCGCCGTGGCCGATCCCGGTCCTCAGGCACCGGCCATGGCGGCGGAGTGGGGTGTGGCGTATTTCGCCGATCACCGTCAGATGCTGGAGCAAACCCGGCCAGACGCAGTGATCGTCGCCAATCCGAATAATCAGCACGTCCGCACCGCGCTGGATTGCCTCGCCGCTGGTGTTCCGGTGTTACTGGAAAAACCGGTGGGCGTAAACCTGGATGAAGCGCGGGAACTGGTGGCAGCGGTGAAGCGCAGCGGCGTGCCGGTGTTGGTCGGCCATCATCGGCGGCACAATCCGCTGATCGTGCGAGCCCATGAGTTGGTCAAGGAGGGAGCATTGGGACGGCTGACGCTGGTAACTGCGTTGTTCCAGCTGCGCAAGCCTGACCAGTATTTCGAAACGGCGTGGCGGCGCGAAGCCGGTGCCGGAATGCTGCTGACCAATTTGATCCACGACCTCGACCTGCTGCGTCATCTGTGCGGCGAAGTGCATTCGGTGCAGGCGATCACCGACCGTGCGGTACGCGGTTTCGCCAATGAAGACAGCGCGGCGATCCTGCTGCAATTCGACGGCGGAGCGCTGGGCAGCCTGACCGGTTCCGACGCGGTGGCGGCGCCGTGGAGCTGGGAGTTGAACTCAGGGGAGAACCCGGCCTATCCGCGCCAAGCCGATCAGCCTTGCTACTTGCTGGCGGGAACGGCCGGGGCCTTGAGCATTCCGCAGCTCAAGCGATGGCATTACCGCGTCGATCAGCTGGACGCCGGTTGGCATGAGCCGTTGCTGGCGGTCGATGAACCGTTCACGCCTGACGAAGCCCTGCGATTGCAGTTGCAGCATTTCGTCCGCGTCGCCCGGCGGGAAGTCGAACCGCTGGTGAGTGCCGCCGATGCCGCCCGCACCCTGGCGCTGGTCGAGGCCATCCGTGAAGCAGCGGCCAGCGGTCGCGCCACCGCACCTGCGCAGATCGAGGCCTGAAAATGAGCGAACGAATTCTGTCCCTGGCCAGCCTGACCGTGCTGGAGTTGTCGCCACCCGACATGGTCGAGGTCGCCGCTCGTGCCGGTTACAGCCATATCGGCCTGCGCCTGGAACCGGCGACACCCGAGGAATATCACTTCCCGTTGGTAGCCGATGGCGATTTGCGGCGTCAGACACTGGCGCGTTTGCGTGACACCGGAATCGGCGTGCTCGACGTGGAAATCCTGCGTTTGAAACCGCAGACAGTGGTCGCGGATTTCGAGAAGCTGCTTAGCGTCGGTGCGGAGTTCGGTGCCAGTGAATTACTGGTCGCCGGCAATGATCCTGACGAACAGCGGCTCACCGATAATTTTGCGGCACTCTGCGATCTGGCCGCGCCCTACGGTTTGCATCCGCATCTGGAGTTCATGCCGTGGACCGATGCGCGCAATCTCGAACAGGCGTTGCGCATCGTCGACAACGCCGGGCGCGAAAACGGGGCGGTATTGGTCGACGCGTTTCACTTCGACCGTTCCGGATCGCGGCTGGAAGACCTGGCCGGTGTGCCGGCCTCACGGTTGCGCTACGCACAGTTGTGCGATGTTGCCGGGCCGAGGCCGACGGACATGGCCGAGATCTTGCGTCAGGCCCGCAATGAACGACGGTTTCCCGGCGAGGGCGATTGTGACTTGATCGGCTTGTTGCGCAGTCTTGCGGCTAACCTTCCCCTGAGTCTGGAAATTCCCACGGTCAAATTGCTGGAGCAAGGCGTGAGTGGTTTGCAGCGGGCGCAAATGGCGATCGACCGGACACGGGAATTGTTGGCCCGGCTTTAAGTCTGCTTCAAGGGGCGAGGGCGCACGCGTCCTCGTCACCGTTTATTTTTCATTCAGAGAGAGCCAATGACCGTCAGCACTCCGCTTTCCGGCGTCAACCAACCCTTCAAGGGGATCTTGCTGATTGTCGTGGCAACTTTCCTGTTCTCCAGTCACGACGCGCTGTCGAAATACCTCTCGGGCTTTTATCCGATCGTGATGGTGGTGTGGGCACGGTATCTGGTGCACACGCTGCTGATGGCGGGGATTTTCCTGCCGCAGTCCGGGCTGCGCGTGCTGCGCACCAAACGTCCGTTGTGGCAGTTGGCGCGGGCGTTGTGCCTGTTGGGCACCAGCCTGTTTTTCACCACGGCGCTGCTGTACATCCCGCTGGCCGAAGCCACGGCGGTCAACTTTCTTGCGCCGGTGCTGGTGACGGCGCTGTCGGTGCCGTTGCTCAAGGAGCGGGTGACGCGCGGTCAGTGGATCGCGGTGGTGTGCGGGTTCATCGGTGTGCTGATCATCGTCCATCCGGGCGGTGACTTGTTCACCCCGGCGATTCTGTTGCCGTTCTGTTCGGCGCTGTTTTTCTGCTTCTATCAGTTGCTCACCCGCAAGCTCGCGGAAATCGACAGCCCGACCACCAGCAACTTTTTCGCCGGGTTGTGCAACACGCTGGTGATGAGTGCGCTGGTGCCGTTCTTCTGGCAGGTGCCGAGCCTGGGGCATGCGCTGTTGATGCTGGCGTTGGGCAGTTGCGGGATGACCGCGCACCTGTTTCTGACCCAGGCGTTCCGCCATGCCGCACCGGCGTTGCTGGCGCCGTTCGGTTATTGCCAGATCGTGTTTGCGGGGCTGTTGGGCTGGTTGCTGTTTGCTCACACGCCGACCCTGATGACAGTGATCGGGATTGCGGTGATCTGTTGCAGCGGGCTGGCGGCAGCGTGGCAGCAGAGCCGGCGCTGAAGACATGACCGGCCTGAAATCAGGCCGGTCAGGGCAGGAAGGTTATTCGCTAACGGTAGGAATCTTGCGCGGTGCCATGAAGTACATCCAGGTCAGGGCAATGAAGTACATCGCCGGGATCAGGGTGAACAGCACGGTGTAGTTGTTGTTGGTGACAGTCAGGATGTGGCCGACGATCTGGGTCATGAACATCCCGCCGATCGCCGCGCACATGCCGCCGAAACCGAACACCGTGCTCATCATGTGCTTGGGCGTGTAGTCCATCACCAGGCTCCAGATGTTGGCGGTCCAGGCCTGGTGCGCACCGATGGCCAGAGAGATGGCGGCAACCGCGATCCACAGGTTGGCGGAGCCGGCGGCCATCACCACGCCGATGATGCAGCAGGCGAACAGGAACATCGACAGCAGCCGTGCCTTGATCGAGTTCATGCCGCGACCGATCAGGAACGAAGACAGAATCCCGCCGCCCACGCTGCCGAAGTCGGCGGTGACGTAGATGATGATCAGCGGAATGCCCATCTGGGTGACGTTGATGCCCAGGTTGTATTGCTGATTGAGAAACGGCGGCAGCCAGTACAGGTAGAACCAGAACACCGGCGCGGTCAGCGAGTAGGCGAGGGCGAAGGCCCAGGTGCCGCGCATGCGCAGGATTTTCGAGAACGGCACGCGGGCCTGTTCCGGTTCGACTTCTTTCTGGATGTATTCCAGCTCCGACTGTTTGACGCTCGGGTGATCTTCCGGGTTGAAATACTTCAGGCCCCAGAACAGCAGCCAGATCCCGCCCAGTGCCGACATGCACAGGAACGCAGCCTGCCAGCCCCACACGTGAAGGATCAGCGGCAGCAGCATCGGGGTGAACATCGCACCGACGTTGGTGCCGGCGTTGAAGATGCCGGTGGCCACGGCGCGCTCGCCGGCCGGGAACCACAGGCGCGTGGTCTTCACGCAGGCCGGATAGTTCGCCGCTTCAGTCAGGCCGAGAATGAACCGGCAGACCATGAAGCCCACCGCCGAGGTCGCCAGGCCGTGGGCGCCGGTGGCCAGGCTCCAGAGCAGCACCGCGCAGAAGAACACGCGTTTGACGCCGACCCGGTCGATCAACCGTCCTTGCAGTACGAAGCCGATCGCGTAGCCGACCTGAAACCAGAAGTTGATGTTGGCGTAGTCCATCGCCGTCCAGCTCATTTCCTTGGCGAGGATCGGCTGCATGACGCCGAGGGCGGCGCGGTCGATGTAATTGAGGGTGGTGGCGAAAAATACCAGCGCCAGCATGCCCCAACGGGTCTTGCCGACGGCCATGGCGCCGCGGATCTTGTCGCCGATACCACCCGTGGCAGTGCTCATGGCCGGAGCCATGCGGGAAGTCTGTGAAGGAATCATGTGTTCCACCCGTTTTTGGATTTGTTATTTGGTGTGCTTTTTTTGTGCACGCTGCGACCGGTGGTTCAGTTCCGGACTCAAGGTGAGTTGGATGTTGGGCAGTGGACGAAAAATCGTCAATTCGCCAAACCGGCATTGTGTTCGATAATCGCACGCAAAACTAACCGGGTAGTACAGTTTAAATTGCTCAATGAAAAACGGAGACCAATAATTCGCTCACCCTATAAAAGCGGCGCAATTTTCGTAGCCGACGTCTCCACCGGGAGTTGAAACATGCAGCGATCCATTGCCACCGTTTCCTTGAGCGGAACCCTGCCGGAAAAACTCGAAGCCATTGCCGCCGCCGGGTTCGACGGGGTGGAGATTTTCGAGAACGATCTTCTGTATTACGACGGCAGCCCCCGGGAAATCCGGCAGATGTGCGCCGACCTCGGGATTGCCATCACCCTGTTCCAGCCGTTCCGCGATTTCGAAGGCTGCCGCCGTGATCGTCTGGACCGCAACCTGGAGCGGGCCGAGCGCAAGTTCGACCTGATGCAGGAACTGGGCACCGACCTGGTGCTGGTCTGCAGCAACGCCTCCCCCGACAGTATCGGCGATCAACAGATCCTCATCGACGACCTGCGCCTGCTGGCCGAGCGCGCTGGTGCCCGTGGCCTGCGCATCGGTTATGAGGCGCTGGCCTGGGGCCGTCACGTCAATACTTATCAACAGGTCTGGGACATCGTGCGTCAGGCCGATCACCCGGCCCTCGGCGTGTTGCTCGACAGCTTCCACACGTTGTCGCTGAAGGGCGATCCACGGGCGATTGCCGAGATTCCCGGCGACAAGATTTTCTTCGTGCAAATGGCCGACGCGCCGATCCTGGCGATGGACGTGCTGGAGTGGAGCCGGCATTTCCGCTGCTTCCCGGGGCAGGGCGAATTTGATCTGCCGGGCTTCCTCGCGCCGATTATCCAGAGTGGCTACACCGGACCGCTGTCACTGGAAATCTTCAACGACGGCTTCCGCGCCGCGCCGCCTCGGGCCAATGCCGCCGATGGTCTGCGTTCGCTGCTGTACCTGGAGGAGAAAACCCGCCAGCGTCTGGAGCAGGAAATCCGCCCTGTGGATAACCGCGAAATCCTCTTCGAAACGCCGAAGGCCAGCGAATACAACGGCATCGAGTTTCTTGAGTTCGCCGTGGATGAAAGCCTCGGCGCCAAGCTGTCGAACTGGCTGGAACGGCTGGGTTTCGTCAGGGCCGGACAGCATCGTTCCAAGAGCGTCAGCCTGTTGCGTCAGGGCGATATCAACCTGATCCTCAACTCCGAACCCTATTCGTTCGGCCACAGCTTTTTCGAGGCCCACGGCCCGTCGCTGTGCGCCACCGCCGTGCGGGTCAAGGACAGCGCCAGTGCGCTGGCTCGCGCCGTCGCCTATAAAGGTCAGCCGTATCGCGGACTGGTCGGCCCCAACGAGCTGGAACTGGCGGCGGTGCGCGCGCCGGACGGCAGCCTGATTTATCTGGTGGATCAGGAGGCGGATGTTTACGGTACCGACTTCAATCTGCTGCCGGACGCGGTAGCGCGTGGCGGCCTCAAGCGCATCGACCACATGGCCATGGCGCTGCCGGCAGACAGCCTCGACAGTTGGGTGCTGTTCTACAAGAGCCTGCTGGATTTTGAGGCCGATGACGAAGTGGTGCTGCCGGATCCGTATGGCTTGGTGAAAAGCCGCGCGCTGCGTAGCCGCGACAGTTCGATCCGTCTGCCGCTGAACATTTCCGAGAACCGCAACACCGCGATTTCACACGCGCTGTCGAGTTATCGCGGCTCCGGTGTGCATCACATCGCCTTCGATTGCGACGATATCTTCGCCGAAGTCAGTCGGGCGAAGGAGGCGGGCGTGCCGCTGCTGGATATTCCGCTCAACTATTACGACGACCTGGCGGCGCGCTTCGATTTCGATGACGAATTCCTCAGCGAGCTGGCGTACTACAACGTGCTGTACGACCGCGATGCGCAGGGCGGCGAGTTGTTCCACGTCTATACCGAGCCGTTCGAGGGGCGCTTCTTCTTCGAGATCATCCAGCGCAAGAACGGTTACGCCGGTTATGGCGCGGCCAACGTCGCGGTGCGGCTGGCGGCGATGGCCAAATCACGCAGTGGCGCGGTTCGCCAGGCGAAGTTGTAGGAAATTCGTAAACGCGGGATTAAACACGGGTCGCGCGGCTTCCTTCACTGGGTCGCGCGGCCCATAATCGCCAGCCTGTGCAGTGATGGCCGTGAGCCCGCAATGACGATGACTTCAGAACTTTCCGCAGCCCCCGATCTACCAGCGGTAGAGCCGCGCAAAAGTCGCAAGAACAACCCGGAAAAGACCCGCGAGAATATCCTGCAGGAGGCGATCGTCGAGTTCGTCCAGCAGGGTCTGTCCGGTGCTCGCGTGGACGCGATCGCCGAGCGTATTCACACCTCCAAGCGCATGATCTATTACTACTTCGGCAGCAAGGAGCAGTTGTACGTCGAGGTGCTGGAGAAGCTCTACGGCGATATCCGCAGCACCGAGAACCGCCTGCACCTGGCCGAATTGCCGCCGGTGGAAGCGATCCGGCGTCTGGTGGAATTCACCTTCGACCACCACGATCGCAACGTCGATTTCGTGCGGATCGTCAGCATCGAAAACATCCACAACGCCGAGTATGTGAAGCGTTCCGACGCGATCAAGGCGATGAACAACACCATCCTCGATTCCCTGGGCGAGATTCTGCGTCGCGGTGCCGATGAAGGGGTGTTCCGCGCCGGACTCGACGCGCTGGACGTGCATCTGCTGATCAGTTCGTTTTGCTTCTATCGCGTATCGAACCGCCACACGTTCGGTGAGATCTTTCAGATCGACCTGCCGGACGAAAGCATCAAGCAGCGTCATCGCGAGATGATTTGCGAGTCGGTGCTGCGTTACTTGCAGGCGTGACCGAAGTCGAGGGGGCGTTGCCCCCCTCCCGGTTTTATCCATTCATGCTTTGAAAATGCGCGAGCATTCGCTGCGCATCCGGCACTCTGCCACTGAACAGCTCAAACGCCTTCACCGCCTGAAACACCGCCATGTTGCCGCCGTCCAGGGTTCGGCAACCCAGGGCGCGGGCGTTGCGCAGCAGTTCGGTTTCCAGCGGGAAATACACGATCTCCGCCACCCACAGCTCGGGGCGCAGCAATTCCGTCGGCACGGGCATGCCTGGCAATTTGGCCATGCCCATCGGCGTGGTATTCACCAGGCCATTCGCCTGACTCAGCGTGCTCGCCAGATCATGCCCGGCAACCGCGCGGCCAGCGCCGAAATGCTGGTTGAGGTTGTTGGCCAGACTTTCGGCGCGCTCCACGTCCACATCAAAAATGCTCAGTTGCTGTACGCCTTCGCTCAACAAGGCGTGGGCCACTGCCGCGCCTGCGCCGCCAGCGCCCATCTGGACTACACGTTCGCGGGCGACGTCTGGCAGGCCGCGACGAAAACCTTCGGCGAAACCCAGGCAATCGGTGTTGTGTCCGACGCGTTTGCCGTCCTTCAGCACTACCGTGTTCACGGCGCCGATGCCCCGGGCTTCCTCAGACAACTCATCGAGCAGCGGAATGATTGCCTGCTTGCACGGGAAGGTGATGTTCAGCCCGGTGTAGTTCATGCGTTCGGCGGCCAGCAGCAGGTCGGGCAGGGCGTTGCTGTCCAGTTGCAGTTGATCGAGATCGATCAAGCGGTACAGGTAACGCAGACCCTGTTCGTCGCCTTCGTGTTCATGCAGCGCCGGGGTGCGGGAGGCCTGGATGCCGGCGCCGATCAGCCCGGCGAGTATCACGTTGTTGCGGTTCATGCGGATCACCCCTTCAGCCGCTGGCTGAAATGTTCCAGAGCCAGGCGATAGCCGTGGCTGCCGAAGCCGCACATCACCGCCGTGGCGATGGCCGAGACGAACGAGTGGTGACGGAACGGCTCTCGGGCGTGGACGTTGGACAGGTGCACTTCGATCACCGGCAATTCGCTGGCGACGAGGGCGTCGCGGATCGCTACCGAGGTGTGAGTCCAGGCGGCCGGATTGATCACGATGCCGGCGCAGCGCTGACGGGCGCCGTGAATCCAGTCGAGCAGTTCGCCTTCGTGGTTGGTCTGGCGAAACTCCACGGCCAGGCCGAACTCTTCGGCGGCGCGCCCGCACAGGGCAGAAATGTCGGCCAGGGTTTCGTGACCGTAGGTCGCCGGTTCACGGGTGCCGAGCAGGTTCAGGTTCGGGCCGTTGAGCACCAGAACGATAGGGGGCATGGGGGCAAACTCCACTTATTGTTTTTGGCTTGGGCCGAAGGTTTCGACCTGTGGAGTTAAATTGTACTAGATGGTTACTTTAATCAATTGCTCTGCATCGACAGCCCTGATTTGTGTGCGGTGATCGCACACCGGCGGTATTCAGTGCGGTAATCGCTCGACCAGAAAATCGATGAAAGCCCTGACGCGCAGCGGCATGTGGCGATTCTGCGGGTACAACAATGTGAACGGCCGCGAGCGTCCGCTGTAGGGTTTGAGCACTTCTATGAGCGAGCCGTCGGCCAGTTCTTTTTCGACGATGAAGCGATAGGTCTGGAACAAACCGGCACCGTGCCTGGCCAGGGTCACGCCGCCGAGCACATCGTCCGAGCAGCAGAAACTGCCCTCGGCGAGGATTTCCCGTGGCGCGTCCTCGTCGTAAAACAGCCAGGTGATCCGCCGCCCACTGCTGGGCAACTCGTACTGGATGCACTCGTGCTGTTCGAGGTCTTCCAGGGTCTGTGGCGTGCCGGCGCGTTTCAGATAGTCGGGGCTGGCGACCATCACCAGCGCCGCATCCTCCAGATGCCGGGCGATCAGGCCTGAATCGGGAATCGCCCGCACGCGGATCGCCATGTCGTAGCCCTCGCCGACGAAGTCGATGTTGCGGTTGCTGATGTGCATGTCGACCTTGACCTGCGGGAAGCGCGCGCGAAAGTCCGGCAGCAGCGGCAGGATCCGATGATGGGCGTAAGTCGTAGGAATACTGATACGCAGGGTGCCGGACGGTTCCTGCTGCTGGCCCATGACTTCCCGTTGCGCTTCCACCAGTTGCGCCAGCGCCTGGCTGCATTCTTCGTAGTAGCGCCGGCCGCTGTCGGTCAGTTTCACGCTGCGGGTGGTGCGCGCAAACAGCCGCACACCGAGGCGTTCCTCCATGCGTGATACCGAGCGGCTCACCGCCGCCGGCGTCACCGAAGCCGCCTGCGCAGCACCAGTGAAACTGCCGCACTCGGCGGCCAGGCAAAACAACTCGATGCTGCCCAGCTGAAGATCGTCGAAGTGTCGCTGCATGATTGATTACACCGGGGAATGAGTCTTCGTATGTAGCAAATACAGGGGCGTGACGAAAGGATTGCTTACCATTTTGCGCGCGGCTTTCCTGAATCCCGCACTAGGCTCGAAAACGTAATGACTATTGAAGGCAGCGATGCCGATGGTCGGAATTGTCAGGGAATGGCATTTTTCGAAACTCTTTAACCTAACGGATGGGTTAGCATGAAAGTGTGCAGTTACAAGGGATTGTCGGTAGTGATCATGCTGCGAGACGAACATTGTCCTCCCCATGCGCACGTTGATTCAGGTGCATGGAGTGCCCGTTTCAAATTCAGCTTCTGGCACAACGGCGTGGAGTTATGGGATGTGGTGCCGCTGTCGCGTCGGCCACCGATTGCAGTGCTTGAGGGGCTGCGCCAATCGCTGCGTGAAACTGTTCATCTGCGGCGGGCCCGTCGGATCTGGTGGACTCGTCTGCAGACTGCCTGTCTCGATAACCAATGGTGGGACGGGGACTCGAACGAAGTCGCCGTCATGCGCGAAGTCACCAATGCGACCTTCAGAATCGGATCGGCGTATTACGAACCAGAAGAAAACAAAACCCTGCTGGCCCTGATTGGTGCTCAGGAAGGTGTGGAGATCGAACTATGAAAACAGTAAAAGCCGGTTTGCATGCGGATCGACCGGTAACGGAAAAACGTCTGGACGAAGCCGTCGACCGTGGCGGCGTGCGTCGTCGCAGCAGCCTGCAAGCCGTGTCGGTGGCCTTTCAGAAACCGTGCCTGGTGATTCGATTTGAGGACGACAGTGGCGTGCTGCTTCCAGTGAATCTCTACCGTGAATTCGATGATTTCGAACCGCAAGACTTCAGCGGATTGAGCGTCGGCTTTGCCGGCACCGCGCTGTGCCACGACGGCAAGGACCTGCAGGTTTCCATCGCCGGCATGATCTCCGCCAGTCAGCCATTGATGGCCATGGCCGCCTCGGTGATCGCTTCGCGCAATGGCCGCCAGAGCAGCACCGCGAAAGCTGAAGCTGCCCGGGCCAACGGCAGGAAGGGCGGGCGTCCACGCAAGATCGATTCCGTGCCATGAACAGGCACAAAAAAGCCGTCGCTGAGGACGGCTTTCTTGTATCTGGAACCAGCGATCAACGTCGGGTCAGCAACACGCCGGATTCCATGTGGTGAGTCCACGGGAACTGGTCGAACAGCGCGCAGCGGGTGATGCGGTGTGTGTCGTGCAGTTGGGCGATGTTGGCTGCCAGGGTCTCCGGGTTGCAGGAGATGTACAGGATGTTGTCGAAGCGACGGGTCAGTTCGCAGGTATCCGGGTCCATGCCGGCCCGTGGCGGGTCGACGAACACGCTGCCGAACTCGTAGCTTTTCAGGTCGATACCGTGCAGGCGACGGAACGGGCGAACTTCGTTCAGGGCTTCGGTCAGCTCTTCGGCGGACAGGCGCACCAGGGTGACGTTATCCACAGCGTTTTCGGCCAGGTTGCTCAGCGCGGCGTTGACCGAGGTCTTGCTGATTTCGGTGGCCAGCACTTTGCGCACGCGAGTCGCCAGCGGCAGGGTGAAGTTGCCGTTGCCGCAGTACAGCTCCAGCAGATCGTCGCTGCGATTGCCCAGTGCTTCGTATGCCCAGTTGAGCATCTTCTGGTTCACGGTGCCGTTGGGCTGGGTGAACGCGCCTTCCGGTTGGCGATAGCTGAATGTGCGACCGCCGACGTCGAGTTTCTCGACCACGTAATCGAGGCCGAGCACTTCGCGCTTGCCCTTGGATCGACCGATGATGCTGACGCCCAGATCCGCCGCCAGTTGGGTGGCTGCCGCGTGCCAGTGCTCGTCCAGCGGACGGTGATAGCACAGGGTGATCATCGCGTCGCCGGCCAGGGTGGTCAGAAACTCCACCTGAAACAGCTTGTGGCTCAGCGCCGCGCTGGCCTGCCAGGCCGCTTTCAATTGCGGCATCAACTGGTTGATGCGCAGGCTGGCGATCGGGAACTCTTCGATCAGGATCGGTGTGCGTTTGTCGTCCTGGGAAAACATCGCGTAATGCCGCTCGCCGCCCTCGCGCCACAGGCGAAATTCGGCGCGCAGACGGAAGTTCTGCAGCGGCGAGTCGAACACCGTCGGCTCCGGTGCATCGAACGGGGCCAGCAGGTCACGCAGGCGCGTGACCTTGTCTTCGAGTTGTGCGGCGTAGGCCTGGGAATCAAAAGTCATGCGTTGAACCAACCCAGCTTGATCACGAACAGAATCGACAGGATCACCAGCGCCGGGTTCAGCTCACGGGCGCGGCCGGACAGCAGTTTGATCGCAGTCCAGGCGATGAAGCCGAAGGCGATGCCGTTGGCGATGGAATAGGTGAAAGGCATCGCCAGGGCGGTGACCACGACCGGCGCGGCGACGGTGATGTCGTCCCAGTCTATTTCCGCCAGGCCGGAAGTCATCAGCACGGCGACGAACAGCAGCGCCGGCGCGGTGGCGAATGCCGGCACGCTGGCAGCCAGTGGCGAGAAGAACAGCGCCAGCAGGAACAGGATCGCGACAACGATGGCGGTCAGGCCGGTGCGGCCGCCAGCACTTACGCCCGCAGCGGATTCGATGTAGCTGGTGGTGGTCGAGGTGCCCAGCAGCGAACCGGCCATTGCCGCGGTGCTGTCAGCGATCAGCGCACGGCCCATTTTCGGCATGTGGCCGTCCTTGCCCATCAGGCCGGCGCGCTTGGCGACGCCGATCAGGGTGCCGGAGTTGTCGAACAGGTCGACGAACAGGAAGGCGAAGATCACGCTGACCAGACCGATGTCCAGTGCGCCCTTGATGTCCAGTTGCAGGAAGGTCGGGGCCAGCGAAGGTGGCATCGAGGTCACGCCGCCGAACGGGGTGAAGCCCATCACGATCGAGACGATGGTCACTGCGAGAATGCCGATCAGCACCGCGCCGCGCACTTTCAGGGCTTCAAGGGCGACGATCAGGGCGAAACCGAGGGTGGCCAGGATCGGCGCCGGTTGCTTCAGGTCGCCGAGGCCGACCATGGTCGCCTGGTTACTGACCACGATACCGGCGTTGTGCAGGGCGATCAGCGCCAGGAACAGGCCGATACCGGCGGCAATCGCCGAGCGCAGCGGCAGCGGGATGCTGTTGATGATCCATTCACGGATGCGGAAGATCGACAGCAGGAAGAAACACACGGCCGAAATGAACACCGCGCCCAGCGCCACTTGCCAGGTGTGGCCCATGTGCAGCACGACGGTGTAGGTAAAGAAGGCGTTCAGGCCCATGCCCGGCGCGAGGGCAATCGGGTAGTTGGCGATCAGGCCCATGACCGTGGAGCCGATGGCGGCTGCCAGACAGGTGGCGACGAACACCGCGCCCTTGTCCATGCCGGTCTCGCCAAGAATGCTCGGGTTGACGAACAGAATGTAGGCCATGGCCAGGAAGGTCGTGACGCCCGCCAGAATCTCGGTCCGCACGTTGGTGTTGTGTGCCTTGAGTTGAAACAGCCTTTCCAGCATGTCTGCTCCCCGTGGCGCGCGTGGCGCCGTGAATGTATCGACCTCAACAGCAAAGCACAGACCGTCGCAAGCGCCTGGAAAATTGTGGTGGGCCGGAAAAAGCCGCGCATCATACCAGCAGCGTGAGGAAGATGGCGGATGTTGGTGTCGATCGTCGGCGAAGTTTTGCACCACGGCCAAGTACGCCATACTGCGCCCTGTTTTTTCGGGGATGGATCGCATGAACAATGGTTGGATGAAGACCGCTGGACTGATGGCCTTGCTGCTGGCCGGTGTACCGGTGGCACTCGCGGCGTCGGCACCGCCATTGAGCGAGGTGAAAGTCATCAAGGTTCAGTCGTCGTCCTGCGGGCTCGAAGACATTACCGATGGCCAGGTGCAGACCCGCTGCGATCACAGCGCGCCGGGCATCAAGGTCTATGTGCTGGAAATCGGTTACGGCCAGAGCCAGCCTCAGGCAGCACTGGACGGTTTCGAAGTGAACGGCACCCGGAGCCCGGTCTGTGCCTTCGATAACGGCAACCTGACCGAATGCACGCCTGGCAGCAAAACCGTCGGCTCGCTGTACACCTTCGATCTGGCGACTCGTCAGGAAGGCACCTTTACCTTCAGCAACACCTCGATCAACGCCCCGCGCAACACGATGTCGACCCAGCTTTACATCAAGTAACGGCTGTCGCCGAACGGGACAGGGCAAAGCTGACTACGCTTTAAAGATCACCCAGCGGATGGCGCCCATGACCTTTAGAGCCCTGATTACCCTCGCCGAGGGCATCGATGATCTGCAATGCGTGACCCTGATCGACGTGCTGCGCCGCGCCGGCATCGAAGTGGTGGCGGCCAGCATCGAAGGCCGGCGCATGCTGACCTGCGCCCGAGGTACGCGACTGACCGCCGACGGCATGCTCATTGATGTGCTGGCCCAGACCTTCGACCTGATCGTTCTGCCCGGCGGCGCGGTCGGCGCACAACACCTGGCCGCGCACCAGCCCTTGCAACAACTGCTCAAGGACCAGGCCAGCGCCGGACGCCTGTTCGCCGCCATCGCCGAAGCCCCGGCGGTCGCTCTGCAAAGCTTTGGCGTATTACGCCAAAGACGCATGACATGCCTGCCCGCCACCAGCCATAACCTCTCCGGTTGCACGTTTGTTGATCAACCGGTGGTGGTCGACGGCAATTGCATCACCGCCCAAGGCTCCGGCGCCGCGCTGGCATTTGCGCTGACGCTGGTCGAGCAACTGGCGGGCAAGGCTGTCAGAGCGAAGGTCGCGGGGGAGTTGCTGGCCTGAGAGCGTCAGGCGTGAGCGGCGATTGGCTGAATGGCTGGCTGCTCACGATGCTCGGCTTGCCAGAGGTCGTAATCTGTTTGAACCCCTAGCCACATTCGAGCCTTGCCAATCCCCGCGCGTTCCAGTCGTACGGCCAGATCCGGGCTGATCGGCGCATGTCCGTGCAGGACACGAGAAAGGTGAGGACGAGCGAACCCAAGATGCCGAGCCAATTCGGTAACACTGATGCCAAGTTCCGGCAATACATCCATCAACAGTGTTTCACCTGGGTGTGGCGGGTTGTGCATAGGCATGAGCCTGCCTCCTGTCAGTGATAATCCAAATAGTCGATCAGTTCGATATCCGAGCCTGCAAATCGAAAGATAACCCGCCAGTTCCCGGACACACTGAGTGACCAGTACTCGCAAAGCCCCCCTTTCAGTGATGCAGACGCCAACCGGGAAGATCCAGATCCCCCGGAACGGCGGCCCGATCCATGAACTGCAGCATGCGCGACAGCCGTATAGCGTGATCGGCACGAATCCCGCGAGTCGAACCGGTTTCATAGAAGCGGCGAAGGCCCTTGTGCTGAAAGGATTTGATCATGCGGCGAGTGTAAGGCGATACATTACACTCAATGCGGTATCTATGTACCGCATCTTTTCGAGCTATTTGTGCTTGGGGGATGGCCCCGCTGGTGGAACCCTTGCAGTCAGGCCTTCACCTCTTCCACCGGCACATGCATCCGGTCGCGATTGGCCAGGGTCGGGAACAGTTTGATCCAGGTCCCGGTCACCACCAGCGTACCGATCCCGCCCATCACCACTGCCGGCACGGTGCCGAACCAGTGGGCAGTGAGGCCGGATTCGAATTCGCCCAACTGGTTCGAGGCGCCGATGAACAGGCCGTTCACCGCGCTGACCCGGCCGCGCATTTCGTCCGGGGTTTCCAGTTGCACGAACGAGGCGCGGATCACCATGCTGATCATGTCCGCCGCGCCGAGCACCACCAGCACCGCCAGCGAGAACCAGAACGAGGTCGACAGGCCGAAGGCGATGGTGGCGACACCGAATACGCCGACTGCAGTGAACATCACCCGACCGACGTTTCGCTCAACGGCAAACCGCGCCAGGAATAACGACATCATCAACGCACCGACCGCCGGCGCCGAACGCAGCAGCCCCAGCCCCCACGGCCCGGTCAGCAGAATGTCCTTGGCGAACACCGGCAGCAGCGCCGTGGCGCCGCCGAGCAGCACCGCGAACAGATCCAGCGAAATCGCGCCGAGAATGTCCGGGCGGCTGCGAATGAAACGAATCCCCGCCAGCAACGAATCCAGCGTCGCCTTACCTTTGTTCAGAGGGGTTTGTCGCGCGGGCAGGTTGAGCATCAGGGTGCAGGCGATGACATACAGAATGACCGTCGGGCCATAGACCCACACGCTGCCGAAGGCATAAAGCAGACCGCCGAGGGCCGGGGCGACAATGGTGGCCGATTGCTGCGCCGACTGCGCAGCGGCAACTGCCCGTGGGAACAATGCACTGGGCACGATGCTCGGCAGCAGGGCCTGGGTGGTCGGCATTTCGAAGGAGCGCGCGGCGCCGAGCAGGAACGCCAGGATAAAGATCATTTCCCGGGTGACATGCTCGGTGGCGCTGCCGATGGCCAGTGCCAGAGCGATCAAGGCCTGCAACGACTGGCAGATCGCCGCGACCTTGCGCCGGTCGTAGCGATCGGCAACGTGGCCGGTGTGCAGCATGAACAATACCCGTGGAGCGAACTCCACCAGCCCGACCAGACCCAGGTCGAGCACGTTGCCGGTCAGTTGATAGAGGTTCCAGCCGATCGCCACGGTGAGCATCTGAAAACCGCTGGCGGTGAAGATCCGGGCAAACCAGAACGCAAGAAAAGGACGGTGGTGACGTAACAGCAAGGGCTCTTGGCTGGGCATTTGCGGGCCGGTCTTGGTCGAGGGGAACCGCGAGATTATCACCAGTCTGTAACAGGAAGTTGCTATGACAAAAAATTTAGTTAGCCAGACATCGATTTTTCCGCGCCCGACACCGAACCCGGCCAAGGATGTATTTCAGGGCGTTGCCAAGGTTGTGAGGCAACTTGTCACGCGGCAAAAGACCACGCGGTTCCCCGTCGGAAATGGGACTACTCTTTCAACGTTGATTGATCCAGATCAAGACCCTCGCGGAACTGATCAGGGACCCGTCGGCAGACTCCCTGCGTCGCGATGCCTGTAAAAAGAAGAACGAATCCGAGTTCGCCGCACTCCATACCCGTGGGGGCAGTGGTCCAAGGCCGCCAGTCTTGGAACCGTTATCTGATAGAGGAAAGCTTATGTTCGGTTTAGAGGCCCTGGATCTCGCCCGAATTCAGTTCGCGTTCACCATCTCGTTCCACATCCTGTTCCCGGCGATCACCATCGGTCTTGCGAGTTATCTCGCGGTGCTGGAAGGCCTGTGGTTGAAAACCGGCAACGACACCTACCGTGACCTCTACCATTTCTGGTCGAAGATCTTTGCCGTCAACTTCGGCATGGGCGTGGTCTCGGGACTGGTCATGGCCTACCAGTTCGGCACCAACTGGAGCCGCTTTTCGGACTTCGCCGGTTCCGTCACCGGCCCGTTGCTGACGTATGAAGTGCTTACGGCGTTCTTCCTCGAAGCCGGTTTCCTCGGCGTGATGCTGTTCGGCTGGAACAAGGTCGGGCGCAAGCTGCACTTCTTCTCCACGGTGATGGTGGCCATCGGCACGCTGATTTCGACCTTCTGGATTCTCGCGTCCAACAGCTGGATGCAGACCCCGCAGGGCTTCGAGATCGTCAACGGTCAGGTCATTCCAACCGACTGGCTGGCAATCATCTTCAACCCCTCGTTCCCGTATCGACTGATGCACATGGCGACTGCCGCGTTCGTCGCGACGGCCTTCTTCGTCGGCTCGTCGGCGGCCTGGCACTTGCTGCGCGGCAAGGACAACCCGGCGATCCGCACCATGCTGTCGATGGCGATGTGGATGGCGCTGATCGTCGCGCCGATCCAGGCGGTCATCGGTGACTTCCACGGCCTCAATACCCTCAAGCATCAGCCGGCAAAAATCGCCGCGATTGAAGGCCACTGGGAAAACCATGGCAACGAAGCGACGCCGCTGATCCTGTTCGGCTGGCCGGACATGAAGGAAGAGAGAACCAAATATGCGGTCGAGATCCCGTACCTCGGCAGCCTGATCCTGACGCACTCGCTGGACAAGCAAGTCCCGGCGCTCAAGGAATTCCCACCGGAAGACCGGCCAAATTCGACCATCGTGTTCTGGTCGTTCCGGATCATGGTCGGCCTCGGCTTCCTGATGATTTTCACCGGCCTGTGGAGCCTGTGGCTGCGCAAGCGCGACACGCTCTACACCTCGCGGCCGTTCCTGTACCTGGCGTTGTGGATGGGGCCGTCCGGTCTGATTGCGATCCTGGCGGGCTGGTTCACCACTGAAATCGGTCGCCAGCCGTGGGTGGTCTACGGGCTGATGCGCACGGCGGATGCATCGTCCAACCACAGTTTTATGCAGATGAGCATCACGCTGATCATGTTCGTGGTGGTGTATTTCGCGCTGTTCGGTGCGGGGCTGGGCTACATGATGCGCCTGGTGCGCAAAGGGCCGAAGACCGACGAAGGCAAGGAAACCAACGACGGTGGTCCTGGCCAGAAACGTACGCCGGCCCGTCCGTTGTCCGCTGCCGACGACGATGGCGCCGAACACGACCGCAGTCTGACCAAGGAGATTTGAGTCATGGGTATTGATCTTCCGCTGATCTGGGCCGTGATCATCATCTTCGGAATCATGATGTACGTGGTCATGGACGGTTTCGACCTGGGGATCGGGATTCTCTTCCCCTTCATCCCCGGCAAGACCGACCGCGACGTAATGATGAACACCGTCGCCCCGGTGTGGGACGGCAATGAAACCTGGCTGGTACTGGGCGGCGCGGCGTTGTTCGGCGCGTTCCCGCTGGCCTATTCGGTCGTGCTGTCGGCGCTGTACCTGCCGCTGATCTTCATGCTGATCGGGCTGATTTTCCGCGGCGTGGCGTTCGAGTTCCGCTTCAAGGCCAAAGACGACAAGCGTCACCTGTGGGACAAGGCGTTCATCGGTGGTTCGGTGGCGGCGACGTTCTTTCAGGGCGTGGCACTTGGCGCGTTCATCGACGGCTTGCCCGTGGTCAACCGGCAATACGCCGGCGGCTCACTGGACTGGCTGACGCCGTTCACGCTGTTCTGCGGTGCTGCACTGGTGGTGGCGTATGCCTTGCTCGGTTGCACCTGGCTGATCATGAAGACCGAAGGCAAGCTTCAGGAGCAGATGCACAATCTGGCGCGTCCGTTGGCCTTCGTGCTGTTGGCCGTGATCGGTGTCGTCAGTCTGTGGACGCCGCTGGCCCACCCGGAAATTGCGACGCGCTGGTTCAGCATGCCGAATCTGTTCTGGTTCATGCCGGTGCCGATTCTGGTGCTGGTGACGATGTACGGTCTGATTCGCGCGGTGGCACGCAATGCCAACTACATGCCGTTCCTGCTGACCCTGGTGCTGATCTTCCTCGGCTACAGCGGTCTGGGCATCAGCCTGTGGCCGAACATCGTACCGCCGTCGATCTCGATCTGGGACGCCGCCGCACCGCCGCAAAGCCAGGGCTTCATGCTGGTCGGCACGCTGTTCATCATCCCCTTCATCCTGGGTTACACCTTCTGGAGCTATTACGTGTTCCGCGGCAAGGTCACCCACGAAGACGGTTATCACTAATGGTGATCACGATGGCGCCGACCGCGGCGCCATCTCCCTCAAACGGAGGATGCAAGCATGACCGGCAAACATTCCCTGCACGACATTGAAGAAGCCGAAAAAAAGCCGCTGTGGCAGCGGCTCGGCTGGTTGGCCATGATCTGGGTCGGCAGCGTCGGTGCATTGTTCATCGTCGCCAGCCTGATGCGCATGTTCATGAACGCTGCAGGTCTGACTACGCACTGAAACTTCCCATCCCGCTGCCTTGCGGCACGGATTTTTGACCCTCCGACCGGAGGGTTTTTTTTGCCCGGATTATTTGCGCGCCTTGAGGATCACGAATTTCGGCGTGGCCGCGACTTGCTCGACACCCCTGAACAGCCGCGCCAGTTTGCTGTGATAACCCAGGTGACGGTTGCCGACGATGTACAGCGCACCGCCAACCACCAGCGCTTCGCGAGCCTGCTGGAACATGCGCCAGGCGAGGAAGTCGCCGACCACCTGTTGCTGGTGGAAGGGTGGGTTGCACAGCACCACGTCCAGCGATTGCGCTTCCTGCCCGGCCAGACCGTCGCCGGCGCGCACGCTCACTTCACGTTCACCCAACGCCGCGCGCCAGTTTTCGGCGGCGGATTGCACGGCCATGAACGATTCGTCCACCAGCGTGTAATGCGCATCGGGGTTTTGCAGGGCGCTGGCAATGGCCAGTACGCCGTTACCGCAGCCAAGGTCGGCGACTCGTGCCGAGCCGAGGTTTTTCGGCAGGTGCGGAAGGAAGGCGCGGGTGCCGATGTCCAGCCCTTCGCGGCAGAACACGTTGGCGTGGTTGAGCAATTCGATGGCCGGCTCGTCGAGGCGATAGCGGGTCGGGTAGGGCGAGACGGCGGGTGCCTTGGCCTCGGGCGTGGCGATCAGCAAGCGTGCCTTTTTCACCGCCAGCGAAGCCTGAACCGGACCGATGTAGCGTTCCAGCAGATCACCGGCGGCGCGGGGTAAATGCTTGACCATCGCCGCTGCCACCACTTGGGCACCGGGTGCCAACTGGCCCTGCAGGCGGATCAATTGTTCTTCCAGCAGCGCCAGGGTTTTCGGAACGCGGATCAGCACCCAGTCGAACGGCCCGAGCAACGGCTCGCTGGCGGGAATGCCGCGCAGCGCATCGAATGCCTGGCCATTGCGCAGCAGGTTTTTTTCCAGGCCCTGAAACGCCAGGAACGAATCACCGCTGGTGCTGACCTGCACCTTGCCCGAAAGACTGATGGCCAGTGCGCCGAAACTGTCGTTGAGCACCAATACTCGGGTATCCGCCGGCAGATTCTGTTCGGCCAGATGATTGAGCAGGTATTCGTCGGCCGCATCGAAGGCTTGCAGCGGTTCGTTCTGCTGTTCGGGCTGGCGGATCAGATCGAGTTGGGCGAAGGGCGTATCGAGCAAAGGCATGGGGCGGGGACTCTGGGTAATCAACGGGTGTCCCGCGGCCCAAGGGTCGTGCGGCGGAACCGTCCGAGTGGACAGCGACGCGAAGGATCACGCCATCACTCAGGAAGGTCGCAAATGGTACGTTTTTTTCGACGGCAATACTTGTCTGATTTCTGGTGCGCCGACTAGATGATCCCGGCCTTGGCGGCGGCGATGACCGCAGAGATCTTGTTGCAGACGTTCAACTTCTCCATCACGTTATGCACGTGGTAGTTGATGGTGCGTTCGCTGAGACTCAGGATTCTGGCGCACTCATAGGCTGTTTTCCCGCCTGCGCACAGTTTCAGCACCTCGATTTCACGGGCCGACAATCGTGGTTGCCGAGTGTGCTCCGGTCGCGCGGGGAGTGTACGGGCGAACAGTTCGCTCAAATGGCTGGTGATATAGAACATGTAGCCAAAATGCTCGTACAACTCCAGCGAACTGATCGGACAATGAGGCCTGGCCAGACTGAGAATGCTGCATAAACCGCTTTCTTCGTGATGGAACGATTGCGACCAGCCGTGTTCAAGTCCCTGTTCCTGAAGTGCGTCCCATAGTTGTGGCGCCTTGCAGAACACTTCTCGGCTCCAGACAATAGGCAGCATTGATTGATTGCAGTGTGCCATTATCGGATCAACTTCACCGTAAATTTTTTCTTCATATCGCAGATTCAAAGGTTGAGGGTAGTTATTGATATGCAAGGCTTTGAAGGGGGTACTCCGTTCTGTTGAAGTAACAGAGATGCCACAAAAACGAAACCCGATGTTTTTGGCAAATGCTTCAAGAATCGGGTAAGCCGTTTCTATTCGCTTGGCATAAGTCAATTGCTTTAACTGGGACTCCTTCCACATTTCCATCGAAGACTCTCCACAGAATTTCCAAGGGGGCGCTTTATGGATCCAAAATCCAGCACGTAGACGAGTGTAGGAGATTTCTTGCGTAATGTTCTGAACATTTTGCTCTGGAAGAACATTGAGTTTGCATAAATCGTTATTACGCATAAGTTGGTATTGTATTCAATGCGTCATACTAAAAGTCTGGTGTTGATTGGTTAATCATTAGCAAATGCGGATGGCTTTTATTGAGGGGCGCCGAATTGCTAAATGCCATCATTTACTGTGGGTGTTTAAATGTACAACTTTGCGCGACACTAGTGGCCTACGTTGGAAGGAGTGCCCCATGACCGCCAGTGCCGAAAAGTTCACGTGCCAGACCCTGCTCGACGTGCAACCCCTGACCTCCAGCCTGTTCACTTTGCGGACGACGCGCGACGCCGGCTTTCGCTTTCGCGCGGGGCAATTTGCCAGGTTGGGTGTAAGCAAGGCTGATGGCAGCACGGTCTGGCGTGCCTACTCGATGGTGTCCTCGCCGTTCGACGAGTTCCTCGATTTCTTTTCGATCGTGGTGCCGGGTGGCGAATTCACCAGCGAACTGAGTCGACTCGAGGCTGGCGATTCACTGCTGGTGGAACGTCAGGCCTTTGGCTACCTGACCCTGGATCGATTCGTCGATGGCCGCGACCTCTGGCTGTTATCCACAGGCACCGGTGTGGCGCCCTTTCTGTCGATTCTGCAAGACTTTGAAGTCTGGGAAAAATTTGAACGCGTCATCCTTGTCTATAGCGTACGGGAAGGACGGGAGTTGGCTTATCAACAGCTGATCGCCGAATTGACACAGCGCGACTACCTCGCGCAATACGCCCACAAGTTTCAGTTCATCCCGGTGGTCACCCGTGAGCCGTTTGCCGGTGCCCTCAGCGGGCGCATCACCACGCTGATCGAAAATGGCGAGCTGGAGAGGGTGGCGGGTGTCGAGCTGACCCCGGCGCATTCGCGGGTCATGCTCTGTGGCAATCCGCAGATGATCGATGACACTCGGGCGTTGCTCAAGCAGCGCGGCATGGCCTTGAGTCTGACCCGGCGACCGGGGCAGGTGGCGGTGGAAAACTACTGGTAAGGAAACGGCGCCCCAAGGCGCCGTTTCAGTCTTCAAGGCCGGTTGTTCTGGGCCTTGAGCAGATCGCGGATCTCGCCCAGCAGTTCTTCTTCCTTGGTTGGCACCGGCGGCAGGGTCGGGGCCACGGCTTCTTCGCGCTTCAAGCGGTTTATGGCTTTGACGCCCATGAAGATCGCGAAGGCGACGATCACGAAGTCAAGAATGCTCTGGATGAATTTACCGTACGCCAGCATCACCGCGGGGGCAGTGCCCTCGGCGGCTTTCAGCGTAATGGCCAGGTCACTGAAATCCACTCCGCCGATCAGCAGACCGATGGGTGGCATGATCACGTCGCCGACGAACGACGAAACGATCTTGCCGAAGGCCGCGCCGATGATGATACCGACGGCCATGTCGACCACATTGCCTTTGACCGCGAAGGCCTTGAACTCGCTGAGCACGCCCATAGTTATTTCCTTGTTACAGATGAGTTTGGTGTACGCAGTGTAAATCAGCATAACGCGTCCTGCGCGAAACACCTTCTTACAAAGCCCGTTTTTATCGACACACCATTTCGCAATTAGTTTGCAAAGTGCCACTAATCGCGCGCGGAATACGCCTCAAATCGCTGATTCCGAAGAAAAAATATTCAATCACGGCGTTGTGATCTTTCTATTTAGGTTTGGCGAATCGAGCTTCTAGCCTCTGTCTGGCGCACCTGGATGCGCCTTAAAAAAAACAGAGGAACCTGAAATGAATTCCACACTTGGTTCAGGGATTATTCCCTATCGCCGTACTGTCGGCGTATTGGCCGCCGGTCTGTTGACCCTTTCCGTGAATGCCGCACCGCTGACCCGTGACAACGGTGCGGCGGTCGGCGACAACCAGAACTCGCAGACCGCCGGCGCCAACGGCCCGGTGCTGTTGCAGGACGTGCAACTGATCCAGAAGCTGCAACGCTTCGACCGCGAGCGCATTCCCGAGCGCGTCGTGCATGCCCGGGGTACCGGTGCTCATGGCACGTTCACTGCGACCAACGACCTGAGCGATCTGAGCAAGGCCAAGGTGTTCGCTGTCGGCCAGGTTACGCCGGTGTTCGTGCGTTTCTCGGCAGTGGTTCACGGCAACCATTCTCCGGAAACCCTGCGTGACCCGCGGGGTTTCGCGACCAAGTTCTACACCGCCGATGGCAACTGGGATCTGGTGGGTAACAACTTCCCGACCTTCTTCATCCGCGATGCGATCAAGTTTCCGGACATGGTGCATGCCTTCAAGCCCGATCCGCGTACCAACCTTGACGATGACTCGCGTCGCTTCGATTTCTTCTCCCATGTACCGGAAGCCACCCGTACTTTGACCGAGCTGTATTCCAACTCAGGGACCCCAGCCAGTTATCGGGAGATGGATGGTAACAGTGTGCACGCCTACAAGTTGGTCAATGCCAAGGGCGATGTGCACTATGTGAAATTTCATTGGAGAAGTTTGCAGGGCATCAAGAACCTCGATCCGCAACAAGTTGAGAAAGTTCAGGGTCGAGACTACAGCCACATGACTCACGATTTGGTAGAAAACATTGACAATGGCAACTTTCCGAAGTGGGACTTGTACATTCAAGTCTTGAATTCGCAAGACTTGTCCAAGTTTGATTTCGATCCTCTTGATGCAACCAAGATCTGGCCGGGCATTCCAGAGCGAAAAGTTGGACAGATGGTGTTGAACCGCAATCCTGCGAATGTCTTCCAGGAAACCGAGCAAGTGGCCATGGCACCATCGAATGTGGTGCCGGGTATCGAGCCCTCGGAAGACCGTCTGCTGCAAGGCCGGATATTTGCCTATGCCGACACCCAGATGTATCGCCTCGGCGCCAACGCCCTGCAATTGCCGATCAATGCTGCGAAAGTGCCAGTCAACAATGGCAATCAGGATGGCGCGATGAATGCCGGTGCGAGCAACTCGGGTGTGAACTATCAGCCAAGCCGTCTGCAACCACGTGAAGAGACGCCTGGTGCGCGCTACAGCCAGACCGCGCTGCAGGGCAGTACGCAACAGGCGAAGATCCAGCGCGAGCAGAACTTCAAGCAGGCCGGTGATCTGTATCGCTCGTTCAGCAAGAAGGAACGTCGGGATCTGATCGAGAGCTTTGGCGGTTCGCTGGCGGGTGCCGATGACGAGAGCAAGCACATCATGCTGTCCTTCCTCTATAAGGCAGATCCGGAATACGGCGCCGGTGTGACCAAAGTGGCCAAGGGTGACCTGGATCGGGTCAAGGCCCTGGCGGCCGAACTGGTCGACTGACAGCGACCCTTTCAAGCCCCGGCACTTGTCGGGGATTGACCGGCAGCAGCGCCGCGCGTCTGGCCAGCGGAGAAATCCGTCCCGGTGCGCCGCGCTGATCGGCGATGGCTGCGTTATCATCGCGGTTTTTGCCGGGGGTTCAGATGGCCAAGGCCAAGCGCATGTACGGCTGCACCGAGTGCGGCGCAACCTTTCCCAAGTGGGCCGGGCAGTGCGGCGAATGCGGCGCCTGGAACACCCTGACCGAAACCATGGTCGAGAGCGGCGGTGCCGCCGCGCCGAGCGGGCGCACCGGCTGGGCCGGACAGCAGGCCCAGATCAAGACCCTGGCCGAAGTCAGCATCGAAGAAATTCCGCGTTTTTCCACAGCCTCCGGCGAGCTCGACCGAGTGCTCGGCGGTGGTCTGGTGGACGGTTCGGTGGTGCTGATCGGCGGTGACCCCGGCATCGGCAAATCGACGATTCTGTTACAGACCCTGTGCAACCTCGCCAAGAGCATGCCGGCGCTGTACGTCACAGGCGAAGAGTCCCAGCAGCAGGTCGCCATGCGTGCACGCCGCCTGGGCCTGCCGCAGGATCAACTGCGGGTCATGACCGAAACCTGTATTGAAACCATCATCGCCACCGCCCGCCAGGAAAAACCCAAGGTGATGGTGATCGACTCGATCCAGACGATCTTCACCGAACAACTGCAATCGGCACCGGGCGGCGTGTCCCAGGTACGCGAAAGTGCGGCGTTGCTGGTGCGCTATGCCAAGCAAAGCGGCACGGCGATTTTCCTGGTCGGCCACGTGACCAAGGAGGGCGCGCTCGCCGGGCCGCGGGTTCTGGAGCACATGGTCGATACCGTGCTGTATTTCGAAGGCGAGTCCGACGGGCGGTTGCGCCTGCTGCGGGCTGTGAAGAACCGTTTCGGCGCGGTCAACGAACTCGGCGTTTTCGGCATGACCGACAAGGGCCTGAAAGAAGTCTCCAACCCTTCAGCGATTTTTCTCACCCGCGCTCAGGAGGAAGTTCCGGGCAGCGTGGTCATGGCGACGTGGGAAGGCACCCGGCCGATGCTGGTGGAAGTCCAGGCGCTGGTGGATGACAGCCATCTGGCCAACCCGCGTCGGGTCACGCTGGGTCTGGATCAGAACCGTCTGGCGATGTTGCTGGCGGTGCTGCACCGTCATGGCGGCATTCCGACCCACGATCAGGACGTGTTCCTCAACGTGGTCGGCGGGGTGAAGGTGCTGGAAACCGCGTCTGACCTGGCGTTGATGGCCGCCGTCATGTCGAGCCTGCGCAACCGTCCGTTGCCCCATGACTTGCTGGTGTTCGGTGAAGTCGGCCTGTCCGGCGAAGTGCGTCCGGTGCCGAGCGGTCAGGAGCGTTTGAAGGAAGCCGCCAAGCACGGCTTCAAGCGCGCGATCGTGCCCAAGGGCAATGCGCCGAAGGAAGCGCCGCCAGGTTTGCAGATCATTGCAGTGACGCGTCTTGAGCAGGCGCTGGACTCGCTGTTCGAGTGATCAGACGTCTATCAGCGCCCCGAGCTCGCGTTCCAGTTCGGTTTCGTCGGCCAGGTTGAGCTCGATCAGGCGACGCAGGCGCTGAATCGACTCCAGGCTGATATGCCGACACACGAAACCGAGCTGGCCGTGATCTTCATGAGCCAGTTGCACATCCATCTCGATGTGCACGTCATCGCTCAGATGAATGTCGACGAAGAAGTCCTGCTCGGGATTGCCCAGCCACGGCTCCGGCCGCTCGATCAGCAGACCCTTGAGCGACAGGTCGATCAGCTTCACCGGCCAGATGTACTCGCCCTGGCTCAATTCGGTTCTGGCATCGAACGCGATACGTTTGAAGCGGCGACGCTCGGACGGGTGCTCGCTCATGGCGCAATCCTCAGGAAGGTCAGCTGACTATAGACCCGACCGGCGGGGTGATGCCAACGAATGGACTGTCTAGACCAATGTCGGGGTATGGCCTTTGCCGCCAGTAGCGCTAAACTCGGGGTGGCTGTCTTTCTTGTCCACCCTGGCTGGAATAATAAAATGAAAAATAATAATAGCCTGCTACGCCACTTACCCTGGCTGCTGCTGGCAATCGTAGGAGCGTGCGCCCTTGGCGTAGTGGCATTGCGCCGAGGCGAGGCGATCAACGCCTTGTGGATCGTGGTCGCCGCCGTGGCCATTTATCTGGTTGCGTACCGTTACTACAGTCTGTTCATCGCTAACAATGTGATGCAACTCGATCCGCGTCGGGCCACCCCCGCCGTGCTCAACAACGACGGTCTGGACTACGTTCCGACCAACAAACACATTCTCTTCGGTCACCACTTCGCGGCCATCGCCGGCGCGGGGCCTCTGGTCGGCCCGGTCCTGGCGGCGCAGATGGGTTATCTGCCCGGTACGCTGTGGCTGATCGCCGGCGTGGTGCTGGCGGGCGCGGTGCAGGACTTCATGGTCCTGTTCATGTCGACCCGTCGCAACGGCCGTTCGCTGGGCGACATGGTGCGTGAAGAAATGGGCCGCATCCCCGGAACCATCGCCCTGTTCGGCTGCTTCCTGATCATGATCATCATCCTCGCGGTGCTGGCGCTGATCGTGGTGAAAGCCCTGGCGGAGAGCCCGTGGGGCATCTTCACCGTGATGGCGACCATCCCGATCGCGATGTTCATGGGCATCTACATGCGCTACATCCGTCCGGGCCGCATCGGCGAGATCTCGGTAGTCGGCGTGTTGCTGCTGCTGGGTTCGATCTGGCTGGGTGGGCAGATTGCCGCCGATCCGGTCTGGGCCAAGGCCTTCACCTTCACTGGCGTGCAGATTACCTGGATGCTGGTCGGTTACGGTTTCGTCGCCGCTTCGCTACCGGTGTGGCTGATTCTGGCGCCGCGTGACTATCTCTCCACTTTCCTCAAGATCGGTACCATCGTCGCTCTGGCGATCGGCATTCTGGTGACCATGCCCGAGCTGAAAATGCCGGCACTGACCCAGTTCGTCGACGGCACCGGCCCGGTTTGGAAGGGCGGTCTGTTCCCGTTCCTGTTCATCACCATCGCTTGTGGTGCGGTCTCCGGTTTCCACGCGCTGATCTCCTCCGGGACCACGCCGAAGCTGCTGGATAACGAAACCAACGCCCGTTACATCGGTTACGGCGGCATGCTGATGGAATCGTTCGTGGCCATCATGGCCATGGTCGCTGCCTCGGTGATCGAGCCTGGCGTGTACTTCGCCATGAACAGCCCGGCCGCCGTGGTCGGCGGTGACGTGGTGTCCGTGGCAACCGCAGTCAGCAACTGGGGCTTTGCAATTACCCCGGAAGCGCTGCAAGCCGTGGCGCATGACATCGGCGAAACCACCATCCTGGCCCGTGCCGGTGGTGCGCCGACCCTGGCGGTCGGTATCGCGCAGATCCTGCACAGTGTGCTGCCGGGTGAGAACACCATGGCGTTCTGGTACCACTTCGCGATCCTGTTCGAAGCGCTGTTCATCCTGACCGCAGTCGATGCCGGTACCCGTGCCGGTCGCTTCATGCTGCAGGACCTGCTCGGCTCCTTCGTGCCAGCACTGAAACGTACCGAATCCTGGTCCGCCAACCTGATCGCCACCGCCGGTTGTGTGGCGATGTGGGGCTGGTTGCTGTATCAGGGCGTGGTCGATCCACTGGGCGGGATCAACACCCTGTGGCCGCTGTTCGGTATCTCCAACCAGATGCTGGCGGGTATCGCGCTGATGCTCGGCACCGTGGTCCTGATCAAGATGAAGCGCCAGCGCTACATCTGGGTCACCCTGCTGCCGGCCACCTGGCTGCTGATCTGCACCACCACAGCTGGCTTCATCAAGCTGTTCGACGCCAACCCGGCGATCGGCTTCCTGTCGCTGGCCAAGAAGTACAGCGATGCACTGGCCAACGGTCAGGTGCTGGCACCGGCGAAAAGCGTCGAGCAGATGCAGCACGTGATCTTCAACGCCTACACCAACGCTACATTGACCGCGCTGTTCCTGTTCGTGGTATTCAGCATCCTGTTCTATGCGCTCAAGGTCGGCATCGCCGCCTGGGGCAAAAAAGAGCGTACGGACAAAGAATCGCCATTCCAGGCCCTGCCGGACGCGTAACCAGAGGATTGCAGCATGTTCAATGACCTGAGTCGCCTCGGTAAATACCTCGGTCAGGCCGCGCGCCTGATGGTCGGCATGCCCGACTACGACACCTACGTCGAGCATATGCAGACCAAACACCCGGACAAACCGGTGATGAGCTACGAGATGTTCTTTCGCGAACGTCAGGAAGCCCGTTACGGTGGCAAGGGTGGGCCGAAGTGCTGTTGATCTGACAGCCCCAGGTTGATGCAATCCCCCTGTGGGAGCGAGCTTGCTCGCGATAGCGTAGTGTCAGTTGGCGAATGCGTTGACTGACACACCGCATTCGCGAGCAAGCCCGCTCCCACATTTGTTTTGTGTTGTTCATCAATTTCGCGAAGGGGATCGATGTTGTCTTCTCCAATACCTGTAACGGTGCTCAGCGGTTTCCTCGGCGCTGGCAAGACCACCTTGCTGCGCCATCTGTTGAAAGCCGAGCACGGCCTGAAAATCGCCGTGATCGAAAACGAATTCAGCGACGCCGGTATCGACACCCAACTGCTGGGCGACGAGCCGGTGCAAGTCATGACCCTGGCCAACGGCTGCGTCTGCTGCACCATCCACACCGACCTGACCAAAGCCCTGTATCTGCTGCTCGAACGGCTGGACAGCGGCGAAATCGCCTTTGATCGGCTGGTCATCGAATGCACCGGCCTGGCCGATCCGGCTCCGGTAGCACAGACCTTTTTCATCGACGAAGAACTGCGCGAACGTTATCTGCTCGACGGCATCATCACCTTGGTGGACGCCGCCCACGCCGAACTGCACCTGACCCAGACCATCGCCCAGGCGCAGATCGGTTTTGCCGACCGCTTGCTGGTGAGCAAGACCGATCTGGTGGACGAGGCTGCGTTCACCGCGCTCAGCGAACGCCTGACCCGCATCAACCGCCGTGCACCGATCCGTGTGGTCGAACACGGCAACATCGATCTGGCTGAATTGCTCGATGTGCGCGGTTTCAACCTGAACGCCGATCTCGGCGGCGGGGTGAGCTTGCGGCCGGTGAGCAAGGCGCCGTCCATCGACCGGATCTCCAGTCTGGTGTTGCGTACCGATCAGCCGCTGGATATCGATCAGCTCAGCGAATTCATGAATGAACTGCTGGAAGAGCACGGCAAGCAATTGCTGCGCTACAAAGGCGTGTTGAACATCGCGGGCGAAGATCGGCGGCTGGTGTTTCAGGGCGTACTGAAACTCTACGGCTTCGACTGGGACACAGAGTGGGCCGAGGGCGAGGCGCGGGAAAGCGTGATCGTGTTTATCGCCGACGATTTGCCGGAAGAGAAGATCCGGGCGGGGTTTGCCAGGGTGGCGGCGAACTGAGTCCGCCGCGCTATCAGTGCGTGGAGCCGCTGAGAATCGTCTGCTCCAGGTGATCCAGATGACGGTTCATCAGCGACACCGCCTCGGTAGCGTCATCACGCTCGATCGCTTCGACGATCCGGGCGTGATCCTGCCAGCCGCAGCAGCTGTGCGTGGTTCCTGTGCATCGCGCAATCGCCAGTGAGGTCAGCGGCACCAGTGTGCCGAGAAAATGCGCCAACGGTGCATTCCGCGCCATTTTCGCCACCTGCAAATGAAAGTCCCCGGACAGGCGAATCGCCGCCCCGCGCCGATCTTTATCCACAGCCCGACGCTCACATTCGATCAACGCTCGCAGGCGCTTCAGATCTTCAGCCTGCGCATGCTGACAAGCCAGCCGCACCAGCGTGTTCTCGGCCAGACGCCGGGCGTGCAGCGCCTGACGTGTCTGCTCGGCATCCGGCGCTGCCACTCGTGGTCGATGGTTGGCACGCAGCACGATGATCTGTTCGTGGGACAGCTGGGTCAGCACCCGACGCACATCGGCGCGGCTGACGCCGAACATCTGCTTCAGGCTCTCTTCGGTAAACCGGCTGGCGGTATCGATGCGCTGTTCGAGGATTGCGTCGAACAGGCGCGGATACAGATCGTCCCCCGGCGTGTGCAGGCGGGAGAAGGGCAGGGCCGTCGAGGTCGGGCGAGGGTGCGACGGCGTGGCAAGACTGTTCATGACCGGTCTCCAGTGAGAGGCGTTTCAGTGGCTCAGGTTGTCATCCGGGATATTCAGTTCGATGCCCATCCGCTGGCCTTCACGCAGGATGTGCCGGCGCATTTCGGCGCTGGCCTGGGCGCTGTTTTTGCTGCGGATCGCGCGCACCACGGCTTCGTTTTCCTCAAGGCGTTCGGCCAGGTGCTCCGGCGAATTGCGCAGCACTTCGGCGCTTTGCTTGAGGGCGTTGCTGGTCTGTTGCACCACGCTCTGGAAAATCGGATTCGAGGTCAGGGTGAACAGCTCCTCGTGGAACGCGATGTAGGCGCTGACCCCGGCCTCGCTGTCACCCGCTTCGAGGGCTTCGCGCATGTCCATCAGGGTCAGGCGCAACTGCCCGACTTCCTTGCTGCTGATCGACTGCGCCACCAGACCAACGATGAATGGCTCGAGGGTGTAGCGCAGTTGCAGCACGTCTTCGAGGCTGGCGCCGGCCACTGCGCTGTCGTGGCTTTGGCTGTCACTGGCCTGGACGTCGAGCACCACCACGCCTTTGCCCGGCATCGAGCGCACCAGGCCGAGGGTTTCCAGCACGATCACCGCTTCGCGCAGGCTCGGGCGGCTGATGCCCAGTTGCTCGGCCAGTTCGCGCTGGCCCGGCAGCATCTCGCCGGAGCGCCACTGACCACGGGCCAGCGCGGCCCGGAGTTTTTCCACCACTGAGTTGACGACGGTTGATGTAGTAATCACGTGTTCGCTCCATGAGCCGTGCCTGTATTGGCGCAGGCACGGCGCTCATTCAGAATTCTTTGGCCGCCGCTTGAGCGACCGTTTTTCTCGGCTGAAAGTTATAGCCCTGCTCGCCGTTGAGCACCTTGTTCGCCCGCTGCACGTCGATGTCCTTTTCCCAGCGGGCGATGGCCACGGTGGCGACGCAGTTGCCGATCAGGTTGGTCAGCGCCCGGCCGATGCCCATGAACCAGTCCACCGCCAGTACCAGCACCAGACCGACCACCGGAATCGCCGGGATGGCCGTCAGCGTGGCCGCCAGAATCACCAGCGCCGAACCGGGAATGCCGTGGGCGCCTTTGGAGGTGATCAGCGATACCAGCAAAATCGTCAGCAGATCGGTCATGGCCAGCGGCGTACCGGTGGCGTTGGCAATGAACACAATGGCCAGGGTCAGGTAGATCGAAAAACCGTCGAGGTTGAACGAGTAACCGGTGGGAATCACCAGCCCGACGGTCGAGCTGCCGATGCCCAGATGTTCAAGCTTGCGCATGATCTGCGGCAGCACGGCGTCGGAGGAGGCGGTGCCCATGACGATCAGCAGTTCTTCGCGCAGGTACTTGAGCAGCGGCCACATGCGCAGGCCAGACACGCGCATCACCAGACCGAGAATCAGCGCGACGAAGGCGATGCAGGTCAGGTAGAACAAGCCGACCAGACTGCCCAGGTGTTGCAGCGAATCCAGGCCGTATTTGCTGGTGGTGAAGGCGATGGCGCCGAACACGCCGATCGGCGCCAGACGCACGATCATGCCCATGATGCGGAAGATCACATGGCTGAGTTCATTGATCAGCCGCGAGATCCCGGAAGCCGCTTCGCCCACCAGATTCAGCGCGCTGCCGAACAGCACCGAGAACAGCAGGACTTGCAGGATGTTGTTGTCGGCAAAGGCGCCGAGTACCGAGGTCGGGATCAGGTCCATCAGGAACTGGGTGGTGGTGTGCATGTGCTGGCCGCGCTCGGCGATGTCGCCCATATCGGCGGCGGACAGCTGCTCCAGGTGGATGTTGGCGCCGCTGCCGATCCCGGTGCTGAACGCAAACACCAGACCGATCACCAGGGCGATGGTGGTCAGCACTTCGAAGTAGATCACCGACTTGAGGCCGATGCGCCCGACCTTTTTCAGGTCGCCGGCGCCGCTGATGCCGCTGACCACCACGCAGAATACGATCAGGCCGATGAGCATCTTGATCAGTTTGATGAAACCGTCGCCGAGCGGTTTGAGCTGGGCCGAGTATTCAGGAAGGGTCAGCCCGCAGACGATGCCGAGCACCAGTCCGAGAACCACTTGGAGGAAGATTGAACGCGAGCACCATCTGAGCATGGGAGGAATCCTGGTCGGTGTCCTGGCTGCCGTGCGCGGGGCGCATCAGATTCAGGACTTAATTATTGTGGTCTTACCGGTATGTCCAGTGCGGGTGCAGTCTAGGCGCTGTTTTTTAAGGATCGCAAGTGAAAAATGACGAATTGGCATGACCGGTCTGACCAGTTGAGCGCCAGGCCCCGACCTTGAGCCATTCGCAGTCCGAAACTTTTTTGCGGACGAAAAAAAACCGGCCATCACTGGCCGGTTTTTCATGCTGCGGATTTAGCGTCGCAATTAAGCGCCGTATACCGGCAGTTTCTTGCAGATGGCTTTGACTTTCTCACGAACGGCGTCGATCACCGCTTCGTTGTTCAGGTCAGCCAGGATGTCGCAGATCCAGCCCGCCAGCTCTTTGCACTCTGCTTCCTTGAAGCCGCGAGTGGTCACAGCCGGAGTGCCGAAGCGCAGGCCGGAGGTGACGAACGGGGAGCGTGGGTCGTTTGGCACGGAGTTCTTGTTCACGGTGATGAACGCTTTGCCCAGAGCAGCGTCGGCGTCTTTACCGGAGATTTCCTGCTTGATCAGCGACAGCAGGAACAGGTGGTTTTCAGTACCGCCGGAAACCACGTCGAAACCGCGCTCGATGAACACGCCGGCCATGGCCTGGGCGTTTTTCACCACTTGTTGCTGGTAAGCCTTGAACTCAGGCTGCAGTGCTTCCTTGAAGCAGATCGCTTTGGCGGCGATCACGTGCTCCAGCGGGCCACCCTGGGCGCCCGGGAATACGGCGGAGTTCAGCTTCTTCTCGATGTCGGCGTTGGCCTTGGCCAGGATCAGGCCACCACGTGGACCGCGCAGGGTCTTGTGGGTGGTGGTGGTCACGACGTCAGCGAACGGAACCGGGTTCGGGTAGACGCCAGCGGCGACCAGACCGGCCACGTGAGCCATGTCGACGAACAGGTAGGCGCCAACCTTGTCGGCGATGGCGCGGAAGCGCGGGAAGTCGAGGATCTGCGAGTAGGCAGAGAAACCGGCCACGATCATTTTCGGCTTGTGTTCAACAGCCAGACGCTCGACTTCGTCGTAGTCGATCAGGCCGTTGGCGTCGATACCGTACTGGATGGCGTTGTACAGCTTGCCGGAGGAGGAAACGCTGGCACCGTGGGTCAGGTGACCGCCGTGAGCCAGGCTCATGCCCAGGATGGTGTCACCGGCCGACAGCAGGGCCAGGTAAACAGCGGCGTTGGCTTGGGAACCGGCGTGCGGCTGAACGTTGGCGTAGTCGGCGCCGAACAGTTCCTTGGCGCGGTCGATGGCCAGTTGCTCAACGACGTCGACGTACTCGCAACCACCGTAGTAGCGCTTGCCCGGATAGCCTTCGGCGTACTTGTTGGTCAGTACCGAGCCTTGAGCTTCCATCACCGCTGGGCTGGTGTAGTTCTCCGAAGCGATCAGCTCGATGTGTTCTTCCTGGCGCTGGGCTTCTTGCTCCATGGCGGCAAAAAGATCGGCGTCGTACTTGGCAATAGTCAAATCACGGCTGAACATGGCGGTCCTCAAGGATCGGGGGCAGAAAAGGGGGGCATTCTAACCCATCGGGTTTTGGATGGCATATGAAACGACATCATGTCGCAGACAAGTGGCGTTCATGACCAGATATGTGGCGTCCGTGCCGGCCTTCGCTGACCAGCCGGTTCGCACAATAACCGAGGCCGGCCCGCGATTTTGTGATCGACATCAATCCCTGTGGAAGCGAGCTTGCTCGCGAAGATCGCGCCGCCGATCTTCAGTCGAACATGAACAGCGCATCATTGCTGAACTGCGCCTCGAACCGTCCCGCCGGCATCGGCCGGCCGAACAGATAGCCCTGAACCTCGTCGCAGCCATGCTCGCGCAGGAAGTCCAGTTGCTCATGGGTTTCCACGCCCTCGGCGATCACCGCCAGATTCAGGCTGTGGGCCATGGCGATGATCGCCCGGGCAATCTGCGCATCCTGCTCGCCGGACGGCAGGCCGTCGACGAAGGTGCGGTCGATCTTCAGCACGTCGATCGGGAACTGCTTGAGGTAGTTCAGCGATGAGTAACCGGTGCCGAAGTCGTCGACCGCGATGCTCAGGCCGAGGTTCTTCAGGCCGGCAAGGATCTGCATCGCCTCGCTGACTTCACGCATCAGGATACTTTCGGTCAGCTCCAGCTCCAGGCACGCCGGCGGCAGGCCGGTTTCCTTGAGGATGGTGGCGATCCGCGTGCCGAGCTGGCCGTCGGAGAACTGCCGGGCGGAAATGTTCACCGAGACCTTCGGCACGCGCACGCGGCTCTGGTGCCAGGTCTTGAGCTGACGGCAGGCCTCGCTGATGACCCAGTCGCCGACGTCCACCACCAGCCCGAGTTCTTCGAGCACCGGGATGAAATCCCCCGGCGGCACCAGCCCGCGACGCGGATGACGCCAGCGCAGCAGGGCTTCGGCGCCGGTCAGGCGTTTGCCGTCGCCGCTGAACTGCGGCTGGTAATACAGCACGAATTCGTTTTGCTCCAGCGCGTGGCGCAGATCGCTTTCCAGTTCCAGACGTTCCAGCGCACTGGCGTTCATGTCTGCCTGATAGAACTGGAAGTTGTTCTTGCCGCGCTCCTTGGCGTGGTACATCGCGGTGTCGGCGTTCTTCATCAGCTGGCTGAGTTCGTTGCCGTCCTGCGGGCTCAGGGCGATGCCGATACTGGCGGTGACGAAGAACTCGCGACCTTCGAGCACGAACGGCCGCACCAGACTGGCGAGGATCTGCTCGGCCACGTGGATCGCACGGTTCAGCGCCATTTCGCGGCTGGAGCGGTGTTGCAGCAACAGGGTGAATTCGTCGCCGCCCATCCGCGCCACGGTGTCGTCATCGTCGACGCAGGCCAGCAAGCGCGTGGCCATGTCCTTGAGCATGCGGTCGCCGGCGGCGTGGCCGAGGGAGTCGTTGATCGGTTTGAAACGGTCGAGGTCGAGGAACATCAGCACCACCCACGACTTCTGCCGCTCGGCCGATTGCAGCGCGGTGTGCAGGCGATCCTGGAACAGCGTGCGGTTCGGCAGGTGGGTCAGGGCGTCGTAGTAGGCGAGGCGGTGAATCCGCTGCTCGCTGGCCTTGCGCTCGCTGATGTCACTGAAGAAGCACACGTAACTGGCCAGATCGCCCTCGTCATCGAGCACGGCGGTGATGCCGACCCACGCCGGGTAGTGCTCGCCGTTGCGGCGCTTGAGCCAGACTTCACCTTCCCAGGTGCTGTGCTGATGCAGCTGCTTGAGCACGTAGCGCAGGTGCGCGTCCTGCTGTTCGTCGACGGTCAGCATGTTCGGCAACTGGTCGAGCACTTCGCTCACCGCGTAGCCGCTGACCCGGCTGAACGCCTCGTTGGCCTGGACGATGTAACCGGCCGGGTCGGTGATCAGGATCGCCGAAGTCGAGTGCTCGAAAACCGTGGCCGCCATGCGCAGGTCTTTCTCGGCGCGCCTCTGCTGGCTGATGTCGCGACCGACGCCGAGCACGCCTTCGAAAGCGCCATGTTCGTCCCACACCAGCACCAGACGCAGTTCGATCGGGATCTTGCGACCGTCGGCGCGCAGGCAGTCGAACAGGAACATCTGGGTCTGCACCTGGCTGCGCAAAATCACCAATTGCTCGGGTTTGCCCAAGGCTTTGCTGACCCGATCCATCAGGTGATAGATGCCGCTCAGCTGCTGCGGGTTGGCGATGGTCGACTGCCAGCCGTTCTGGAAAATCCATTCGGCGTCATAACCCAGCACCGCTTGTACCGACGGGCTGACGTAGTTCAGCGAGAGCTTGCTGTCGGTGGAGAAAATCACGTCGCTGATGCTTTCGGCGAGCATCCGGTAGCGCTGTTCGCTGTCGCGCAACGATTCGCTGGCTTCGATCTGCTCGGTGATGTCTTTGGCCACGCCGATGATCCGCGTGACCTGATCGTGCTTGTCCCGGGCCAGCGCCTGTTCGCGAATATCGAAGCGCCGCCACTTGCCATCGCGGTGACGGAAGCGCAGCTGGCATTGCAACAACTGGCTGTAACCGGCGTGACGCTGCATCTGCCGCGAGCGATGGTAATAGTCGGCGTCTTCCGGGTGCAGAAGGATTTCCCAGAAGTATTCGCCCATCTGATGCAGTTCGGTGCGGTTGTAACCGAGGGTCTGGCCGAGGTGGTGGTTGCTGAAAATCATCCGCTGGCTGATCACGTCCTGCACGTAAAGGTGATCCGGCACGGTACGCACCACGTCCGACCAGAAACCTTCGCGCTCCAGCAGCGACAGTTCGATCAGCTTGCGGCTGGTGATGTCGTTGATGCTCAGGATCACGGCTTTGTAGTCGTGCTGTTCCTGCGGCAGGCGCAGCACCAGCCACAGGTGCTGGTCGCGGCCATTGATGTCCGGCAGTTTGATTTCCAGTTCCAGCTGCTTTTGCTGCTGGAGCACGGCGTCGAGCACCTGATTGCCGATGGTGCACTGACTGTGTGGCTGACCGTCGATCAGCAGTTGCCAGGCGTGGTCGCAGGAATTGACGTTGAGCAGTTGCAGCGCGACCTGGTTGACCTCGGTGATCCGCAATTCGTGGAGCAATTGCTGGCGCTGCGCCGGCTGGTCGAGCCAGGCCTTGAGCTGGTCGCTGGTCTGGATCTGGGTCTTTTCGAAAACCTGCTTGAGCCCCGAAAGATCCAGCACGCACAACGCCACGCCGGTGCCTTCAAAAATATCCTGATAACGCCGACGCCCTTCATGCACCTGACGCTGACGGCGACGCATGTTGAGCAACGCGATAAACGGCAGCAGCGAGAGCGCCAGGCCCAGCAGGCATTTGCCGATGAACGCCGGTAGCAGTTGTTCGAGCACATGCTGGCGGTCGAACAAGCCACGCAGTTGCCAGTCGCTGCTGCTCAGCGGCACGGTCAGCACGCTGTTGGCCAGATCGTCCGGGGTCAGGACGCTGGTGCTGCCAATGGGCATCGCTTCGTCGCGGCTGATGATCTGATGGTTGATGCGATTTTCCACCAGCCACAGGGGACGGATACCGGTTTCGCCTTGTTTGGTCAGTGCTTTAAAGAAAGTGGGTGTCAGCCGCAGTGCCCAGTAACCGCGAGTGCTGCCGCTGGCCTGATGCAACAGCAGATGCACCACCGAGCCATCGTCGTCATTGCTGAAGTAATGCGCCTGAGCGCGGCTGCGGCGTACCAGATCGCTGAGGTAATCGGCGTCGTGACTGTCAGTGGCGCTGTCGCTGAGGATTTTGCCGGATGGGGTGAGCAGGGCCAGGCTGCGCAGGTCGGGCAGCGATTGCTGAAGCTTGCGCAGCAGCGCCTGCTGTTCGTCGGCCGACTGGGGCTGTTCGACGATCGGTAGCAGATTGAGGGCGATCTGCGCGTTCAGCGCCATGTTCAGGCTGACCTGAGCGGCGAGGTCGGCGGTGTAGTCGATGGTGTACTGACGCTGGTTTTTCTGGGTTTCGCGCAGTTGATCGAGCAGCTGCCAGAACAGCAACGCGAGCAGCAACAGCACCAGTGTCGCCAGCGCGCCTTTCAATGTTCCGCGCAGGGACGAGCCGGGCGCCGGTTGGGTGCTGCTCACAGAGGCTGGCGGAGTGACGTTGGACAAGCTGTAATCCTGCGGTCTGGCTGGACTGGCGCGACGTGCACTATAAGCCGGACGCCCAAGGGGCGGCTAGCATGCCTTGAGTTGTGGCGAAGTGCCAGCCCCACTCGGCTGGACTGCCACCGGTCATTAAGGTAGCTTTGCCGGTTACGCGGGAGCGTTCCAGCTCCTAGACTTTCCGCGCGCACGCATTGATATCTTCCAGTGAACGACGCGCACGGTCTGGCCGGGCATTGCCTGTGTCCCAATCATTCATCAGTCACTGACCCAAGGTTCTCCATGGCTCAATACGTCTTCACCATGCATCGGCTGGGCAAAGTTGTTCCGCCGAAGCGGGAAATCCTGAAAAACATTTCGCTGTCTTTCTTCCCTGGCGCCAAGATCGGCGTACTCGGCCTCAACGGTTCGGGTAAATCCACGCTGCTGAAAATCATGGCCGGCGTCGACACCGAGTTCGAAGGCGAAGCGCGCCCGATGCCGGAACTGAACATCGGTTACCTGCCGCAGGAGCCGCAACTGGATCCGACCAAGACCGTGCGTGAAGTGGTCGAGGAAGCGGTCAGCGTGATCAAGGATGCGCAAGCGCGTCTGGACGAGGTCTACGCCGCCTACGCTGACCCGGACGCCGACTTCGACAAGCTGGCCGCCGAACAGGCCAAGCTCGAAGCGATCCTGCAGGCCAGCGACGGTCACAACCTGGAGCGCCAGCTGGAAGTCGCCGCCGATGCGCTGCGTCTGCCGGCCTGGGACGCCAAGGTCGAACACCTGTCCGGTGGTGAAAAACGTCGTGTGGCCCTGTGCCGTCTGCTGCTGTCCGCCCCGGACATGCTGCTGCTCGATGAACCGACCAACCACCTGGACGCCGACTCCGTTGCGTGGCTCGAACATTTCCTGCACGACTTCCCGGGCACTGTGGTAGCGATCACGCACGACCGTTACTTCCTGGACAACGTCGCCGGCTGGATTCTGGAACTCGACCGCGGCGCGGGCATTCCTTACGAGGGCAACTACTCGGGTTGGCTGGAAGCCAAGTCCGATCGTCTGGCCCAGGAATCCAAGCAGCAATCGGCTCACGAAAAAGCCATGAAGGAAGAACTGGAGTGGGTGCGCAAAGGCGCCAAGGCCCGCCAGTCGAAATCCAAGGCACGTCTGCAACGCTTCGAAGAAATGCAGTCGCAGGAATTCCAGAAGCGTTCGGAAACCAACGAGATCTACATCCCGGCCGGTCCGCGCCTGGGTGACAAGGTCATCGAATTCAAGAACGTCACCAAGGGCTACGGCGATCGCGTGTTGATCGACAACCTGTCGTTCTCGATGCCCAAAGGCGCCATCGTCGGCGTGATCGGCGGTAACGGTGCCGGTAAGTCCACCCTGTTCCGCATGCTGATGGGCAAGGAAACCCCGGATTCCGGCAGCATCGAGATCGGCGAAACCGTGCAACTGGCCTGCGTTGACCAGAGCCGCGAAGACCTGGATGGCAGCAAGACCGTGTTCCAGCAGATCTCCGACGGTTCCGACCAGATCCGCATCGGCAACTACGAGATCCCGTCGCGTACCTATGTCGGTCGCTTCAACTTCAAGGGCGGCGATCAACAGAAGTTCGTCAAGGACCTGTCCGGTGGTGAGCGCGGTCGTCTGCACCTGGCGTTGACCCTGAAGGAGGGCGGCAACGTCCTGCTGCTCGACGAACCGTCCAACGACCTCGACGTTGAAACCCTGCGTTCCCTGGAAGAAGCCCTGCTGGACTTCCCGGGCGCCGCCATTGTGATCTCTCACGATCGGTGGTTCCTTGACCGCGTCGCGACTCACATCCTGGCGTACGAAGACGACTCGCAAGCGGTGCTCTTCGAAGGCAACTACACCGAGTACGAAGCCGATCGCAAAAAGCGTCTCGGCGAAGCAGCGGCCCAGCCACACCGGGTACGCCACAAGAAACTGGCCTGATCACAGGTTGGTTGCATGAAAAAGCGGAGCCTTCGGGTTCCGCTTTTTTTTGTCTGAAATTCAGACTGATTTATAGCGTGTGTACTATTTGTTTTCATAAATGCGACATTTTTGTCTGTTGCTGTGTACATGTCGTTTGTTACAGTCCGGCTCAATCTCCTCCAACGACAACAAATTTGCCGAGACTTTTCCCATGATCGAATCCGTCGAATCCTTCCTCGCCCGTCTGAAAAAACGCGATCCGGATCAACCCGAATTCCACCAAGCCGTGGAAGAGGTCCTGCGCAGCCTGTGGCCGTTTCTCGAAGCCCATCCGCGCTATCTGACCTCGGGAATTCTGGAGCGCATCTGCGAGCCGGAGCGGGCGATGGTGTTCCGCGTGTCGTGGGTCGACGATCAGGGCAAGGTTCAGGTCAATCGCGGATTCCGCATCCAGATGAACAGCGCCATCGGTCCGTACAAGGGCGGTTTGCGCTTCCACCCTTCGGTGAACATGGGCGTGCTGAAATTCCTCGCCTTCGAACAGACCTTCAAGAACTCCCTGACATCGCTGCCCATGGGTGGCGGCAAGGGCGGTTCGGACTTCGATCCGAAGGGCAAGAGCGACGCCGAAGTCATGCGTTTCTGCCAGGCGTTCATGAGCGAGCTGTACCGCCACATCGGTGCCGACGTGGACGTACCGGCCGGTGATATCGGTGTTGGCGCACGGGAGATTGGTTTCCTGTTCGGCCAGTACAAACGCCTGAGCAACCAGTTCACCAGCGTGCTGACCGGCAAGGGAATGACCTACGGCGGCAGTCTGATCCGCCCGGAAGCCACCGGTTTCGGATGCGTGTATTTCGCCGAGGAAATGCTCAAGCGCCGCGAGCAGACCGTCGAAGGCAAGCGCGTGGCGATCTCCGGCTCCGGCAACGTTGCGCAGTACGCAGCCCGCAAGGTGATGGATCTGGGCGGCAAGGTGATTTCCCTGTCCGACTCCGAAGGCACGCTGTACTGCGAGGCGGGCCTGAGTGAAGAACAGTGGCTGGCGCTGCTGGAACTGAAGAATGTCAAGCGTGGGCGGATCAGCGAATTGGCGGCGGCATTCGGCCTGGAGTTCCGCCCCGGCCACCTGCCATGGTCGTTGCCGTGCGACATCGCGCTGCCATGCGCGACCCAGAACGAACTCGACGCCGAATCCGCCCGCACCTTGCTGCGCAACGGCTGCACCTGCGTGGCCGAGGGCGCGAACATGCCGACCACCCTCGAGGCTGTGGATATCTTTATCGAGGCTGGCATTCTGTTCGCGCCGGGCAAGGCCTCGAATGCCGGCGGCGTGGCGGTCAGTGGGCTGGAGATGTCGCAGAACGCCATGCGCCTACTGTGGACGGGCGGCGAGGTGGACAGCAAGTTGCACGGGATCATGCAGTCGATCCACCACGCCTGCGTGCATTACGGTGAGGAAAACGGCCGGATCAACTACGTCAAAGGCGCGAACATCGCCGGCTTTGTCAAGGTCGCCGACGCGATGCTCGCCCAAGGCGTGGTTTAAGCAACGAGGTTCAAGAGCGCTCGATGCGGATCACTTCAATCACTTGATCTCCAACCGGACGCTGCCACAGCACTTCATCGTTGAGCCGCGCGCCAAGCAGCGCACGGCCCAGCGGTGAGGCCCAGTTGATCAGGCCGTTGGCCGCATCGGCCTGATCCTCGCCGACCAGTTGCACCCGGCGCTCGGTGTCGTGTTCGTCGGCGTAGGTCACCCAACTGCCGATCTGCACTTTGTCGTTCGACGTCGGGGCCGGTGCGACCTGAGCGCTACCGACCCGTTGATTGAAATAACGCAAATCCCGTTCGAGATCGGCCAGCCGCTGCTTGTCGGCCTGTTCGCCCTTGGCGGACTGTTCGGCGTGCAGGGTTTGCAGTTCGGCGACTTTCGCCTGCAACTGGGCAAGTCCTTGCGGCGTTACGTAATTGGGCTGTGTACTGACCTGCCGTTCGACCGGCTGATCGGCTTGCGCAGCGGCATTGTCTTCGTTGACGAAGGCGCGACTCATGATGGGCTCCTGTTACAACCGTTGGGCCATGGTCGCAGGCAAAAGGTTTCGCCGGATGTCTGGAAACGACCTACTGCGAACGATAAGCCCGCGCGGCGCCCTGATCCTTCTCCTGCTGCCAGGCGCGCTCGCGTTCGTCCCAGTGCTCGTTGCGATACTGTTCGCGATCCTTGTTTTCCAGCATCGCCTGACACTGCCGGAAGCCGTCGCTCCAGCCCTCGGCGTATTGCTTGTCCTTGAGATAGCGCGGCACATTCTTGCGAAACTCGCCGCTGATCGAACCGGCCGCCTGGCGACCGCTGATGCAACCGTCATCGAAACCGTCGGCGAACGCCGGTGGATAACCCTTGGCGATCAGATCTTCGTGGGTGCTCTGACAGCCACCCAGCAACAGCAACAAGCCCGCAAAAACCGCACACCGCCACATCACACTCTCCCGGGCCGTCAAACGGCTGATAGGGAAAGTCTAGAAGATGATTCGTCGGGCTTTGGTGAAAGGCCTGTAAGTAATTCGTTAACCAGTGGAGATTCCTGTGGGAGCGGGGAAATGTTCGGGATCAGTAGTGATACCACTTCACTTCCAGCATCACCTCGGTCTCCGGCGTAGCCAGATGGCTGAATTCGCGCTGGGCACTCAGGCGCAGGCCGAGGTTGCGCGAAAATTCCCACTGCTGGTTCAGACTCAGGCTACGGCGCACTTCACCATTGAAGAAGTAATCGCCTTTGGCCTCCAGGCTGAGATTGCCCAGCGGGTTTTTCCACAACACGCCGGTATTGAAACCGCCGGCGGGTGAAACGAACTCGGCGAAATCATTGTTGTGTTCAACGCGCACGGTGCCGAGGGCAAAACCCAGCACATCGTCACCCAGCGCCCAGGTTCCGCCACCGCCACCGTTGACGTGGCTGACCAACGTCTCGTCATCATGTTTGCCCGGCACACGTTCAAGACCACCGGTGACTTGCCACGACAACGGTTGCAACAGCGCATTGCGCGGCGTCAGCGAGCGGATGGTCGCCAGATCCAGTTGCTGGAATTGCCAGTGATTGCCTTCGTACTGGCGCAGCTTCATCTGCAGGATTTCGATCTGTGCGCCGAGGGGGAAACTTTCGGCGTTGTCGTTGAGGTCGTGATAGGCCATGCGCAAGCCGTACTCGCCGAACGCGCGATCGCCGCGCGTGCCGAGACCGGCCTGCCAGGTGCGCGATTCGTGGCCGTCTTCGGGCAGGCCCGGTTGCGGAATTTGCAGCTCGGGCGCCGGGTTCTTGTTGATCGCCCGCAGCAACTCGAAACTGCGCTGCGCTCGCTGTGGATCACGTTCCTGGCCGTTGGCGCGGTAGCGCTCCAGCCGATACGCCGCGTCGATGATCAGCGCTTGCCGATCACGGGGCAGGGCCTTGAAGGCCGGGTCCTGAAGTTGCTGCTGGTCGGCGCTGACTTTCAGCACCCAGTCCTGTTCTTCGCCGCTCAAGGGCTCGGCGCGGCTGAGCAGTTCGCGCTCGCGGGACGGGCGGTATTCGATGTGTTCGACCAGCCCGGCCTCCTTCACCGCTTTGACTGTATCGGTGGGGATCGCGGTCAGCGGGAATTGTTCGGTCAGGCGCAAACTCGGGCGCGCCACCTGCAACAGTTCGAGCAGGCGATAGGAGCAGTTTTCATCGAAGAAGAAATAGTCGAACTGGATCTGCTTCAACTCCCAGACATGCTCGACCATGCGCGCGGTTTCGGCCTGCGTCAGATTGAGCCGGTATTCCCACAGGTCGCGGTTTTCCAGGCTGCGGTATTCCGAGAGTTTTTCCTGATAGGGCACCAGCGCGAACAGCCCCGGATAACCGCCCATCAGGCCTTTCCAGGCGTAGAGAATGCTGTTGTCGGAACCTTCGATGTAGGCGCCGAAGTTGATCGCGTAACTGAGCAGCGAAGTCTTGTCGCTCTGCACGTCAGCCTGGTCGATGCGCAGCAGGGTGTGGCCGAACATCGACGACGGACTGTTGAGGTAGGCCGCCGGGAAAATCATCACCGCGCTGTGGGGCGAGACGTCCTTGAACCATTTCTTGAATTCGGCGCAGTCCGGCGCCGGCAGATCGGTGAGGTTGAGTTGATCTTTCAGCCAGCGGGTGCGTGCGGGGTAGACGCACTGGGCGTGTTGCTCACCGAGACTGGCCGGGGCGTACAGCGCTTGCACGGTGGAGGCCAGTTCATGGTCGGGATGTTCGTTGCCATCGGGGGCGAGGAAGAATTTTTTGTCGCTGACGTAGCTGCGCCAGCCACCAAGCTTGGCGGTTTCGTAATGACCGAGGGAAATCCAGAAGCGGTCGTTGGCCAGTTGCTGCAAACGTTGAGGGTCGACGTGAGGCGCGGCGGACAGCGGGGCGCAGACACACAGCGCCAGCCAGGCAAGGCGTTTGAGCATAAATGGCAACTTAAGTCGAAAGAAACAAAGACCCAAGAAGGGCGGGTCGAAAAAATAAAACCCGCTTCCCGAAAGAAGCGGGTGGGTCGAGCTTAAGCCTGAGTCGCGTACTTGGCCAGACGTGGGTCTGCCTTCAGAACGGCCAGGGTGTTGGTATGCACGTCTTCGGCGGTCACGTCAGCCTTGCTGAAGATCTGCTGGAAGTGCTCGTGAGTGACGGCGGCGAAGTGCGCACGGTCTTCCGGCGCCACGCCCAGTACCACGGCATAGGTCGTCAGCGCTTCGCCGTTGCCTTTTGCCATGTCTTCGGACAGCTCGTTCATCATGCCATTCATGGCAAACCAGGATTTGCCGCCGTAGGTCAGCGATGCGTTGGTGGAGCAACCGTTGGTGCCGGACGTCATGCCGAACGTGGCGTTGCCGGAGGTGCCGTTGGTGGTGGAGGCCAGGAAGTGAGCCGGGGTGCCACGCTGACCTTCGAACAGCATGTTGCCCCAACCGCAATCCGGGCCGCCTGGAGCTTGCGCCATTGCGTTGATGGATACAGCGGTGAAGAGAGTACCGAGAAGAATCCGTTTCATAGCTTTGTTCTCTTTATGTGCATACCAATGGACAGGGTTCTGGCCCCCCAAGCTCTGTACGAAACAGATCCAAACGAAGCCAGTGGGCCGGTATTAGTTCCAGCCGCGCAGTTTGGAGTTTAGGCACGTTCCCGGGGTTCCGTGGTTTTTTCCGAAAGATTTGGCGATACCCCCGGTTTCACTGGGGCTGCGTCAAGGTTGGCCGGTTGTCTATGCTTTGTCGTATGGCGCGCCTTGCCAGTGGGGCTCGGGCAGCGCCAGAATGCCGCTATCTGCCCCGCCTGATTGTTAAGGAAGCCCGATGCCTGATCCTGTTGCTGCCAGCTTGCGTCTAGCGCCCGAAGCGCTGACCCGTCCGTTTTCCGCTGAACAGTTCAGCTTCACTACCACCAATGATCTGGAGCCCTTTCGCGGTGTGCTCGGCCAGGAACGTGCGGTCGAAGCCTTGCAGTTCGGTGTGGCCATGCCACGTCCCGGTTACAACGTATTCGTCATGGGCGAGCCCGGCACCGGCCGTTTCTCGTTCGTCAAACGCTACCTGAAGGCCGAAGGCAAACGCCTGCAGACCCCGGCGGACTGGGTCTACGTCAACAATTTCGATGAGCCGCGCGAGCCCCGCGCCCTGGAACTGCCATCGGGTAGCGCCGCTGCTTTCATCGGCGACATCAACGGCCTGATCGACAACCTGCTGGCGACTTTTCCTGCGGTGTTCGAACACCCGTCCTACCAGCAGAAGAAGAGCGCCATCGACCGCGCCTTCAACCAGCGCTACGACAAGGCGCTGGACGTCATTGAACGTCTGGCCCTGGAAAAAGACGTCGCCCTGTACCGCGACAGCAGCAACATCGCCTTCACTCCGATGCTTGAAGGCAAGGCGCTGGACGAAGCCGAATTCGCCCAGTTGCCGGAAGCCGAGCGCGAGCGTTTCCATGAGGACATTTCCGGCCTCGAAGAACGTCTGAACGAAGAACTCGCCAGCCTGCCGCAATGGAAGCGCGAGTCGAGCAACCAGCTGCGTCAGCTCAACGAAGAAACCATCACCCTGGCCCTGCAGCCTTTGCTCGCACCGCTGTCGGAAAAGTACGCGGAAAACGCGGCCGTCTGCGGTTACCTGCAAGCGATGCAGGTCTATCTGCTGAAAACCGTGGTCGAGCAACTGGTCGATGACAGCAAGACCGATGCGGTCGCGCGCAAGCTGCTGGAGGAGCAATATGCCCCGAGCCTGGTGGTCGGCCATCCGGCCAGCGGCGGTGCGCCGGTGGTGTTCGAACCGCATCCGACCTATGAAAATCTGTTTGGTCGCATCGAATACACCACCGATCAGGGCGCGCTCTACACCACTTATCGTCAGCTACGCCCGGGTGCACTGCACCGCGCCAATGGTGGTTTCCTGATTCTTGAAGCGGAAAAAATGCTCGGTGAGCCGTTCGTATGGGATGCGCTCAAGCGCGCCCTGCAGTCGCGCAAGCTGAAAATGGAATCGCCGCTGGGCGAAATGGGCCGTTTCGCCACCATGACGCTCAATCCGCAGCACATTCCGTTGCAGGTCAAAGTGATCATCATCGGCGCCCGTCAGCTGTACTACACGCTGCAGGACCTCGATCCGGACTTCCAGGAGATGTTCCGCGTTCTGGTGGACTTCGACGAAGACATCCCGATGGTCGACGAAAGCCTGGAGCAGTTCGCCCAGTTGCTGAAAACCCGCACTTCCGAAGAAGGCATGGCGCCGCTGACCGCCGACGCGGTAGCGCGTCTGGCGACTTACAGTGCGCGACTGGCCGAACACCAGGGGCGTTTGTCGGCGCGGATCGGTGATCTGTTTCAGCTGGTCAGCGAGGCGGATTTCATACGGCATCTGGCCAATGATGAAATGACCGACGCCGGCCATATCGAGCGTGCCCTCAAGGCCAAGGCCACCCGCACCGGCCGGGTGTCGGCGCGAATTCTCGACGACATGCTGGCGGGGATCATCCTGATCGACACCGACGGCGCGGCGGTCGGCAAGTGCAACGGCCTGACCGTGCTCGAAGTCGGCGACTCGGCGTTTGGCGTGCCGGCGCGGATTTCCGCCACGGTGTACCCGGGCGGCAGCGGCATTGTCGACATCGAGCGTGAGGTCAACCTCGGCCAGCCGATTCACTCCAAGGGCGTGATGATCCTCACCGGGTATCTGGGCAGCCGTTACGCCCAGGAGTTCCCGCTGGCGATTTCCGCGAGCATCGCGCTGGAGCAATCCTACGGCTACGTCGATGGCGACAGTGCGTCGCTGGGCGAGGCGTGCACGCTGATTTCGGCGTTGTCGAAAACCCCGCTCAAGCAGTGCTTCGCGATCACCGGCTCGATCAACCAGTTCGGCGAAGTGCAGGCGGTGGGCGGGGTCAACGAGAAGATCGAAGGCTTCTTCCGTCTCTGCGAAGCGCGCGGTTTGACGGGCGAGCAGGGCGCGATCATTCCGCAGGCCAACGTCGCTACGCTGATGCTCGACGAGAAGGTGCTGGCGGCGGTGCGTGCCGGGCAGTTCCACGTTTACGCAGTGCGTCAGGCCGACGAAGCGTTGAGCCTGCTGGTGGGCGAACCGGCCGGCGAGCCAAACGAAGAGGGCGAGTTCCCGGAAGGCAGCGTCAACGCGCGGGTGGTGGAGCGTCTGCGGGTGATTGCCGAGATGATCAGCGAAGAGGATCTGAAAGAAGCCGAGAAGGAACTGGCGCAGGAGGCGCTGGCGGAGGCCAAACCGGCTTGAGTCTGGCGGCAGTCAAAGAAACGGGAGCCTTGTGCTCCCGTTTTTTGTTTTGTCGCGAACGTCGGCAAAAGTGCCATCACTCTGGCGTCAATATTCACACAATGACCATTCGGCGCCTTCTGGTTCTATGCGGCTTGCGCGGCGGACTTTTCTTCTATTCTCTGCTCAAGGACATCGACAGTATCACTGGATCGAAACAGCTCTTCAGCAAGGGCTGAACACCGGCTTTACCGAGGGTCGCCGCCATGTCGCGCAACCTCTGCCTCACCCGTCAATGCCTGGGTCTCGTGACCCGTATCGAATGCGCCATCAAGCCGTTGGCCGGCGATAACGGCATGTGGACGTTGCTCTTCGCCGCCGGCATGGCCGGTGAACAACCTTCCGCCATCAAAGCCCAGGGTCCGTTTCACGGACCGATCGCCGCCGAGTCGATTCTCGACACCATCGTCGAAAGCCTGACGATGCACGGCTATGAACTGGCCAATGATCCACAGATCTGGTCGCTGCATCTGCAGGCGCAGTTGCGGCAGATCAACGGTGGGCGCGGACGCAGCATCGGCACTTTCGATCACTAGATCATCAGCGCCGACCATCAGCGTCGATCAGGGCGCAGCGCCCTGGGTCTGCGCCTTGTCGAGTTTGACCTCAAAGCCGTATTGCACGGTGGCGAGGTCGGTTCGCTGGTAGGTTTCCACGCGCGTCGGATGGCCGTAGAAATAATGCACGCCGAATAACGCCGGCCCTTCCGCGCTCGCGTCGTGGCTGACCGACAGAATCTGTTTCAGATAATGACCGCTGTCGTCCTTGACGAAGAATCGCCATTCGTTGGCCGGGTATCGCTTCAAATCCACCACCAGCGCGTTGTTTCTGATTTCCAGACCTTTGGGCAGGGCCTTGGCTTCATAAGCCTGTTTGTCCACCGTCGCCAGGAACATCGGCATCGAGCCGACGGCAATCGCCGGGGTTTCCGGGAACAGGTTCAGGTCGTAGGTGATGGTCGCCTGTAGCGGATCGACCTGATACGCCTCGGGTGGCAGTTCGATTGGCTCGTCGAGTTTGCCGTTGTGCTTTTCAGTGAAGAACGTCACCGGGCTTTCGCCGGGGCTGAAGTCGTCGCCGAGCATTTCATCATTGAAGGTTTTGCGGTGCTCGAACTCGATGCGCGCGGCGCTCGGCTCTTCAACCGACTGGCGGATATGAACGCCGCTTTTCAGCTGTTCTTCAGTCAGGGACGCGCCCTTGAGCCAGTCGGGCGCCTGGTCGTCGTAGACGGTGATCGGCAGGTCGAGCGGCTGCACGGTTTTTTCCGTGGTGTGTGGATCGAACTCGCGCACGGGCAGATCCAGCGCCTTGCGGGTGACGGTTGCTTCGGAAAAATCCAGCAGACTGACTTCAAGGGTGTCGATCGGGCCGTTGAAGTACACCTTGTTGTAGTGGTGCGGATGCTGTTGCTCAAAGGCCTGCTGTTCGTCGTCCAGCTTTTTTTCCAGCGCCTCGCTCCAGGCTTTTTGTTGTTGCAGGTAGGCCAGTTGTTTTTGATAGAACGCCACCTGCTCAGGGTTTTCGTTGATGGCGCCGGCACGCACCAGATACTGGCCCGTCGAGTCGCGGGCCTGGACGATCAACGGATTGAGCCGGGTATTGGCGACTTCCGGGGCGAGCGGCAGCTGGTTGCTGAACTCGAGTTCGGCGTAGTGCGTGTCCAGTTTCAGCAAGGTCACGCTGAGATTGCCGTCGGAGCGGGTCTGGCCGACGTCCTTTTTATCCAGATTGAAACTGTGCAGGCGTTTCGGGGCGATGACTTCCACCCGGCCTTGCAGGCTGACCGGGCGTGGCAGGTTCTTCTTGTCCACATTCAGCCCTTCGATGAACGGGTAGGTGACGGTCAGGTCATCGGGGTTGGTGACGTTGGAGCTGGACGGACTCAGCTGAATGCCCGGATCGGTCTCCGACCATTCCGGCTGGTAGGCGATGACCCGTTTATTGCTCAGGGTCACCGATTGCCATTCCACGCCATGGGGGAACAGAAAGCCGCCGGGGATGTTGAGCACGAAAGGGAACACCGGTTGCAGATCGGTGAGGTAATCGGAGCTGGAATCCTTGTGCAACACGAACAGGCCATTGATGAAGGTGTCGACCAGCGCCTGCGGTGTCGGGTAATGCCGGAGTACGCCGAGGGCGTCTTCGCCGTATTCGGTCCGGGACGGTTTGTTGTCGAGTCGCTGTTGCGCGCGTTCGAGCAACAGCAGCGAGCCGCCGAGTTCGGTTATGGCGTCCTTGAGTTTCGGGTCGGTGATGGCGTCCAGCGATTGCTCGAACTGCGCGGTCTTTTCTTCGAGGCTGACGGCGTGCTTTTCATCGCCGGGCGAACACCCGCCAAGCAATAAGGCGAAGCAAATTCCGGCAGTCGTTATCGGCAATCGCACATCCATTTCCAGTCGTCCTGTCCACTGTCGCTGGGCTGTCAATGGTTTGGACACTAGCAGAAAAACTTTGACATACACACGCAGGTGGCGGATTTTCGGACGGTTTCTGGCTGTCATGGGCGGCTGGTATACTCGCCGCCGATTTCAACCCTTCTTGTGTGAGAGTCAATGGAACGCTTTATCGAAAATGCAATGTACGCCACGCGCTGGCTGCTGGCGCCGATCTACATCGGGCTGTCCCTCGGGCTGCTGGCGCTGGCATTGAAATTCTTCCAGGAAGTGTTTCATGTCATTCCCAACGTCTTCTCCATGGCCGAGTCCGAGCTGATTCTGGTGCTGCTGTCGCTGATCGACATGGCGCTGGTCGGCGGCTTGCTGGTGATGGTGATGATTTCCGGCTACGAAAACTTCGTGTCCGAGCTGAACATCGATGAAGGCAAAGAGAAGCTCAGCTGGCTGGGCACCATGGACTCTTCGTCACTGAAGATGAAAGTGGCGGCGTCGATCGTGGCGATCTCCTCGATCCACCTGCTGAGGATCTTCATGGATGCCAAGAACGTCGATCCCGAGCACTTGATGTGGTACGTGATCATCCACATGACCTTCGTGATCTCGGCGTTCGCCATGGGTTATCTGGACAAGCTCACCAAGCACTGATGAGCTGTCGCTTGCTGTAACAAAACCGCCCGTCTGTTGCGAAACAGACGGGCGGTGTCGTTTGTGGCTTGTGCTTTGATCGGCCGAGGCCTATCCCTGTAGGTCTCAAGGCTCGCCACTGCGTGAGGTGCGTTCATGAACCTGCAAGAGTTGAATGCGTTTGCCGTCGCCAGAAAGGTCGACGAACTGAACCTGATCTCCATGGAAGGCGGGATCTATCTGCTGGAGGCCCGGATGCATGGTGCGGCGTATCCGCTGAGCGATCCGCAGGGGAAAATGCTGACGCTGCGTTCGGTTGAACATGCCCGGGATGTGCTGCATAACTTGCCGGTACTGCCGTTCAACCTGGTGCACACCTCGGTGCATGATGAAATGTGCGGTCTTGGTGCCAGTGGCGAAGAAAGCCTGAAGGTGCCGCTGGCCTGGCGATCCGCGCTGTAGGCCCCCGGGGCCTGATCAATGCCGGAACATCTGTGCTAGTCTGCTCGCCCTTTTGGTTCCGGGCGCGCCGGGACGCGCTGTGTACGCACGGCAGGTCCTGAGGCCGTCCGCACAGCGGAGCAGTGTCATGTCCGAAGTAAATCTGTCCACCGACGAAACCCGCGTCAGCTACGGCATCGGCCGTCAGCTGGGTGACCAGCTGCGCGACAACCCGCCACCGGGTGTCAGCCTGGACGCCATCCTGGCCGGCCTGACCGACGCATTCGCCGGTAAGGAAAGCCGTGTAAGCCAGGAAGCCATGTCCGCCAGCTTCAAGGTGATCCGCGAGATCATGCAGGCCGAAGCCGCTGCCAAGGCTGAAGCCGCCGCTGGCGAAGGCCTGGCATTCCTGGCTGAAAACGCCAAGAAAGAAGGCATCACCACCCTGGCTTCCGGCCTGCAGTTCGAAGTGCTGACTCAAGGTGAAGGCGCCAAGCCATCCCGTGAAGACACCGTGCGTACTCACTACCACGGCACGCTGATCGACGGCACTGTGTTCGACAGCTCCTACGAGCGTGGCCAGCCGGCTGAATTCCCTGTTGGCGGCGTTATCGCTGGCTGGACCGAAGCCCTGCAACTGATGAATGCCGGCAGCAAATGGCGCCTGTACGTGCCGAGCGAACTGGCTTATGGCGCTCAAGGCGTTGGCAGCATCCCGCCGCACAGCGTTCTGGTGTTCGACGTCGAGCTGCTCGACGTTCTGTAATCCCGTTACCCTGCACAAGCATGGCTTGTGCAGGGTTTCTCCGCCGTTCTCATACTTCGATCTTGTTGTGCAGTTCACTGGTCGGGCGCAAGGCCCGGGCATAGCAGAACAGGAACAGATTGCGCACCAGCTCCTTGAGCACCAATGGCTCGCTGGAACTCAGGCCGCTGACGTCCAGATCCCCTTGATCCTGCAATTCGTGCAGGGCCTCTTCTTCCAGTACGGCACAGACTTCACCGGTTTCCCGATGCAGGATCCTGAGGTATGGGTGCGGGCGATCCAGCCAGGCGTCGATCAAATAAGTCATGGGTCTCATCTCCATTGAAAGGGTTTCAATGAGAATAATTCTTATTCGTCAAATAGCAAGCGCCTATTGGCGGTTTGTGATTTTTTGCGGGTAAAGATTGCGTAAGGTCAAAACGGCTGGCGTTTGGCTATCGCGTGGATTTGCCGGGGAATGCGGGGGAGGGTAAAGCTCCATCCCACGGCGGGCGCGGGATGGAAGACAGCAGACTCAGACTTTTCTGACGAACTCGGATTTGAGTTTCATCGGGCCGATGCCGTCGATCTTGCAGTCGATGTCGTGATCGCCATCGCACAGACGGATGTTCTTGACCTTGGTGCCGACCTTGACCACCAGCGAGGTGCCCTTGACCTTCAGGTCTTTGATCACGGTGATGGTGTCGCCGTCCTGCAGGACGTTACCGACCGAGTCTTTCTTCACGGCGTCGTCGGATGCCACTTCGGCTTCACCGCCGGCAGACCACTCGTGGGCACACTCCGGGCACACCAGTTGGGTGCCGTCTTCGTAGGTGTATTCGGAATTGCATTTCGGGCAGGGTGGCAACGTGCTCACTAAGGCTCCTTGGAGAGTGGATCGCTAAAAGTCGCACATTGTATAGGGTTTTAGCCGCTGATGGCAGGCAACAAAAAACCGCAGGCTCCAACGGAGGCTGCGGTTTTTTATGATGCGGCGTTGATCAGTGCGTGCGGGCGACCGCGAATTCGCTCAGTTCAACCAGTGCATCGCGGTATTCGCTGGCTGGCAATGCGTCGAGGCATTTGATCGCACGGGCCACGTAATCGCGGGCCAGTTGCGCGGTGTACTCCAGCGAACCGGAGGCTTCCACGGCGATGCGGATGCTTTCCAGGTCTTCGATCCCGCCTTTCTGGATCGCCTGACGTACCAGTGCAGCTTGCTCTGGCGTGCCTTCGCGCATGGTGTAGATCAGCGGCAGTGTCGGCTTGCCTTCGGCCAGATCGTCACCGACGTTCTTGCCCAGGGTTTCGGCGTCGCCCTTGTAGTCGAGCAGGTCGTCGACCAGCTGGAACGCCACGCCCAGGTGATCGCCGAAAGTGCGCAGGGCTTCGCTCTGCTCGGCGGTGGCACCGGCCAGCGCCGCGGCGCTGTGGGTCGACGCTTCGAAAAGCATCGCGGTCTTGCCGCGGATGACTTCCATGTAGGTTTCTTCGGTGGTGCTGGCGTCGCGAACCTTGGACAGCTGCAGCACTTCGCCTTCGGCGATGATGCGCGTGGCCTGGGACAGGATCTTCATCACCGGCATCGAGCCCAGTTCGACCATCATCTCGAACGAGCGCGAGTACAGGAAGTCGCCGACCAGTACGCTCGGGGCGTTGCCCCACATGGCGTTGGCGGTCGAACGGCCACGGCGCATGCCGGACATGTCGACCACGTCGTCATGCAGCAGGGTGGCGGTGTGCAGGAATTCGATGGTAGCGGCCAGCAGGCGCATGTCGTCGCCTTCGCGACCCAGAGCCTTGCCACATAGCAGCACCAGTAAAGGACGCAGGCGTTTGCCGCCGGCCGACGTGATGTAATCGCCGATTTTCGATACCAGCGGCACTCGGGAAGTCAGCTGCTTCTTGATGATGCCGTCGACGGCGCTAAAATCGTCCGCCACCGCGCGGTAGAAAGCTTGGGGTTGCATCAGCGACAGGTGCTCCAGAAGGGTTGCGCGGCATGCTAGGACCCACGTCCGGGCCTGTCAAGGCGCGATGGACGGCCCCTTGCATGACTTCGAAGGCTTGCGTACAATCGCGCACCCTGAACTTCCTGGGCAGCACCTGCCTTACGCAATTGCACTTGGGCCGTTCCAGCCCCATGCAGCCATGCCAGCCAATACCTCTTCTTATAAAGAGCTGGGTGAGCAGGATTATCGGAGAAATACCATGTACGCAGTAATCGTTACCGGTGGTAAGCAATACAAGGTCGCTGAAGGTGAATACCTGAAGATCGAAAAACTGGAAGTCGCTACTGGCGAATCCGTGACTTTTGACCGCGTTCTGTTGGTCGCCAACGGCGACGACGTGAACATCGGCGCACCTGTTGTTGCTGGCGCAACCGTCAAGGCTGAAGTGATCTCCCAAGGTCGTCACGATAAAGTCCGCATCATCAAGTTCCGTCGCCGTAAGCACCACATGAAGCGTATGGGCCACCGCCAGTGGTTCACCGAGATCAAAATCACCGGTATTCAGGCTTAATTACAGCCTAATTCCTCACTAGGAGAATTGAACTCATGGCACACAAAAAAGCTGGTGGTAGTACCCGTAACGGTCGCGACTCAGAAGCCAAACGCCTTGGCGTGAAGATGTATGGCGGCCAGGTCATCAAGGCCGGCAACATCATCGTGCGTCAGCGCGGCACCCAATTCCACGCTGGCTACGGCGTTGGCATGGGTAAAGATCACACTCTCTTCGCGAAAATCGAAGGCGTGATCAAGTTTGAAGTAAAAGGCGCCTTCGGTCGTCGTTACGTGAGCGTTGTCGCAGCCTAACTGCGAGAGTGCTGGAGAAGCCCTGTCTTGCGACGGGGCTTTTTCGTTTGTGGGGTGAGTCTCTTGCAAAGCTGTTTGTATGGGCTGCCGGCGTGCGATGCAGGTCGTGGATTGGGGTCGCTGCGCTCATTTTTGCAAGAGTCTTATGTCTTGATTGTTTTTCGGCTCGTCCGTACGGCGAGAGGCGTTGGTTATGAAGTTTGTTGATGAAGTATCGATCCGCGTAAAGGCTGGTGACGGCGGCAATGGCTGCATGAGTTTCCGTCGGGAAAAATTCATTGAAAACGGTGGCCCGAACGGCGGTGACGGCGGTGACGGCGGTTCCATCTTCATGATGGCCGACGAAAACCTCAACACCCTGGTGGACTACCGTTACACCCGGCACTTCGATGCCGAGCGTGGCTCCAATGGTGGCAGCACCGACTGCACCGGCAAGAAGGGTGAAGACCTGATCCTGCGCGTGCCGGTCGGCACCACCGTGATCGACTCCGCCACCCAGGAAGTCATCGGTGACCTGACCAAGGCCGGTCAGAAACTGATGGTGGTTCAGGGCGGCTGGCACGGTCTGGGCAATACCCGTTTCAAATCCAGTACCAACCGTGCGCCGCGTCAGACGACGCCGGGCAAGCCGGGCGAGCAGCGTGACCTGAAACTGGAAATGAAGGTTCTGGCGGACGTTGGCCTGCTAGGTCTGCCGAATGCCGGTAAAAGTACCTTTATCCGTTCGGTTTCGGCCGCCAAGCCGAAAGTTGCCGATTACCCCTTTACTACCCTGGTGCCAAACCTGGGTGTGGTCAGTGTCGATCGCTGGAAAAGCTTCGTCATCGCCGACATTCCGGGTCTGATCGAAGGTGCTTCCGACGGTGCGGGTCTCGGTATCCGTTTCCTCAAGCACCTGGCGCGTACCCGTCTGCTGCTGCACCTCGTGGACATGGCGCCGCTGGATGAAAGCAGTGCACCGGACGCCGCTGAAGTGATCGTCAACGAGCTGATCAAGTTCAGCCCTTCGCTGGCCGAGCGTGATCGCTGGCTGGTGCTGAACAAGTGCGACCAGATCCTCGAAGAAGAGCACGAAGAACGCGTCAAGGAAATCGTTGAGCGTCTGGAGTGGACCGGTCCGGTCTACGTGATCTCGGCCATTGCCAAAGAAGGCACCGAGCGCCTGACGCGCGACATCATGCGTTACCTCGAAGATCGTGCCGATCGCCTGGCCAATGACCCGGCCTACAAGGAAGAACTGGCTGATCTCGATCAGCGCATCGAAGACGAAGCCCGCGCTCAGTTGCAGGCGCTGGATGACAAGCGTGCCCTGCGTCGCAGCGGCGTGAAGTCGGTCCATGACATTGGCGACGATGACTGGGACGAAGAAGATGTGGATGACGAAGACGGTCCGGAAATCATTTACGTGCGTGACTGATTCGTTGCAGTAAACTTAAGCGCCGCTCAATCGAGCGGCGTTTTAGTATCTGGAAATCGATTGTTGGTCACGAAGAACCACGAATAACGTCACGGGCAGTGCCAGGTCGCGCTGCCCTCAAGCTAAGGTTGAAGATGATGCGGAGCAAGGTGACAGGTGCGCAGCGTTGGGTCGTGAAGATCGGCAGCGCTTTGCTGACAGCGGATGGCAAGGGGCTGGATCGCGCGGCAATGGGTGTCTGGGTCGAGCAGATGGTGGCTTTGCATGAGGCCGGCGTCGAGCTGGTGCTGGTGTCCTCCGGGGCAGTGGCGGCGGGCATGAGTCGCCTGGGTTGGACCGTGCGACCCAGTGCGATGCACGAACTCCAGGCCGCTGCAGCAATCGGTCAGATGGGTCTGGTGCAGGCCTGGGAATCGAGCTTTGCCGAGCATGGTCGGCACACTGCGCAGATTCTCCTGACCCACGACGACCTGTCCGACCGCAAGCGCTACCTGAATGCTCGCAGCACCTTGCGCGCGCTGGTCGAGCTGAAAGTCATCCCGGTGATCAACGAAAACGACACCGTGGTCACCGATGAAATCCGTTTTGGCGACAATGACACGCTCGCGGCGCTGGTGGCCAACCTGGTCGAGGCCGATCTGCTGGTGATCCTGACGGATCGCGACGGCATGTTCGACGCCGATCCGCGCAATAACCCTGATGCCCAGCTGATTTACGAAGCGCGCGCCGATGATCCGACGCTGGATGCGGTAGCGGGCGGCACTGGCGGTGCGCTGGGGCGTGGCGGTATGCAGACCAAGCTGCGCGCGGCGCGGCTGGCGGCCCGTTCCGGTGCGCACACCATTATTGTCGGTGGGCGACTGGAGCGTGTGCTCGATCGTCTGAAGGCGGGCGAGCGCATCGGTACGCTGCTGTCGCCTGAGCGCGGCATGTTGGCAGCGCGCAAGCAGTGGCTGGCCGGACATCTGCAAACCCGTGGCACGCTGGTGCTGGATGATGGCGCGGTTTCCGCATTGTCCCAAGGCAACAAAAGCCTGCTGCCGGTCGGCGTCAAACTGGTTCAGGGCAGTTTCCGTCGCGGCGAAATGGTGGTTTGCGTGGCGCCGGACGGTCGTGAGATCGCCCGTGGCCTGGCCAACTACAGCGCGCTGGAGGCGCAAAAAATCATCGGTCAGTCGTCGGATGCGATTGTCGGTTTGCTGGGTTACATGGCTGAGCCGGAACTGGTTCACCGTGACAACCTGATTCTGGTGTAAGGAAAACGCTATGCGCATGGCAAAAGGATTGTTGGGCTTGCTGATGGTGTTGCCATTGCTGGCCTCGGCCGAGGAAATCGGCCAGGTGTCGACGGTGTTCAAGTTTGTCGGGCCGAACGACCGGATCGTGGTCGAGGCATTCGATGATCCAAAGGTCGAGGGTGTGACCTGCTATCTGTCGCGCGCCAAGACCGGTGGTGTGAAGGGTGGGTTGGGTCTGGCCGAGGATCGTGCCGAGGCGTCCATTGCCTGTCGTCAGGTCGGGCCGATCAACTTCAAGGGTGAGTTGAAGGATGGCGAAGAGGTGTTCAAAGAGCGCACTTCGCTGGTGTTCAAGACCATGCAGGTGGTGCGATTCCTCGACAAGAAGCGCAATACGCTGGTGTATCTGGTCTACAGCGATCGTCTGATCGAGGGTAGTCCGCAGAATGCGGTGACGGCGATCCCGATTCTGCCTTGGGCGTCGGCTCATTAATCTTGCGTAAAAAAAGAGGAACCGGTTGGTTCCTCTTTTTTTGCCTTGATTTCAGTAAATCACAGGCAATAAAAAACCGACCCTGAGGTCGGCTTTTTAATGACTACGTCGCTTAGGCAGCTTCTTTCAGTGCCTTGACGTGGCCATTCAGACGGCTCTTATGACGAGCAGCCTTGTTCTTGTGGATGATGCCTTTATCGGCCATGCGGTCGATAACTGGCACAGCCAGAACGTATGCAGCTTGAGCTTTTTCAGCGTCTTTTGCGTCGATGGCCTTAACTACATTCTTGATGTAGGTACGAACCATGGAACGCAGGCTGGCGTTGTGGCTGCGACGCTTCTCAGCCTGTTTTGCACGTTTTTTGGCGGAAGGTGAGTTGGCCACCGTCGAGCTCCTCGAAAGACTTTTTAGGAAATAGCAAACAAAATAGGCCGCGAATCATGCCGATGAAGAGATGTCTTGTCAAGGGCGCTTGAGACGTTCCGCTAAGTGGTAGGTATAAAGAGGCGGGATATTTATTTCCGGCGCTTGACCTGTAAACTCGCGAGCTTTGGCTCTGTGCTGTTGCGGCGCGGAGTATCGCACAAGTGGGCGCGTTATTCGCCTGCTGTTTATCGACAGGCACACATTCCTTCAATGAATCTGCTCAAATCGTTGGCCGCCGTCAGCTCTATCACGATGCTTTCCCGGATTCTCGGGTTTGTTCGCGACACGCTCATTGCCCGCACCTTCGGCGCCGGAATGGCGACCGACGCCTTCTTCATCGCCTTCAAACTGCCCAATCTGCTGCGCAGGATCTTCGCCGAGGGGGCGTTTTCCCAGGCTTTTGTGCCGATCCTGGCCGAATATAAAAGCCAGAAGGGCGAAGAGGCGACCCGCACCTTTATTGCTTACGTTTCCGGTCTGCTGACGCTGGTACTGGCGCTGGTCACCGCGCTGGGCATGATTGCCGCGCCCTGGGTGATCTGGGCTACGGCCCCGGGTTTCACCGATACGCCGGAAAAATTCCAGCTGACCTCCGACCTGCTCCGAGTGACCTTCCCTTATATATTGCTGATCTCCCTGTCTTCGCTGGCGGGGGCGATCCTCAATACCTGGAACCGTTTTTCGGTGCCGGCGTTCGTGCCAACCCTGCTGAACGTCAGCATGATCGTGTTTTCGTTGTTCCTGACGCCGTATTTCGATCCGCCGGTCATGGCTCTCGGCTGGGCGGTGCTGGTCGGTGGTCTGGCGCAGTTGCTCTATCAGCTGCCGCACCTGAAAAAGATCGGCATGCTGGTGCTGCCGCGCCTGAATCTTCGAGATACCGGCGTCTGGCGGGTGATGAAGCAGATGTTGCCCGCGATCATCGGCGTCTCGGTCAGTCAGATTTCCCTGATCATCAACACCATTTTTGCTTCGTTCCTGGTGGCGGGCTCGGTGTCGTGGATGTACTACGCCGACCGTCTGATGGAGCTGCCGTCCGGTGTGCTCGGTGTGGCACTGGGCACGATCCTGTTGCCGACATTGGCCAAAACCTACGCCAGCAAGGATCGCCACGAATATTCGCGGATTCTCGACTGGGGCCTGCGCCTGTGCTTCGTGCTGGTGCTGCCATGTGCGCTGGCGCTGGGGATTCTGGCAGAACCGTTGACGGTCTCGCTGTTCCAGTACGGTCAGTTCAGCGGGTTTGACGCGGAAATGACGCAGCGGGCGTTGATTGCCTATTCTGTCGGTCTGCTCGGGATTATCGTGATCAAAGTGCTGGCGCCGGGCTTTTATGCGCAACAGAACATCCGTACGCCGGTAAAAATCGCAATCTTCACCCTGGTGGTTACACAGTTGTTCAACCTGGTGTTGATCGGTCCGCTGGCGCACGCGGGTCTGGCCCTGGCGATCAGCGCGGGCGCCTGCCTGAATGCCGGGCTCCTTTTCTATCAACTGCGCAAGCAGCAGATGTATCAGCCACAGCCAGGCTGGCTGAAGTTTGGTTTCAAGCTGTTGGTTGCGGTGGCGGTGATGTCGGCGGTGCTGTTGATCGGCATGCATTTCATGCCCGCGTGGGATCAGGGCCACATGCTGGAGCGCTTCCTGCGCCTGGGTGCGTTGGTGGTTGCTGGCGTGGTCGCTTATTTCGGCATGCTGCTGCTGCTCGGTTTCCGCCTGCGTGACTTCAATCGCAAGGCGTTGAGCTGAGGTTTCACCCTTGAAAAACGGGCGCGGGCCGGCAGTTTTGTCGGCTCGTTCACTTTGGGTTACGGTGTTGCCTGTCGTCGGCCGTCGGGTGTGGTTATAATCGGCCACTTTATGAGCAAGAAGCGCGTTATGCAGCTGGTTCGAGGCCTCCACAATCTGCGCCCCCAGCATCGGGGCTGCGTCGCCACTATTGGCAACTTTGACGGTGTTCACCGTGGTCACCAGGCCATCCTGGCCCGACTGCGTGAGCGTGCGCTCGAGTTGGGCGTACCCAGCTGCGTGGTGATTTTCGAGCCGCAGCCACGGGAATTCTTTGCCCCGGAGACCGCGCCGGCGCGTCTGGCCCGGTTGCGCGACAAGCTGCAGCTGCTGGCCGCAGAAGGTGTTGACCGGGTCCTGTGTCTGGCTTTCAACCAGCGCTTGAGCAAACTCAGCGCCAGCGAGTTCGTCGATACCATCCTGGTCGATGGCCTCGGCGTGCAGCATCTGGAAGTCGGCGACGATTTCCGCTTCGGTTGCGACCGCCTCGGCGATTTCGATTTCCTGTTGCAGGCCGGGCAGGTCCACGGCTTTACCGTGGAAGCCGCGCAAACCGTCGAGCTGGACGGCATTCGTGTCAGCAGCACCCAGGTGCGCAACGCGTTGGCCGCCGCCGATTTCGCGTTGGCCGAACGCCTGCTGGGTCGTCCGTACCGGATTGCCGGACGCGTGCTGCATGGCCAGAAACTGGCCCGCCAACTGGGTACGCCCACGGCGAATATTCAACTCAAGCGCCGTCGCGTGCCGTTCACCGGGGTTTACCTGGTCGATGTCGATATCGACGGCAAGACCTGGCCCGGCGTCGCCAATATCGGCGTTCGGCCCACGGTGCAAGGTGATGGCAAGGCCCACCTTGAAGTCCATCTTTTAGATTTTGCCGGCGATCTGTATGACCGGCGTTTGACGGTGGTTTTCCACCAGAAGCTGCGTGAAGAGCAGCGTTTCGCCTCCCTGGAGGCATTGAAAACGGCGATCAGCGCGGATGTCGCCGCCGCCCGTGCACTAGCCGCACCTAGCGCCCATCGCTAATGAAGAGCCTTAAATGACCGACTATAAAGCCACGCTAAACCTTCCGGACACCGCCTTCCCAATGAAGGCCGGCCTGCCACAGCGCGAACCGCAGATCCTGCAGCGCTGGGACAGTATTGGCCTGTACGGAAAGTTGCGCGAGATTGGCAAGGATCGTCCGAAGTTCGTCCTGCACGACGGCCCTCCGTACGCCAACGGTACGATCCACATCGGTCACGCACTGAACAAGATTCTCAAGGACATGATCATCCGCTCGAAGACCCTGTCGGGCTTCGACGCGCCGTATGTCCCGGGCTGGGATTGCCACGGCCTGCCGATCGAGCACAAGGTTGAAGTGACCCACGGCAAGAACCTGGGCGCGGACAAGACCCGCGAACTGTGCCGTGCCTACGCCACCGAGCAGATCGAAGGGCAGAAGACCGAGTTCATCCGCCTCGGCGTGCTGGGCGACTTCGCCAACCCGTACAAGACCATGGACTTCAAGAACGAGGCCGGCGAAATCCGCGCCCTCGCCGAAATCGTCAAGGGCGGTTTCGTGTTCAAGGGCCTGAAGCCTGTGAACTGGTGCTTCGATTGCGGTTCGGCCCTGGCCGAGGCGGAAGTCGAGTACGAGAACAAGAAGTCCTCGACCATCGACGTCGCTTTCCCGATCGCTGACGAGGCCAAACTGGCTGCCGCGTTCGGTCTGCCGTCGCTGGGTAAACCTGCCTCGATCGTGATCTGGACCACAACCCCGTGGACCATCCCGGCCAACCAGGCGCTGAACGTTCACCCGGAATTCACCTACGCGCTGGTCGACATCGGCGACAAGCTGCTGGTGCTGGCTGAAGAGCTGGTCGAATCCTGCCTGACCCGTTACGGCGTCGAAGGCACCGTATTGGCGACCGCACCGGGTTCGGCGCTGGAACTGATCAATTTCCGTCACCCGTTCTATGACCGTCTGTCGCCGGTGTATCTGGCCGACTACGTGGAACTGGGCGCCGGCACCGGCGTGGTTCACTCCGCCCCGGCCTACGGCGTGGACGACTTCGTGACCTGCAAGAAATACGGCATGGTCAACGACGACATCCTCAACCCGGTACAGAGCAACGGCGTTTACGTGCCGTCGCTGGAATTCTTCGGCGGCCAGTTCATCTGGAAGGCCAACCCGGCCATCGTTGAAAAACTGACCGAAGTCGGTGCGCTGATGCACACCACCGTCATCGAACACAGCTACATGCATTGCTGGCGCCACAAGACCCCGCTGATCTACCGCGCCACCGCGCAATGGTTCATCGGCATGGATAAAGAGCCAGTCAGCGGCGACACCCTGCGCGTACGCTCGCTCAAAGCCATCGAAGACACCAAGTTTGTTCCGGCCTGGGGCCAGGCGCGCCTGCACTCGATGATCGCCAACCGTCCGGACTGGTGCATCTCCCGTCAGCGTAACTGGGGCGTGCCGATCCCGTTCTTTCTGAACAAGGAAAGCGGCGAACTGCACCCACGCACCGTCGAGCTGATGGAAGAAGTCGCCAAGCGCGTCGAAGTCGAAGGCATCGAAGCCTGGTTCAAACTCGACGCTGCCGAACTGCTGGGTGATGAAGCGCCGCAGTACGACAAGATCAGCGACACCCTCGACGTCTGGTTCGACTCGGGCACCACGCACTGGCACGTTCTGCGCGGTTCGCACCCGATGGGCCACGAGACCGGCCCGCGCGCCGACCTGTACCTGGAAGGTTCGGACCAGCACCGTGGCTGGTTCCACTCGTCCCTGCTGACCGGTTGCGCCATCGACAACCACGCGCCATACCGCGAGCTGCTGACCCACGGTTTCACCGTGGACGAGTCCGGCCGCAAGATGTCCAAGTCCCTGGGCAACGTGATCGCGCCACAGAAAGTCAACGACACCCTGGGCGCCGACATCATGCGTCTGTGGGTCGCGTCGACCGACTACTCCGGCGAAATGGCCGTGTCCGAACAGATCCTGCAGCGCAGCGCGGACGCCTATCGTCGTATCCGCAACACCGCGCGCTTCCTGCTTTCCAACCTGACCGGTTTCAACCCGGCCACCGACCTGCTGCCGGCCGAAGACATGCTGGCGCTGGATCGCTGGGCGGTGGATCGCACCCTGCTGCTGCAACGCGAGCTGCAAGAGCACTACGGTGAATACCGTTTCTGGAACGTCTACTCGAAGATCCACAACTTCTGCGTGCAGGAGCTGGGTGGTTTCTATCTGGACATCATCAAGGATCGCCAATACACCACCGGCGCCGACAGCAAGGCTCGTCGTTCGTGCCAGACCGCGCTGTTCCACATCTCCGAAGCGCTGGTGCGCTGGATCGCGCCGATCCTGGCGTTCACCGCCGACGAACTGTGGCAATACCTGCCGGGCGAGCGCAACGAATCGGTGATGCTCAACACCTGGTACGAAGGCCTGACCGAATTGCCGGAAGGCTTCGAACTGGGTCGCGAGTACTGGGATCGCATCATGGAAGTGAAGGTGGCGGTCAACAAAGAGATGGAAATCCAGCGCGCGGCCAAGGCCGTCGGTGGCAACCTGCAAGCCGAAGTGACGCTGTTCGCCGAAGACGCGCTGACTGCCGACCTGGCCAAGCTGAGCAACGAGCTGCGCTTTGTCCTGATCACTTCGACGGCCACTGTTGCGCCGTTCGTGCAGGCTCCGGCCGATGCGGTGGCCACCGAAGTCAGCGGCCTGAAGCTGAAGATCGTCAAATCCGCCTTCCCGAAATGCGCCCGTTGCTGGCACTGCCGTGAAGACGTCGGCGTGAACCCGGAACATCCGGAAATCTGCGGCCGTTGCGTGGACAACATCGATGGTGCCGGCGAGGTTCGTCACTATGCCTAACGCCGTTGGCCGTTTCGGACGGCTGAGCTGGCTCTGGTTGAGCCTGCTGGTTCTGGTCATCGACCAGGCCAGCAAGTTCTACTTCGAAGGCAAGCTCGAGATGTTCCAGCAGATCGTGATCATCCCTGATTACTTCAGCTGGACACTGGCCTACAACACTGGCGCTGCGTTCAGTTTCCTGGCCGACAGCTCCGGCTGGCAGCGCTGGCTGTTCGCGCTGATCGCGATTGCGGTCAGTGCGGTGCTGGTGGTCTGGCTCAAGCGCCTGGGCCGCAACGAAACCTGGCTGGCCATCGCGCTGGCGCTGGTTCTCGGCGGCGCGCTGGGCAATCTGTATGACCGCATTGCCCTGGGCCATGTGATCGACTTCATTCTGGTGCACTGGCAGAACCGCTGGTACTTCCCGGCGTTCAACTTCGCCGACAGCGCCATCACCGTTGGCGCGGTGATGCTGGCACTGGATATGTTCAAAAGTAAAAAAACCGGAGAAACCGTTCATGACTGAACAGGTATTGGCTGAGCAACGCATCGGCCAGAACACGGAAGTCACCTTGCACTTTGCATTGCGCCTGGAGAACGGCGACACGGTCGACAGCACCTTCGACAAAGCCCCTGCGACCTTCAAGGTCGGTGACGGCAACCTGCTGCCGGGCTTCGAAGCCGCGCTGTTCGGTTTCAAGGCTGGCGACAAGCGTACGCTGACCGTCGAGCCGGAAAACGCATTCGGCCAGCCGAACCCGCAAAACGTACAGATCATCCCGCGTTCGCAGTTTGCGGACATGGAACTGTCGCCGGGTCTGCTGGTGATCTTCAACGATGCGGCCAATACTGAGCTGCCGGGTGTGGTGAAAGAGTTCGACGACGCGCAAGTGACCGTCGACTTCAACCACCCGCTGGCTGGCAAGACGCTGACCTTTGACGTGGAAATCTTTTCCGTCAAAGCGCTGTAACTGACCGCACGCGGTCAAAAATGTGGGAACGGGCTTGCTCGCGAATGCTGACTGACATTCAACGTTGATGTTGTCTGACACACCGCTTTTGCGAGCAAGCCCGCTCCCACAGTTGGTCATTCATTGTTTTCGCGCGCAAGACACGAGGCACCGCATGCAAATCAAACTCGCCAACCCCCGTGGCTTCTGCGCCGGCGTGGACCGGGCGATCGAAATCGTCAACCGCGCCCTGGAGGTCTTCGGGCCGCCGATTTATGTGCGTCACGAAGTGGTGCACAACAAGTTCGTGGTCGAGGACCTGCGCAGTCGTGGCGCGATCTTCGTCGAAGAACTGGATCAGGTGCCGGACGACGTCATCGTGATCTTCAGTGCCCACGGCGTCTCGCAAGCCGTGCGCACCGAAGCCGCCGGCCGTGGCCTGAAAGTGTTCGACGCCACCTGCCCGCTGGTGACCAAGGTGCACATCGAAGTCGCGAAATACAGCCGTGACGGTCGCGAGTGCATCCTGATCGGCCACGCCGGTCACCCGGAAGTCGAAGGCACCATGGGCCAGTACGACGCCAGCAATGGCGGCGCGATCTACCTCGTCGAAGACGAGAAGGATGTCGCCGAGTTGCAGGTACATAACCCGGACAAACTGGCTTTCGTCACCCAGACCACGCTGTCGATGGATGACACCAGCCGTGTCATCGACGCACTGCGTACGCGTTTCCCGGCCATTGGCGGGCCGCGCAAGGACGATATCTGCTACGCCACACAAAACCGTCAGGACGCGGTCAAGCAATTGGCCGACGAATGCGACGTGGTGTTGGTGGTGGGCAGCCCGAACAGCTCCAACTCCAACCGCCTGCGTGAGCTGGCCGAACGCATGGCCACGCCGGCCTATCTGATCGATGGCGCCGAAGACCTGCAAAAAAGCTGGTTCGATGGTGTCGAGCGTATCGGCATCACCGCCGGCGCCTCCGCTCCGGAAGTCCTGGTGCGTGGCGTGATCCAGCAGTTGCAGGCCTGGGGTGCCACCGGCGCCGACGAACTGGCCGGGCGTGAGGAGAACATCACGTTCTCGATGCCTAAAGAGCTGCGCGTTCGCTCGATCTGATCGCTTTATCCTTTCGGCACAACGCCTGTTCAGCCTTTTGGCTGGCCAGGCGTACGCGACCAGTCGCCGCCAGCACCACCTGGAGCTGGCTGACCGGTTCGCGAGCCGAGCATAGATGTAACGTCCCCGCCTGAAACTTCCGGTCCGGCACCAGTGGCTGGCCCAGGCTGCTGAAGCGTATGTAGCGGCTCACCAGCCAGTTGCCGACAATCGGTATCCGTCCGTCACTCGCCTGCTCGATCAGCAATGGATTATCGGCATCCCCCGGTCCCTTTCCGCTGATATCCAGAATGATCCGCCAGCCCTGGCCCCAATCACCGTTGATGCCATGAATCACCACGCTCTGGTTGCGCGTGATGGCCATGGTCCGGGCATTGCGAATCCCGTCGAGCAAAGACTGCGCGGCCTGCTGCCGCCGGTTTGATTCGGTGAAGTCCGCCAGCGCCGGACTGACCAGCGACAGAACAATTGCGCCGATCGCCAGTCCCATAAGCAGTTCGACCAGACTGAAACCCTGTTGCGGCATGTGCGCGTCCTCCCTGGATTGTGCACAGTGGCGCAATCCGTGCGCCGTTCGCGGTAAATCAACCGGCGCATGCCGGTCGAATGTTCTAGGTTTGTACAGGTATAGCCGACGGCAACGGAGGGCATCGATGGATCATCGTACAAAAGGTTTCACGCTGATCGAGCTGTTGGTGGCGGTCGCGGTGTTTGTGATCCTCATCACGATGGCGGTGCCGGCATTCACCCGTTCGGTGCAGGGCAGCAAGGCCGACACCGAGGTCGGCGACCTGCAACGCGCCCTTAATTACGCAAGGCTCGAGGCGATCAACCGGGGCGTCACCACCCGCTTGCGGCCGAGCGCCGGCGGCAGTGTCTGGACCGGCGAACTGTCGGTCTACGACAGTACTGTCACTCCGGCCAATGTATTGCGGGTTGTTCCAGCGATGAGCAGCGGCGCAACTCTGACGCTACCCTCTGGAGTGACCGCACTGGATTTCAACAATCTGGGCGGGCTGGCGGCGCCGTCGACGGCGGTGGTCATCAGTTACACGCTGGGAACGCAAAGCAGGACGCTGAACGTGTGTCTGAACGGAAGAATTCAATTGGGTGGAAGTTGCGGATGAGGGCAGGGAGCAAGCACGCACAGGAGGGCATGACGCTGATCGAAGTGCTGGTCGCGTTGTTGATTCTGACGGTCGGGTTGCTGGGCGCGGCGGCGGTTCAGCTCAATGCGCTGAAGTACACCGACAGCTCGCGGATGACCAGCCAGGCGAGTTTCATCGCCTACGACATGATGGACCGGATCCGCGCCAACTCGGGCGCCGACTACACCGTCACTCCGCCAACCACGGGCAACCTGAGTGTCGCCCGGGATCAGGATCTCTACGACTTCACCACCAACATCGTCAATTTCGGCGGCCCGACCGCCACCGGCAGCATCACCCTCAATCAGCGCGTGTACACCATCACCATCACCTGGAGTGACGCGCGCGCCGCCAATACGACAAGTGCGCCCCGCAGTTTTGTCCTGACCAGCCGCGCAGCGGTCGATCCGGTGGCCACGCCATGAAGCGCCAAAACCTGGGCTTTGGCCTGATCGAAATGCTGGTCGCCCTGGCGCTGGGGCTGATCGTGGTGCTCGGCGTGGTGCAGATCTTCCTCGCGGCGAAAAATACCTACGTCAGCCAGAACAGTGCCGCCGCCATGCAGGAAGATGCGCGGTTCGTGCTGAGCAAGATGATTCAGGAACTGCGCATGGTGGGCATGTTCGGTTGCCTGGGCACGATTACCGATTCCAGCTCGGCGGGGGATTTCACTGCGGCCCAGATCGCGCCGATCAGCTGGGACAACGCCAATCTCAAGCTGACCCTGGTCAGCGCCGATGTCGGCAGTGCAGGCGGGACGCCGACCTGGACCGTGGTCTCCGACTGCCGCAACAGCGCCACCGCTTATACCGGCGCCCGAGCTGCGGCGACGGGACAAATCGCGTTTCCGATCCGTCGGCTGATCTACAGCTTCAGCAACAACCAGATTCTGATGGGTACCGGCAGCGGTAATCCGGCCCAGCAAGTGCTGGTGAACAACGTCAGTGCGTTCACTGTGATGTTCGGTCTGGCGAGTTCCGCGACCGATGTCGCGGCGTCCACCTACAGTGCCAACCCCAGTGATCCGGCGCGGATCCGCAGCGTGCGCCTGAGCCTGACCCTCACTGATCCGAACAATCGGGTCCGCAATCAAACCTTCAACGTGGTTGCCGCCTTGCGCAACCGCTTGCAGTGAGGGACGAACGATGAACGTTTCTTTCCATCGGCGACGGTCCCAGGGCGGTATGGTGTTGCTGGTCAGCCTGGTGTTTCTGTTGCTTCTGACGGTGATCGGCCTGTCATCGATGCAGAGCGCCAACCTGCAGGAAAAAATGGCCGGCAGCGTGAGCCTGCGCAATCAATCGTTCCAGACTGCCGAGGCGGCGCTGCGCATCGGTGAAAGTGCAGTGCAACTGGACGGCTACGCGCTGGCGGTGTGCGCCAGTACCACTCAATGTGCGCCGCCGGCCGAATCCTCGGTGGTCAGCGCGGCGGGGCTGAACTCCACGTCGGGCGTGACCTGGATTGCCGCGGGCAGCGGGTTCTACGGGGTGCAGAACATCGGCACGACCCTGACGGCGGTGAACGTGCCGAGCAATACCTCGGCGACGTTGTATCGGGTCACGGCCGTCGGCATCGCCGGCACTTCGCGCAGTGTGGTGGAGAGTGTCTATGCGAAGTACTGAGCACATATCTGCCTGGCGTTCGTTGCTGAGCGGCATTTTACTGAGCTTGTATCTGACCGCTCCGGCATATGCCTTCACACCGTCCGACTCGCCGCTGCTAAGCGCGGCGGCGGTGCCACCCAACGTCATGTTGCTGATCGACGATTCGGGCAGCATGAACAGCATCATCTATGCGGCAGGTTTTGATCCGACCGTGGATCGCACGGCGGCCCGTCAGTGCAACGCGGTCATTGGGCTGTGTCTGAGCTCGACCGCAATCACTGGCGATACGATCTTTCTCTCGAGCCTGCCGACCTCCGGCTGCTCCGGCGGCGCCTATGCCTTCTACAACAACAGCCTGACGCCGCTCTGTCTGAAGCTGCCGGATCCGGTGGGCAGCGGCAACACTCGCTATTCGGCGGATTACATTTCCTACGTGGTCGGGCTGGCGATCAACAACGGCACGCGCGACTTCACCACCGGGGCGATTCCCAACGATTACCGGATCAACGTGGCGCGCAACGTTTCCACCGCACTGGTCACCAGCAACCGCAACCTGCGCATGGGCCTGGCGACCTTCAACCCGGCCACCAGCAACAACCCCGGCAACGGTGGTTTCATTGCGCGCTCCATCAGCGACCTGTCACCGGTCAGCGGCAGCGTGACCCAGGCCCAGGCCGATACCAACTACAACGCACTGATTTCTTCGATCAACGGCCTGAGCGCGGTGGCCAACACACCTCTGGCCGAGACCTATTACGAAATCACCCGCTACATGCGCGGGATGGCGCCGTACTACAACAGCACGCCGAGCACTTACACCAGCCCGATCCAGTACCGCTGCCAGAAAAACTACGGGGTGGTCATCACCGACGGGTTGCCGACCTACGACCGCACCTTTCCGAACAACGACCCGCTGGGCGGCAGCCGCTTGCCGAACTGGGACGGCATCAACAATGACGGGAACAACCTGAACGGGGACGGCGAGGGCGATACGCTGTACCTGGACGATATCGCCAAGTTCGCCTTCGACATCGACATGCGTTCGACCGGCACTGACGCGGCGGGCAAGAGCTGGAATGCGGTGGATTTTCCCCGGCAGTACATGAATACCTACACCGTGGGTTTCACCGCTTCCAACGACATGCTTTCGGACGCCGCTGATTACGGGCAGGGCCGCTACTACCAGGCGACCGACAGCGCCGGTCTGAATGCCGCGCTGTCCTCGGCGTTGAGCGATATCACCTCCAAGGCGGGTTCCGGCGGTGCGGGTGTGACCAGCAGCACCACGCTGACCAGTAGCAGCAGTTTTTACCAAACCACCTACGACCCGAAGGATTGGCGCGGCACGATCAAGTCGTTTGGCTTTACCTCCGCCGGGGCGGTCAATACGTCGGCGGTGCTGTGGACCACCGACACAGCCATCGTGCCCGGCGCCACCGCGCCGACCTACCAGTCGTGGAACACACTGAACAACGCGGCGGTGACGCTGGCCTACGGCAACTTCGCCCCGGCCCAGCAGACGGTTCTCAGCCAGGGTTTACCCACCGGCATCAGCGGCATCGACCTGGTCGAATGGAGCAAGGGCACCAACAAGACCGGGCTCAAAGTGCGCAGCGTGTTGCTCGGAGACATCATCAACTCGCCGCTGGTGCTGGCCTCGCCCACGGAAAAAACCGCCTCCGATCTGGCCGGTGACACCACCTACAGCAGCTACCTGACCACCAAGGCTGCGAACATGAATGCCAGCCTGGTGGTGAACGCCAACGACGGTTTTGTCAGCGTCATCAACTCGGCCAACGGTACCCGGCGCTATGCCTACATGCCGTCCAGCGTATTGCCCTCGTTGCGCCTGATTGCCGATCCGAACTACGTCAACGGCGTCAGCCACAAGTTTCTGGTGGATGGTCAGCTCGGTGTATTCGACGCGCAGTTCGGCACGGCGTGGAAAACCCTGGCCATCGGCGGTACGGGCGCCGGCGGCAAGACTTTCTATGGGCTCCAGCTGTTTGACGCTTCGGCGGGCAACGTCATTCGTGCCTTGTGGGAAGTCAGTGCGCCGGCCACCGCCAGCACTTCCAACGCTTTTAATGATCTGGGTTACGCCTATGCCCGTCCGGAAGTGGCACGCTTGGCCGATGGTCGCTGGGCGGCGTTCATTGCCAATGGTTACGGTAGCAACTCCGGGGTGGCGGCGCTGTATGTGCTGGATGTGCGCGATGGCTCGCTGATCAAGAAAGTCGTCATCGACAGTACGGAAACCACCAACGGTTTGTCCTCGGTGAAGCTGCGGGTCAATTCGCAGAACGTTGTGCAGGCCGCGTACGGCGGTGACTTGAAGGGAAGGTTGTGGAAGTTCGACCTGAGCGCCACGTCGAGTGATAGCTGGGGTGTTGCGTTTTCCGGCAAGCCGTTGTTCACCACGGCGGGTGGGGCGACTCAGCCGATCACCGCGCAACCGCTGCTGGCGGACAACGCTCTGGGCGGCAAACAGATTTTCGTCGGCACCGGCAAATTCAACGAAACCGCCGACAAGACCAACAAGGATTTGCAGTCGTTCTATTCGGTGTGGGATGCCGAGGGTGGTTCGGGTCAGCTGACTGTCAGCAGTTTGCAGGCCCAGGCAATTACCGGATCTTTCTCTGGCAGTTCCGGGCAGTTCCTGACCACCACCCAGAACGACACGACGTATCCGGCGGAGAAGGGCTGGTATCTACCGCTGGTGTATAACAACGTGCTCACGGGCGAGCGGGTGATCAATCAGGCCAGCATCGTACTCGGACGCATCGTGTTTACCACGGCCAGTGTCGACACCACTGACCCCTGTGCGAGTTTTGGCACCGGCAAACTGGTCGAACTCGATGCGTTCAGCGGTAAGATGCTCAACTACGCGGTGCTCGACACTAACGCTGATGGCGTGGTCAACAGCAGCGACACGATCTCCAGCGGTGTGATATTCACCGGCGGCATTCCGACCTTGAACGCCATCATCAACGCCGGGACGGGCAAACCTGTGACTGAGTCCAGTGGCAACATCACCACCCTGGTGGAAAAGGGCGGCGGCGGCAGCCGTCGCATAATGTGGCGACAAATACAGTAAGTGAGAGTTCAAGGCATGCGCAGATCCAACCGAGGTTTCACCCTGATCGAAATCATGATCGTGATTGCGATCATCGGTATCGTCATCACCATCGGCTATCCGAGCCTCACCGAATACGTGAAGAAGGGCCGCCGCGCCGACGTGGTCAGCAATTTGTCGGAACAGGCACAGATCCTCGAGCGCTTCTATTCGAAGAACAACGTCTACACCGGTGTCACCGGGTTGAGCACCGGCAACGATTTCTACACCATCACGCCGACGATCACCGATCAGACCTTCCTGCTGACGGCGACCCGCAAGACCGGCACGGCGATGGCCACTGACAAGTGCGGGGATTTCACTCTCACCAACACCGGTGTCAGAAGCATGAACAACGCGACCACCGGGCTGACCACCAAGGATTGCTGGGGCCGCTGAGCCGCTTTATTTCGGGCGCCTTTTGCGCCCACTGTCTTTTTTACGGTTGGATCAAACATGACCAGGCAACAGCAAGTGGTGATTGTCGGTGGCGGGGTGATTGGCCTGCTCACTGCGTACAACCTCGCCTCCGAGGTCGGCAGCGTGGTGCTGCTGGATCGTTCGAACGTCGGCCAGGAATCGTCCTGGGCCGGTGGCGGTATCGTGTCTCCGCTGTACCCGTGGCGCTATAGTCCGGCCGTTACCGCGCTGGCGCACTGGTCGCAGGATTTTTATCCACAACTGGGCGAACGCCTTTTTGCCGATACCGGGGTGGATCCCGAAGTGCACACCACCGGCCTGTATTGGCTGGACCTGGATGACGAAGACGAAGCACTGGCCTGGGCCAAACGCGAAAACCGCCCGTTGCGGGCTGTGGATATTTCGGCGGCGCATGATGCGGTGCCGGTGCTCGGTGGTGGTTTTTCCCGGGCGATCTATATGGCCGATGTGGCCAACGTGCGCAATCCACGACTGGTGAAGTCTTTGAAAGCGGCGTTGCAGGCGCTGCCGAACGTGACGATTCATGAGCAGTGTGAAGTCAGTGGGTTTGTCCGTGAAGGTGAGCGGGTGGTGGGCGTGCAGACTTCCACCGGTGTGATCGCCGGCGATCAGGTCGTGCTCACCGCAGGTGCGTGGAGCGGCGAACTGCTCAAGACCTTGAACCTGTCGCTGCCGGTGGAGCCGGTCAAGGGTCAGATGATTCTCTACAAGTGCGCAGCGGATTTCCTGCCGAGCATGGTGCTGGCCAAGGGGCGCTACGCGATTCCGCGCCGCGACGGGCACATTCTGATCGGCAGTACGCTGGAGCACGAAGGCTTCGACAAGACCCCGACGGACAACGCGCTTGAAAGTCTCAAGGCATCGGCAGTCGAGTTGTTGCCGGCGCTGGCCGATGCTGAAGTGGTGGGGCACTGGGCCGGGCTGCGACCGGGTTCACCGGAAGGTATTCCTTACATTGGCCGGGTTCCGGGGTTTGACGGTCTGTGGCTGAACTGCGGGCATTACCGCAACGGACTGGTGCTGGCGCCGGCGTCCTGTCAGTTGTTTGCCGATGTGATGCTGGGGCGCACGCCGATCATTGATCCGGCGCCGTATGCACCGGCCGGACGGATCTAGTCAGTTTTTCTTCCGGTAACTGACAAATCGCTTTCGCGGGCAAGCCCGCGAAAGGGGCCTTAATCCAGACCCAGTTTCTTGAGCCTGTAGCGCATCGACCTAAACGACAGACTCAACCGCTGCGCCGCCGCCGTGCGATTCCAGCGGGTTTCTTCCAGTGCCTGCAGAATCAGTTTGCGCTCGACGCTTTCCAGATAGTCTTCCAGGTTGTCGATCTGCGTGAGATCGGCAACGCCGCCCTCGGCGGTGCCATTACCTTCGATCAGGCGTAAATCCTCGGCCTCGATCGTGCGGTTTTCACACAGGGTATGCGCCCGCTCAAGCACGTTCTCCAGCTCTCGCACGTTGCCCGGAAAACGGTAGTTTTTCAGCGCCTCGAGGGCATGAGGATGAAGGCGTGCCGCCGGCTGCCCGGTGCCATTGGCCAGGCGCTTGAGCATATGGCCGGCCAGTGCTTCGATGTCCTCGCGACGTTCGCGCAGGGACGGTACGCGCAGTTCGATCACGTTCAGCCGGTAATACAGATCCTGACGAAAACGCTCGGCAGCCACTTCAGCGTCGAGATCCTTGTGCGTCGCGCAGAGGATGCGCACATCGACCACGGTTTCCTGTTGGCCACCGACGCTGCGCACGGCTTTTTCCTGGATCGCCCGCAGCAGCTTGACCTGCATCGGCAGCGGTAGATCCGCCACTTCATCGAGAAACAGTGTGCCGCCATGGGCCGCCTGAAACAGCCCCGGTTTATCTTCCACCGCACCGCTGAAACTGCCTTTGCGATGGCCGAAGAACTCGCTCTCCATCAACTCAGAAGGAATCGCCCCGCAGTTCACCGGCACGAATGGCTGGCTGGCACGCGGGCCCTGTTCATGAATCAATCGGGCCACCAGTTCCTTGCCGCTGCCGGATTCGCCGCTGATGTAGACCGGTGCCTGGCTGCGGGCCAGTTTGTCGATCTGTTTGCGCAGGTTGCGCATCGGCGGCGAATCGCCGAGCAATCGCCGATCGATCGAGGTGCAGACATTGCCCGGCGCCGGCATGCGCAACGCCGAGCCGACCAGCTCGCGCAGGCGTGTCAGGTCCACCGGTTTGGTCAGGAAGTCGAAAGCCCCGGCTTTCAGGGCGTTGATCGCCGTTTCCAGGCTGCCGTAGGCGGTGATCATCGCCACTGGCAGTTGCGGATAACGTTGCTGAATGTGCTGCACCAGCTCCAGGCCGGAGCCGTCGGGCAGGCGCATGTCGGTCAGGCACAGGTCGAAGGTCTCGCGGTACAGCAGCGTCTGGGCTTCTGCGAGATTGCGTGCGCTGAAGGTGTCGAGTTTCATCCGTCCCAGGGTGATTTCCAGGAGTTCGCGAATATCCGGCTCGTCGTCGACGATGAGGATTTTTTGCCGTGGGCTCGTGTTCAAATTTGTTTCCGTCCGTGAGCAAAGGTGATGCGAAAGCAGCCGCCGCCTTGGCGTGATTTGAAGTCTAGGCGCGCTTGATTGCTTTCGCACAGCTCACGGGACAGATAAAGCCCAAGGCCGGTGCCCTGGCTGCTGGTGGTAAAGAACGGTTCGAACAGGTGAGCCTGCTGATCCAGCGGCACGCCGGGGCCGTTGTCCTGCACTTCGAGCACGGCCAGCGTGCTTTCGGGGTCGATCAACAGCGTCAGCCAGACCTCGGCCGGATCGTGCAACAGGGCACTGTGGCGCCAGCCGTTGCGTAACAGATTGTCGAGAATCTGTGTGAGCTGGCCGGGATCCATCAACGTGCGGAAATCCCCCGGGCCGATGTGCAGATGAATGTGCTGGCGCTCGCCGGCCTGTTCGCGGCTTTCGCTGACGAACTGTTCCAGCCACGGCTTGAGATCCAGCCGTTGCGGCGCGCTCTGCTGGCGGCGGGACAGTTGCAGGACGTTTTCGATGACTCGGTTCATGCGCTGGGAGTGGTCTTGAATGATCTGTGTCAGACGCCGATCCGCGCCGTCGAGTTCCTCGGATTCCTGCAACAGCTGCGCGGCATGACTGATGGCGCCCAGCGGATTGCGGATTTCATGGGCGATACCGGCGGTCAGTCGGCCCAGCGCGGCCAGTTTCAATTGTTGGGCCTGCTGGGCGATCTGGGCGAGGTCTTCGAGAAACACCAGGGTTTGGCGGTTCGGGCTCTGTTCCAGGGCGATGAAGCTCGGTTGCAGCTCCAGGCCGTTGCCGGCGATTTTCAGGCTTTGCGGGCGCAGGGTCGGGTTGTTCAGCCACAGTTGCAGGCGTTCGACCAATGCGCTCGAGTGCTCGTCGATCAGGTCGCCTTCAAGGTGCGTTTGACCCAGCAGGGCCTTGGCGCTGTGGTTGGCCAGTTGCACCCGGCGCTCTTCGTCGAGCACCAGAATGCCGGTGCGCATGCGTTGCAGGATCAGCGCGTTGAGGGCTTCGAGCCCCACGACTTCGCTGGCACGCAGCTCGGCCAGGTTCTCACTGACTTCGAGACGGCGCATCAATCCCTGCACCAGCAGCGAGGCGGCAAAGCACAAGGCACCGAGGGTGCCAGCCTGAAGATAGTCGTTGGCGCTCAAGGGATGGCTGAAACTCAGCAGAAAGCTGAGCCCGACGATGCCGAGGGTAGCGATGGCGGCGATCAGCAAGCCGATGCGTCGTCGCAGCAAGGTGTTGCTGATGGCCACCGAAACGATCAGCAGGTTGCCGATCGCGCTGGCCACGCCGCCGGCCGCGTAGAACACGCTGCACAGCAGCAGGATGTCGACCAGTGCCAGGCCGAACAACTGGGCCGGGCGGTGGATGTTCTCGAGGAACACCACCAGCAGGATGTTCAGCACCAGGTACAACCAGCTGCCATTGCGCAGCAACTCGTCGTTGGCCGAGGTCAGCAGGCGGTTGTCCATGTTGCTGGAGATCAGCAACACCAGGGTGATGCCGACACTCAAGCGGTACAGATGATAGAGGCGCAGCAGTCGCTGGGCCTGTTTGCTGTCGGCGTTGTCGGCCTCAGCGATCACTGGAACCGGGGCCTTGCTCAAGGTGAGCCTGGCTGCAATACCACTGTTGTTGAAGGTTCAGCGCGCGGTCGCGGGGCAGGTGTACGCCGCAATGGGCGCAGCGCACCATCGGCGCGGCATCCTGTTCGCGAGGTGATCGGGCGGACGAGGCGGGGGCCTTGAATTTGCGCCACAACCAGACAGCGGCGGCGATCAAGGCAATCCAGAACAGTAAACGAAGCATGATGGGCGGCTTTTCGGCTAATGATTCGGCAGTTTAGCCAAGGACCCGACAAGCGCACAGCCCAATCACGCGCCGCAATAAAAAGGGAGATCCGAAGATCTCCCTTTTTGGCATCACCGAAGTGATCAGTCGAACAGACCGAAGGTCATGTAACTGAAGATGGAACGGTCGCTGTCGCTCGACTCCGGTTCCGGCTCTTCGATCACGTCGCCGTTTTCGTCTTTTGGCTTGAGCTCGTTCGGGATCGCGTCTTTCGCGTCCTGGAACTGCTTCTGCACGTCCTGGTTGGCGCGAGTCTCTCCCGGCGGCAGCGGCGGACGGGATTCGATCAGGCCCAGCGTGGCCTTGCTCAGGAACGAACGGTTGTCGGCTTCGGCAACGCGAGGCACGAACTGACCGTCCTGCAGGCTCGGGTGGTTCGGGTAGTTGAGCTTCAGGGTTTCCAGACTGGTGGCCGCCAGTTCGTCCAGATGCAGACGCTGGTAGGCTTCGGTCATCACCGCCAGGCCGTCACCGACCGAAGGGGTTTCCTGGAAGTTTTCCACTACATAACGACCACGGTTGGCGGCAGCGACATAGGCCTGACGGGTCAGGTAGTAGTCGGCCACGTGGATTTCGTAGGCGGCCAGCAGGTTGCGCAGGTAGATCATGCGCTGCTTGGCGTCCGGCGCGTAGCGGCTGTTCGGGTAGCGGCTGGTCAGCTGGGCGAACTCGTTGTAGGAGTCGCGGGCGGCACCCGGGTCACGCTTGGTCATGTCCAGCGGCAGGAAGCGCGCCAGCAGGCCGACGTCCTGGTCGAACGAAGTCAGGCCCTTCAGGTAGTAGGCGTAATCGACGTTCGGGTGCTGCGGATGCAGACGAATGAAACGCTCGGCGGCGGACTTTGCAGCTTCCGGCTCGGCGTTCTTGTAGTTGGCGTAGATCAGTTCCAGCTGCGCCTGATCGGCGTAGCGACCGAACGGATAACGCGACTCCAGAGCCTTCAGCTTGGCTGTGGCGCTGGTGTAGCTGTTGTTGTCCAGGTCCTGTTGAGCCTGCTGGTACAGCTCGGCTTCACTCAGGTTTTCGTCTACGACTTCCTTCGATGAGCAAGCAGCGGTCAATGCGAGGATGGCGATCAGCAGCAGGTGTTTCACTTGCATGGCGGCTTGCGTCCCTATGACGGCCGCTGTCTTGGGCGGGGCCGTCCTGTTATGATGAGCGCCCCGTTGAAAAGCCCCGGGGCAAAAGACGCCGTATTTAACCACAAGCGCGCAGCCGAAACCAAAGGCTGTAGCCGACGCCCAGTCCGAGCATGTCCGATAAAATTGAACTTCGCGCAGAGGTGCCGTCCGAATTGGGCGGCCAACGCCTCGATCAAGTCGCCGCCCAACTCTTCGCCGAGCACTCGCGCTCGCGCCTTTCCGCCTGGATCAAAGAAGGCCGCCTGACTGTGGACGGGGCGGTCATCCGCCCGCGCGACATCGTTCATGGCGGTGCCGTCCTTGAGCTGACCGCCGAGCAGGAGGCCCAGGGGGAATGGGTCGCCCAGGACATCGAGCTCGACATCGTCTATGAAGACGACGACATCCTGGTGATCAACAAGCCTGCGGGCCTGGTGGTGCACCCGGCTGCCGGCCACGCCGATGGCACCTTGCTTAATGCCTTGCTGCACCACGTGCCGGACATCATCAATGTCCCGCGTGCCGGCATCGTGCATCGTCTGGACAAGGACACCACCGGTCTGATGGTGGTGGCCAAGACCATCCAGGCGCAGACCAAACTGGTCGCGCAGCTGCAAAGCCGCAGCGTGAGCCGGATCTACGAGTGCATCGTGATCGGCGTGGTGACGGCCGGTGGCAAGATCAACGCCCCGATCGGTCGTCACGGCCAGCAGCGCCAGCGGATGGCGGTGATGGAGGGCGGCAAGCCTGCGGTCAGCCACTATCGCGTGCTGGAGCGTTTCCGTTCCCACACTCACGTACGGGTGAAGCTGGAAACCGGTCGTACCCACCAGATCCGCGTACACATGGCGCACATCAACTTCCCGTTGGTCGGCGATCCGGCGTACGGCGGTCGTTTCCGCATCCCGCCGGCGGCGAGCCAGACCATGGTCGAATCGCTGAAACACTTCCCGCGTCAGGCCCTGCACGCACGGTTCCTCGAGCTGGATCACCCGACCACCGGTGAGCGCATGAGCTGGGAGTCGCCGTTGCCGGAAGACCTGGTGTGGCTGCTGACCCTGCTCAAGCAGGATCGCGAGGCATTCGTCGGATGAACTGGCTGACGCCGGACTGGCCCGCGCCGGCCAGCGTCAAGTCCTGTGTCACCACCCGCGAGGGCGGCGTCAGCGAGGCGCCTTTCGACAGCCTCAATCTGGGCGATCATGTCGATGATCGTCCTGAGGCCGTCGCCGAAAACCGTCGGCGACTGACCGAACACTTCTCTATCAAGCCTGCCTGGTTGCAGCAAGTGCACGGGATTGCCGTGGCGCATGCCGATCCGTCGGTTGTAGCCACGGCGGATGCCAGCTGGACGGCAACACCGGGTATCGCTTGTGCGGCAATGACCGCCGATTGCCTGCCGGCGCTGTTCTGCGACCGTGCCGGCACTCGCGTGGCAGCGGCGCATGCCGGTTGGCGTGGACTGGCGGCCGGTGTGCTGGAAGCCACCCTCGACAGTCTTGATGTGCCTGCCGAAGACATTCTGGTCTGGCTCGGCCCGGCCATCGGTCCGCAAGCCTTCGAAGTCGGCCCGGAAGTCCGGGAAGTCTTCATCAATCAATTGCCCGAAGCCGCGACAGCCTTTGTCCCGAGCCATAACGCGGGCAAGTTCATGGCCGACATCTATAAGCTGGCGCGACTGCGTCTGGCGGTCCGGGGTGTCACGGCTGTTTATGGTGGCGGTTTCTGTACCGTGACCGATCCGCGCTTCTTTTCCTACCGCCGTGCGTCACGCACTGGTCGCTTCGCCTCCCTGGTTTGGCTCACCCGCTAAACTGTCTGATCTGCATCAACTGTCCCACGCTTGAATCTTCCAGAATCGACCGCATCTATAGCGGTATCTGGCAGGTTTCTTTATTCAGGATGGTTTTTAGGTCCGGCCTGCTCAAAAGGAAGGTGACCCATGCGTATAGACCGTTTAACCAGCAAATTGCAGTTGGCGTTGTCCGATGCCCAATCCCTGGCTGTCGGCCACGATCATCCGGCCATCGAGCCGGCGCATTTGATGCAAGCCATGCTTGAACAGCAGGGTGGTTCGATCAAACCCCTGTTGATGCAGGTGGGCTTCGACGTCAACAGCTTGCGTAAAGAGTTGACCAAAGAGCTCGATCAATTACCGAAAATCCAGAACCCGACCGGCGACGTGAATATGTCGCAGGATCTGGCGCGTCTGCTCAACCAGGCTGACCGTCTGGCCCAGCAGAAGGGCGACCAGTTCATTTCCAGCGAGCTGGTACTGCTCGCCGCGATGGACGAGAACAGCAAGCTCGGCAAGTTGCTGCTTGGCCAGGGCGTGAGCAAAAAAGCCCTGGAGAATGCAATCAACAACCTGCGCGGTGGCGAGGCGGTCAATGACGCCAACCACGAAGAGTCGCGTCAGGCGCTGGATAAGTACACCGTCGACCTGACCAAGCGCGCCGAAGAAGGCAAGCTTGACCCGGTGATCGGCCGTGACGACGAAATCCGTCGCACCATTCAGGTCTTGCAACGCCGCACCAAGAACAACCCGGTGCTGATCGGTGAGCCTGGCGTGGGTAAAACTGCGATTGCCGAAGGTCTGGCCCAGCGCATCATCAACGGCGAAGTGCCGGATGGCCTGCGTGGCAAACGCCTGCTGTCCCTCGATATGGGTGCGCTGATTGCCGGTGCCAAGTATCGCGGCGAGTTCGAAGAGCGCCTGAAAGCGTTGCTCAACGAGCTGTCGAAGCAGGAAGGACAGATCATTCTGTTCATCGACGAACTGCACACCATGGTCGGCGCCGGCAAGGGCGAAGGCTCGATGGACGCCGGCAACATGCTCAAACCGGCCCTGGCCCGTGGCGAGCTGCATTGCGTCGGCGCGACCACGCTCAACGAGTACCGCCAATATATAGAGAAGGACGCGGCCCTCGAGCGGCGCTTCCAGAAAGTGCTGGTAGACGAGCCGAGCGAAGAAGACACCATCGCGATCCTGCGTGGCCTCAAGGAGCGTTACGAGGTTCACCACAAGGTGGCGATTACCGACGGCGCGATCATCGCGGCGGCCAAGCTCAGCCATCGTTACATCACCGATCGGCAGTTGCCGGACAAGGCGATCGACCTGATCGACGAAGCCGCCAGCCGCATCCGCATGGAGATCGACTCCAAACCGGAAGTGCTGGATCGCCTGGAGCGGCGCCTGATTCAACTGAAAGTCGAGTCCCAGGCCCTGAAGAAAGAAAGCGACGAAGCGGCGATCAAGCGTCTGGAAAAACTCCAGGAAGAAATCGTCCGTCACGAGCGTGAGTATTCGGATCTGGAAGAAATCTGGAACTCGGAAAAAGCCGAGGTGCAGGGTTCTGCACAGATTCAGCAGAAGATCGAACAGTCCCGTCAGGAACTGGAAGCCGCGCGGCGTAAAGGCGATCTGAACCGCATGGCGGAGTTGCAGTACGGGGTGATCCCGGATCTGGAGCGCAGCCTGCAAATGGTCGACCAGCACGGCAAGAGCGAGAACCAGTTGCTGCGCAGCAAGGTGACCGAAGAGGAAATCGCCGAAGTCGTTTCGAAGTGGACCGGTATTCCGGTGTCGAAAATGCTCGAAGGCGAGCGCGACAAGCTGATGAAGATGGAAAGCCTGTTGCATCAACGCGTGATCGGCCAGGACGAAGCAGTGGTTGCAGTGGCCAACGCGGTGCGGCGTTCCCGTGCCGGGTTGTCCGACCCGAATCGCCCGAGCGGCTCGTTCATGTTCCTCGGCCCGACCGGTGTCGGTAAAACCGAGCTGTGCAAGGCGCTGGCCGAATTCCTCTTCGATACGGAAGAGGCGATGGTGCGGATCGACATGTCCGAGTTCATGGAGAAACATTCCGTGGCACGGCTGATCGGTGCGCCACCGGGCTACGTCGGTTACGAAGAGGGCGGCTACCTGACCGAAGCGGTACGGCGCAAGCCTTACTCGGTGATCCTGCTGGACGAAGTCGAGAAGGCGCACCCGGACGTGTTCAACATCCTGCTGCAAGTGCTGGAGGATGGACGCCTGACCGACAGCCACGGCCGCACGGTGGACTTCCGCAATACCGTGATCGTCATGACCTCCAACCTTGGTTCGATGCAGATCCAGGAACTGGTCGGTGATCGTGAAGCACAACGGGCAGCGGTGATGGATGCGATTTCCACCCACTTCCGTCCGGAGTTCATCAACCGGGTCGACGAAGTGGTGATCTTCGAGCCATTGGCACGGGATCAGATCGCGGGCATCACCGAGATCCAGCTGGGCCGTCTGCGCAGCCGTCTGGCCGAGCGCGAACTGAAGCTGGAACTGAGCCCGGAAGCGATGGACAAGCTGATTGCCGTCGGTTACGACCCGGTCTACGGCGCACGGCCGCTGAAGCGGGCGATCCAGCGCTGGATCGAGAACCCGTTGGCGCAGTTGATCCTTTCGGGACGCTTCATGCCAGGGGAGACCGCGACCGGCGTCGTGGAGAACGACGAGATCACGTTCAACTGACACCTGACGGTGGTGAAGTAAGGAAGGCCTCGCACTGCGAGGCCTTTTTTTTCGCCAGGCTGTTGAACTCAAAGGAAAAGGCTTGTAAAGTGCGCCCCGCAGTCAGTCACCAACACGGTTTCAGCTCACTGGGCAGAAATCTGAAATAAGTTGCAAATCATTAACTTGAAAGCAATTTAGGGGGTTGACAGAGGTGTTCTAGGTTGTAGAATAGCGCGCCTCAGACACACGAACGCAGCGATGCGAAAACGATGTCGAGAAGCTGCAAGTTTCACCGTTGTAAATTGAAATATGTAGTTCCGTGATAGCTCAGTCGGTAGAGCAAATGACTGTTAATCATTGGGTCCCAGGTTCGAGTCCTGGTCACGGAGCCAATTTCAAACCGGGGTATAGCGCAGTCCGGTAGCGCGCCTGCTTTGGGAGCAGGATGTCAGGAGTTCGAATCCCCTTACCCCGACCATTTTTGGGTCGTTAGCTCAGTTGGTAGAGCAGTTGGCTTTTAACCAATTGGTCGTAGGTTCGAATCCCACACGACCCACCATTTTTGAAACCAGGTAACACTGGGATCGAATCTTAAGATCAGAGGCCAAAAGCGCTGATCGAAGAAGGCGATCTTTGAAAGGTCGCCTTTTTTTTACCGGGGTATAGCGCAGTCCGGTAGCGCGCCTGCTTTGGGAGCAGGATGTCGGGAGTTCGAATCCCCCTACCCCGACCATATTAAAAATCCTCGTATCGAAAGATACGGGGATTTTTTTTGCCCTCCGGGAATGTTTCATTCAAGTCGTCGTACAACTTGCCGATAGCCCGCTAACAAAAGGGGTCTGCCATTGATCGCCCCTTGAATCCGGCCAATACAAGAAAAAGGGCGTTCGTCATGTTGCTTCGTCAGTTGAATATTGCTCCCCGTGCCGCCCTGGGCTTCGCCCTGATCGCGGTGCTGGTGGCGTTGCTCGGGGTGTTTGCGCTGGGACAGATGTCGAGCATCCGTGACAGCGAAGTGGCGGTGGAGACACAGTGGTTACCGAGCATTCGCGGCGGCGACGAGATTCGCGAGATCATGTTGCGCATTCGCACCATCTCCCTGCGCATGGCGCTGGATCAGGATCCGGCCAACATCGCCACGTACCGCAGCCAGATGGACACCCGCGACAAGGAGCTGAGCGAGAAAATCGCCGCTTACGACCGGCTGGTGATCACCCCGGAAGGGCAGCAGTTGTATGATCAGTTCAAGAAAACCTTTGCCGCCTACCGCACCGGGATCGCCCAGTCGTTTACTCTCGCCGAACAAGGCAAGCGCGATGAGCTGACCAAACTGCTGCTGGTCGACATGAAAACCGTGGTCGACGGCTCCGGCAAACAACTCAATGACCTGGCAGACCTGTTCGCCCGCCAGGTCGCCGCCGAAAGCCAGAACTCTGCCGCCCACTACGAAACCTCGCGCACCATCGTGACCTTGTTTATCGCTCTGGCGGCGCTGGCGACCGTGGCCCTGGCCATGTTGCTGACCCGTAGCATCGTTCGCCCCCTGAGCGCCGCCGTCGATGCCGCTGAGCACGTCGCTCGAGGCGATCTGACCCGTCCGATCGAAACCCACGGCAACGATGAAGTCAGCCGCTTGCTCAAGGCGCTGGCGACCATGCAGCAAAATCTGCGCGAAACCCTGCAGGGCATCAGTGGCTCGGCCACGCAACTGGCGACCGCTTCCGACGAACTGAGCGCGGTCACCCACGACAGCACCCAAGGGCTGCAACAGCAGAACAACGAAATCGAACAGGCCGCCACCGCCGTCAACGAGATGACCACGGCAGTCGAGGAAGTTGCCCGCAATGCAGTGTCGACGTCCGACGCCACCCGTCAGTCCAGCGAGTCGGCACAGTTGGGCCAGGAACGGGTCAGCGAAACCGCTGGCGCCATCAACGCCTTGGCCAGCGAAGTCGAACATACCGGAGAGCTGGTGCAATCGCTGGCCAACCAATCCCAAGACATCGGCAAAGTGCTGGATGTGATCCGGGCGATTGCCGAGCAAACCAACCTGCTGGCACTCAACGCCGCCATCGAAGCGGCGCGGGCCGGGGAGAGTGGACGCGGGTTTGCGGTAGTTGCCGATGAAGTCCGGGCGCTGGCTTATCGCACGCAGCAATCGACCCAGGAAATCGAGCAGATGGTGCAGGGCATGCGCAACGGTTCGAGCCTGGCGCTGGAGTCGATGCAGGCCAGTGCTTCGCGGGCAGCCACCACGTTGGTACTGGCCGAGCGGGCCGGTGAAGCGTTGCAGACGATCACGGCGTCAGTAAACGAAATCCACGAGCGCAATCTGGTTATCGCCAGCGCCGCCGAAGAACAGGCGCAGGTGGCGCGGGAAGTGGACCGCAATCTGGTGAACATTCGCGATCTGTCGGTGCGCTCGGCGGCAGGTGCCGATCAAACCAACGCGTCGAGCCATGAACTGTCGCAACTGGCCAACGCCCTGCAAGGCATGGTGCGGCGCTTCCAGTTGTAATCATGCAGGCGTGAAAAAGCCGCGCTTCTCGTCAGAGAGCGCGCGGCTTTGTTTTGTCGGGCCTCTGAAAAATCAGGCACCGTCCTGGTCTTTCAGGTGTTCGAACAGACCTTTCGGCATTTTCTTGCCATTGGCTTCGAAGTTGGCTTTGACGTTGTTGTACGCCTCTTGCTCGTCGATGAAGCCGTCGTGGTTGGTGTCGATCTTGTCGAAGTCGGACTTCGGCGCGACCTTCAGAAATTCGGCGCGCGAGACCTTGCCGTCGCCATCGGTGTCGGTCTTGGCCATCGACGCATCGCCGCATTTGCCTTCACCGCATTTGCCTTCCGGGGCTTTCACCGAGGTCTCGGCCGAAGCGACCATATAACCCTGGGCCAGCGGTTGTGCGGCGAACACCGAGCCGGACAACATCAGGCCGCCGGCCAGTACGGCACCGACCAGGCCAAGGGAGTTTTTGCCGATTTTCGAAGTACGGGACATTGCATTCTCCTTCGGTTGCACAGCGCAACCACACGTTAAGGGCGATCAAGCCGGAGCAGGTGTGCTCGGGTGTGGCCATTAAGCGGTGGCGGTGTATCGCGTCTGTGTCGAGGAGCGGGGCGTTTGTAAGCGAAGGTGGGGAAAGCGGGGGCAGATACAGTAGAAAACAAAACACCGTGAGGGCGAGCCCGCCCCCACGGTGTTTTTACATCAGTGCAGTTTCAGGCGAGGCTCGGTGCCGCGTCCGATCTTGCTGCCCAGCATCAGCATCGCCGTGCGGAACGGCCCGTACAGCGCCATCTGGTGCATGCGGTACAGCGACACGTAAAACATCCGCGCCAGCCAGCCCTCAAGCATCACGCTGCCGGTCAGGTTACCCATCAGGTTACCCACCGCCGAGAAACGCGACAGCGAAATCAGCGAGCCGTAGTCGGTGTACTTGTACTCCGGCAGGGTCTTGCCTTCGATGCGCAGTTTCAGCGATTTGGCCAGCAACGACGCCTGTTGATGCGCAGCCTGAGCCCGTGGCGGAACGTTGCGATCCGAGCCCGGTTGCGGGCACGCGGCGCAGTCACCGAAGGCGAAAATGTTTTCGTCGCGGGTGGTCTGCAGCGTCGGCAGCACTTGCAGTTGATTGATACGGTTGGTTTCCAGACCGTCGATGTCCTTGAGGAAACCCGGTGCGCGGATCCCGGCAGCCCAGACTTTCAAACTGGCCTTGATCTCGTTGCCATCGGCGGTGATCAGGCTGTCGGCGGTGACCTGGCTGACCGACGCGTTGGTCATCACGTTGACCCCGAGTTTCTCCAGGGTTTTGTGCACCGGCCCGCTGATGCGCTCAGGCAGCGCTGGCAGCACCCGTGGCCCGGCTTCGATCAGGGTGATGTGCATGTTTTCCGGTTTGATCCGGTCCAAGCCGTAAGCCGCCAGCTCATGGGCGGCGTTGTGCAGCTCCGCCGCCAGTTCGACGCCCGTGGCGCCCGCGCCGACGATGGCCACGCTGATCTGCTGGACCACATCGGTTTGCCCGGCGTGAGCACGCAGGTAGTGGTTGAGCAGTTGCTGATGGAAACGCTCGGCCTGTTTGCGGGTGTCAAGGAACAGGCAGTGTTGCGCGGCGCCCTGGGTGCCGAAATCGTTGGTGGTGCTGCCGACCGCGATCACCAGCGAGTCGTAGGGCACTTCCCGCGCCGGAACCAGCTCAACGCCGTTTTCGTCGTAGGTGGCGGCCAGCTGGATCTTCTTCTGCTCACGATCGAGCCCGCTCATGCGCCCCAGCTGGAACTCGAAGTGGTTCCATTTGGCCTGGGCGACATAGTTGAGTTCGTCTTCGGAAGAGTTCAGCGATCCGGCGGCCACTTCGTGCAGCAGCGGTTTCCAGATGTGCGTGAGGTTCGCGTCGACCAGCATGATGCTGGCAGTGCCGCGTTTGCCCAGAGTCTTACCCAGACGGGTAGCCAACTCCAGACCGCCGGCGCCGCCGCCGACAATGACAATACGATGGGACATGGGGATAGCTCGCAAGGTTTTTAAAGGAAATCTTTGTCGTCGAAACCCGAGCGAGCGCGATGCAGCTCATAGCGTCAGGTAACTGATAAATCGGCTCAACAGGCCAAGACCAATGGTCACTGCCAGCACCAGCACCAGGAGCATCCACGGCCGGAATGGCCGGCGCTCGACACGGTGTTGGGACAACTGCAGGTACTCTTCGACATGCTTCTGGTCTTCGGGGTTCAGGCGGCTGGTCATAAAGGCCTCGTCAGGTAGACGTTACTGAATGAGAACACGCTACAGCGGTTTTCAACCGGGATTGAACGCAGCATAGCCACTGTCCGGGACCGGTTCGACAGACACACTGTCCCCGAGGCGAATGATCCCGCTTTGTAACACTCGCGCGGTGATTCCGCCATGCCCGCGCACGGCCTGGAACGTTCCGGGGCCGAGGTTGTTTTGCAGGCGCGCACACGGCTGGCACCAGCCTGTGGTTTCGAAAATCGCCTGACCAATGCGAAAGCGCCGCCCCTTGAGGCTGAACAGGTTGATCCCGCTTATAACGAGATTGCGCCGCAGATCTTCAGGCATGACCGGTTGTTCGGTCGACCGGCCCATCAGGCTGCTGATCACGGCCAGATGTTCCCATTGAATCAGCGTCACCTGCCGCGCATTGCGCACACCGGGCCGAGCGTGATCGCCAGTTAGTCCAGCTTCAAGTCGCGCCTCCACGGCATCGAGCGTGAGCATCGGCCCCCGTGATTCGGGGCGCACACCAATCCAGCGCACGCATCCGGTCTGTGGGACATCGGCAATCAATTGTTGAAGTGGCGTCACAGGCTGATCCCGACATCGAACACGATGCTGCGCCCCAGGTTGCCGCGCAGGAAATCCGGGGCATCGGGATGGGCGAACAGCACCCGTGCAAACGTTGGCCCGACCAGCGACAGCGAACGCCAGCCCTGACGCAAATATTCGGTGGGCGGTGGAAAGTGGCTGTTCAGGTCGAGCACTTCGCGTTTGAGGCTGGCGAAGGCAATGATGTCCAGCTCGCCGAGATCCATGCCGCGTTCTTTGTAGTTGTGAGCTTTCTTGCGCAAGGTCGGCGCCAGCCTCAGCAAAAATTCATTGGCCGGAATCCGCCGCGGCTTGGCTTCACGGCGCACCAGTTGGCTGAGGGAAAACGCACTGCGCCGACGTTGCAGCTCATCGCGCCATTCGTCGTTGAGCCGACGGCCCTCGTCGAGAACGAAAAACACTTCGAAGTTGGCATCGCGAAACAGCACGTCCGGCGGCTCGCCGGCAGGGGCGAATTCGTCGACACGATACGGAATATTCAAGCCTTGCAGCAGGCGCTGGCAGACCCAACGCTCACGCTCCCATTTGCGGGCATTGGACAGGAAGGCGTTGGCTTGCTCGGCCGCGATGGTCAGCAGGCGTAAATAATCTGAGTCATCCATAGGCCCAAGCTTAGCGTTCAATTGCGACAAGCAGAAAGCGTTCGCGCGGCAAAGTGCATCAGTAGGCAGTCGGGAGGGGCGGTGTAGACTGAGGGCACCGTGTATTAACGTCGAATGAAAGGGGCTGAATGTGAAATTTCGCTGGCTGTTGTTGTTCGCTGTCGTTCCGCTATGGGCCCATGCGCTGGAAATAGGTGAGCGACTGGCACCCTGGACGCTGCTGGACCAGCACGATCAGCCGTTTACTCTCGATGACCGCACTACGACACTGTTGGTGGCGCGTGACATGGACGGTGCGAAACTGCTCAAGCAAGCCATGGCCGATCAGCCCAAGGGCTATCTGGAGGCGCGGCATGCGGTGTTTGTCGCCGATATCCAGCGCATGCCGGCGCTGATCGCGAAGATGTTCGCCGTTCCGGCGATGCGTGACTACAGCTATCGAGTGTTGCTTGATCGCGAAAGTCGCGTGGCCTCTCGCTACCCCGGGGCCGAAGGCGCGGTGCTCTGGCTGCAGCTCAAGGACGGGCGCTTGCTGGCCCGGCACGAATACACCCAGGCGGCTGAACTACGTGAGGCGCTGGAGCAGGCTCGCCCATGATCGGCGCCGAGCTGCTGTCGTCTGCGAGCCTGCTGCTGGGATGGTTGATTTACCTGCCGGTGCTGCTCTGGGCGATTGGCCGCGCGCCTTGGGTCGAGTTGTTCAGTGACAGTCGTCGTCAGCACTTGCTGTTCGGAACGGTGTTCGCGTTGTTTCTGCTATGGCTGGTGCGCAGGGACTTCGACACCGGCGTGTCTTACCACTTCATCGGCATGACGGCAGTGACGCTACTGTTGGACTGGCCGCTGGCGATCGTCGGTGGACTGGTAGCGCAGTTGGGGCTGGTGATGCTGGGCCGTCAGGATCTGGTGGCTGTCGGGGTCAACGGTGCCTTGCTGATCCTGTTGCCGGTGCTGATCACCGAATGCGTGGCGATCCTGGTCGAGCGCGCCCAGCCACGCAATCCGTTCGTGTACATCTTCTGTTCCGGCTTTTTCGCTGCGGCGCTGTCGGCGTTGTTCTGCCTGACGCTGAGCCTGACGTTGCTCTGGTACGACGGCCTCTTTGCCATGCCCGAATGGCTGGAAGATTTCATCGGTTACCTGTGGCTGCTGATTTTTCCCGAAGCCTTCATCAACGGCATGGTGGTCAGCGCCTTGGTGGTGTTCTGCCCGGAATGGCTGGAGACTTTCAATCGCACCCGCTACCTTTCGGCGCCCTGGAAGGACGACGATCCCAAGTCTTGATCCATATCAAATCCACTCTGCGCGCGGCATTTCATGCTCGGTCAAATCCCTTCAGGAGCAGCGGCATGAGCGTGTACGAGTGGGCGAGGCAGGAAACCCGGCAGAGTCTGGAGATGGCGCAGGAGGTGGGGTTCGATCCGGGCCTGAGCCTGCGCGCCTTGCTCAGTGCGGTGGTGCAGCAGAGCAAGGCGGTGCGCAACGCCGAAGACCTGGCCGACGAGTTGCGTTTTCTGGCGGAAAACCTCGACGACGATCAGGACTACGGCTTCATGCGGCCCTGAACGGGATCAGTGACGCGGGTCGAAATCGCCGGAAAACAGTTCGTCCTCGGCATCCGGGGCCACCGGAATCTTGTGTTCCTCCGACGCCCAGGCGCCGAGGTCGATCAGCTTGCAGCGGTCCGAGCAGAACGGGCGGTATTTGTTTTCCGGGGTGAATTCCACGGGCGCGCCGCAAGTCGGGCAGTTGACGGTTGGGGTCTGGCTCATGATTGGCCTCCGGATAAAGTCAGGTAAAAGTGATGCAGGCGCTCGACCTCGCTGTGCAGCCAGGCGAGGTCGCGGTCGTTGACCACCACGTCATCGGCACGGCTGACGCGGTCTTCGCGGCTGGACTGGGCCTTGAGGATCGCCTGGACCTGCTGTTCGCTGGTCTGGTCACGCTGCAAGGTGCGTTCGATCTGCAGTTGTTGCGGGGCGTCGATTACCAGGATTCGCTGGGTCATCGCGTATTGCCTGGATTCGATCAGCAGCGGCGAGACCAGAATCGCGTAAGGCGATTGTGCCAGCGCCAGGTGATGGGCGATTTCCTCGGCGATCAGCGGATGCAGCAGCGCTTCGAGCCAGCGCCGTTGCTCCGGCACCTCAAAGATCAGTTTGCGCAGGGCCGCACGATCCAGCGTGCCGTCGGCCTGCAACACATCGGGGCCGAAGTGTTCGGCGATCTTCGCCAGCGCCGGACGGCCGGGTTCGACCACCCAGCGTGCCGCGTGATCGGCGTCCACCACGTGGATGCCAAGATCGATGAAGTGCTGGGCGGCGGCGCTTTTGCCGCTGCCGATGCCGCCGGTCAGGCCGAGAATCCAGGGTTTTTCCACAGGGGTATTCATTTCAAACCGACAAACTGCCAATAGAAGCCGGTTATTTGACCACCCCAGAGCAAGGCAATCCAGCCGGCAATTGCCAGATACGGGCCGAAGGGGATCGGCGTCGAGGTTTTCTGGTCGCGCAGCTTGAGTAAAATCACCCCGAGCACCGCGCCCACCAGTGAAGACAACAGGATGGTCAGCGGCAGAATCTGCCAGCCGCCCCAGGCCCCGAGCAGCGCCAGCAGCTTGAAATCGCCGTGACCGATGCCGTCCTTGCCGGTGATCAGCTTGAACAGCCAGAACACCGACCACAGCGCCATGTAGCCCAGCACCGCGCCCCACAGGGCATCGTGCAGCGGCACGAACAGCTCGAAGCTGTTGACGATCAGCCCCAGCCACAGCAGCGGCAGCACCAGCACATCGGGCAGCAACTGATGTTCGGTGTCGATCAGGCTCATGGCCAACAGGCCCCAGGTCAGCACGATCAGCAGGCACGCCGGCCAGCCGAAACCCAGGTGCCAGGCGATGAACGCCGAAAGCAGGCCGCAGGCCAGTTCGGTCAGCGGGTAACGCTTGCTGATCGGTGTGCTGCAACTTGAGCAGCGTCCGCGCAGGAACACGTAACTCAACACGGGAATGTTTTCCCACGCGCGGATCCGGTGGCCACAGTGCGGGCATTGCGAGTGCGGCAGCATCAGGTTGTAAGTGGGCAACGGCGCTTCACCGGGCAGCCCCAACACATCGTGAGCCTGTTGGCGCCATTCGCGCTCGAGCATTTTCGGCAGGCGCCAGATCAACACGTTGAGGAAACTGCCGACCATCAGCCCCAACAGCAGGGCAGTGAAGACGAAGGCCAGCGGATAGAGACTGAAGAGTTCGTCGGTAGGCATGTCAGATCGCTGAGCCGAGTTGGAAGATCGGCAGGTACATGGCCACCACGAGACCGCCGACGATCACCCCGAGCACCACCATGATGAACGGCTCCATCAGGCTGGTGAGGTTGTCGACCATATTGTCCACTTCGTCCTCATAGAACCCCGCGACCTTGTCGAGCATCTCGTCCAGTGCGCCGGATTCTTCGCCGATGGCGGTCATCTGCACCGCCATGTTCGGAAAGATGCCGGTGGCGCGCATCGAAAAATTCAGCTGCATGCCGGTGGAAACGTCCTGGCGGATGCGCAGCACGGCGCGCTTGAACACCACGTTGCCGGTGGCCCCGGCTACCGAATCCAGCGCCTCCACCAGCGGCACACCGGCCGCGAAGGTGGTCGACAGGGTCCGGGCAAACCGCGCCACGGCGGACTTGTACATCAGCGTGCCCACCAGCGGCAGCTTGAGAAACCAGGCGTCGCGCCGGTCACGCAGGGCCTGGGATTTTTTCAAGGCATGGCGGGTGCCGAAAAATCCGGCCACCAGCGCACCGAGAATCGCCCACCACCATTGCTGCATGAACTCGGACAGGCTGATCACCATCAACGTGAAGGCCGGCAATTCGGCACCGAATCCGGAGAACACCGACTGGAACTGCGGCACCACCTTGACCAGCAGAATCCCGGTAACCACCGCCGCCACCAGCACCACGGCCGACGGGTAGGTCATGGCTTTCTTGATCTTGGCCTTGAGGCTTTCGCTCTTCTCCTTGTAGGTCGCGACCCGTTCCAGCAGGGTGTCGAGGGCGCCGGACTGCTCGCCGGCATCCACCAGGTTGCAGTACAACTCGTCGAAATATTGCGGCTTCTTGCGCAGCGCGGCGGCGAAGCTGTTGCCGGCGGCGACCTCCTGCTTCACCTCGTCCACCAGCTTGCGCATGGCCGGATTTTCGAAGCCTTCGCCAATGATGTCGAACGACTGCAACAGCGGCACGCCAGCCTTCATCATGGTCGCCATCTGCCGGGTGAACAGGGCAATGTCCTGGGCCTTGATGCGCTTGCCGAAGCTCAGCAACGAGGCGGATTTCTTGCGCACCTTGCCGGGGTTGATGCCCTGCTTGCGCAATTGGGCCTTGATCAGTGCGGGGTTCTGGCCGCTCAACTCGCCGGTCACCTTGCTGCCTTTGCGGTCCGTGCCTTCCCAGGCGTAGACGCTGATTTTCGCTGCCTTGACCGCCATGTTCAGTCCTTGGTGACCCGGTTGATTTCTTCAAGGCTGGTGATGCCTTGCATGGCCTTGATCAGGCCCGAGGTGCGCAGGTCGTTGAAGCCGTCCCGGCGCATCTGGATATCGATTTCCAAAGAGTTGCCCTCGGCCATGATCAGCCGTTGCAGCTCTGGGGTGTTCTTCACCACTTCATAAATCCCCACGCGACCCTTGTACCCGCCGTTGCAGTGATCGCAACCGGCGGGCTCATAGATCGTGAAATGGCCGATGCGTTCCTCGGGGAAACCTTCCTTGATCAGGGTCTCGCGGGGGATCTCGATGGGCTTCTTGCAGTGGCTGCAGAGTTTTCGCGCCAGACGCTGGGCAATGATCAGACTCACCGAGGTCGCGATGTTGAAGCCGGGAATGCCCATGTTGTGCAGGCGGGTCAGCGTTTCCGCCGCGCTGTTGGTGTGCAGGGTGGACAGCACGAGGTGCCCGGTCTGGGCCGCCTTGATCGCGATTTCGGCGGTTTCGAGGTCGCGGATCTCGCCGACCATGATCACGTCCGGATCCTGACGCAGGAACGAACGCAGTGCCTGGGCAAAGTCCATCCCCTGGCGGGGATTGACGTTGACCTGGTTGATGCCTTCCATGTTGATCTCCACCGGGTCTTCGGCGGTGGAGATGTTGATGTCGACGGTATTGAGGATGTTCAGCCCGGTGTATAGCGACACGGTCTTGCCCGAGCCGGTAGGGCCGGTCACCAGAATCATGCCTTGTGGTTGCTTGAGGGCGGCCATGTACAGGTCTTTCTGCTCCGGCTCATAACCGAGGGCATCGATGCCGATCTGGGCGCTGGAGGGGTCGAGGATCCGTATCACCACTTTCTCGCCCCAGAGGGTGGGCAGAGTGTTGACCCGGAAATCGATCGACTTGCTCTTCGACAGACGCATCTTGATCCGCCCGTCCTGGGGTTTGCGTCGCTCCGAAATGTCGAGACTGGCCATCACCTTCAGGCGTGCGGCGATGCGCCCGGCGAGCTGAGTCGGCGGCTTGGCCACCTCACGCAGAATGCCGTCGGTGCGCACCCGCACCCGGTAGTTCTTTTCGTAAGGCTCGAAGTGCAGGTCGGACGAGCCGCTCTTGATCGCGTCCAGCAGCATCTTGTGGACGAAGCGCACCACCGGGGCATCGTCCGCATCGAACCCGCCGAGAGTGTCTTGTTTGCTGTCATCGACCGACTCGATGTCCAGTCCGTCGAGATCGACATCGGCCATCTCCTCCAGGCCGGTGGCGTGGGTGTCGAAGAACTTTTCGATGGCGTCGGTGAGCTTGTCGTCCTCGACCAGAATGGCTTCGGTGCTCAGCCCGGTGCTGAACTGAATGTCATTGATCGCCTGATGATTGCTCGGGTCGGAAATCCCCACGAACAGTTTGTTGCCGCGCCGCCAGAGGGGCAGGGCGTGGTGCTGGCGCACCAGTTTTTCACTGACCAGGCCCTTGGGCTGGGTTTCCTTGTCGAGGCAGTTGAGGTCCAGAAATGCCATGCCGAAATGCTCCGAGGCAATCTCGGCGACCTGCCAGCTCTTCACCAGTTTGTTCTGCACCAGGTAACTGACCAGCGACAGGCGATTGCGCTGCGCCTGTTGCCAGGCTTGCTGGGCACTCTTTTCCGTGAGCAATTCGGCCTGGACCAGTTGTTTGGCCAGACCGCTCAGAGCGATGTCATTCATGGGGTTTCCACGTGCTTGCCGTTCATGACTTATAGCCTAGTCAAGTGACAGCGCCAAACACGCGGGGTGCAGGTGACAAAAAGTGTCAGATAGTGCGGTTACGGGTTGTAGGAATCGGCACGACGTCCGGATCACGCCCGGCAGACCGGGGTTGGAAGCGCTTGGCACGGGCTGTGCTGAGTCCTGTTCAGATCATGAGATTCCGACTCATGCATGGAGCGTGTCTATGAAGAAACAACAAGGTTTCACTCTGATCGAGCTGCTGATCGTCGTGGCGATCATCGGTATCCTCGCGACTGTGGCGCTGCCGCAGTATTCCAAATATCAGGCGCGGTCGAAGGTGACGGCGGGGCTGGCCGAGATTTCGGCGATGAAAATCCCGTATGAGGATGTCATCAATGCCGGTACTGCACCCACTACTGCCAACACCGGACCTGGCGGTGCTGCCGCTACCAGTAACTGCACGCTGGCCGTTACTGGCACTGCATCCACTGGTGCCGGGACAATTGTGTGCACATTAGTCAACGCGCCGGCACCGGTGCTGAGCAAAACCATTACCTTGACCCGTGACGCGACCAATGGCTGGAGCTGCACCAGTACCGCCGCGCAGGAGTATCTGCCCAAGCAATGCACTGGTGCTTGATCCAAGCCGAGTGACACAAAGCCCCGCCGAACCGGCGGGGCTTTTTTTGCGCCGTTTTATGCGAAAAAAAACTCTGTGAATCATGGCCTTAAGCCGCCAGCTCCAGTCTGCAAGTTGCATGCAGTTAAATCACCGGTCATGCAATTTGCATGATTCCGAGAAATTACTATTTTCTTAACTCATTGATTTATATAGATTTATTTCGTGTTTCAAAGTTGGCACAGCGTTCGCAATATCTCCGGTAACCCTGCTGACAAGACACGCAGCAGACTTTCCAGAAAAACAGGAGTTACTCGTATGAAGAAGTTCGCTATCACTGCCGCTGCTGCTACCGCGCTGACCCTGACCATGGCCACCGGCGCATTCGCCCAATCGACTCAGGCCACCCAGGCGCCAATGACCCTGGCTGCCGGTGAAGTCACCAAAGCGAAAGAAGCTACTTCCGATACCTGGATCACGACCAAAGTAAAAGCGGATCTGGTAACCGAAAAAGGTATTCCAGGCACTGACATCAAAGTTGAAACCAACAAAGGTGTCGTGTCGCTGTCCTCCACGGTTGCCGTGACCGACTCGCAAAAAGAAATGGCGGTTGCCATCGCCAAGAAAATCAAAGGCGTGAAAGCGGTCTCCGCTGACGGCCTGAAAGCCGAGTAAGGCAAGACTTCTCGCCTGGACCGGGAGAAGACGCGACAGGCGGGCCGAGCCATACGTCTGCCGCACTTTAGAGTTCATGCGAACGGCCACACGGAATGTGGCCATTACAGGCCCCGGCACATGTGTCGGGGCCTGTTCTATTTCAGAGGCAGGAAAGTGGGGAGATCAGTTGCCGCGCTTGCTGTTGATCTGTTTCAGGCGATTGCCTTCGAAGCGCAGGTATTGGTACATGCCGTTGCTCGGGCCGTAGGTCCATTCCTCGACCTGAAATTCTTCACGACGGTTGGCACTGCGCTTGTAACCGAGCAGATCACGACTGACCGGCTCACCGCATTTTTGCAGCACCTCGCTGGCACGGTCACCAAGGCTCACCAACTGGCTGCCGCAGCGCAGGGTATCGGACGCTGCCGCCTGGCTGACGATCAACGCCAGCCCCAGCGCAGTCAACCATTTGCGGCTTATCACTCGGCGTCCAGATGCATTTGTGTCACCACTCGGCCGTCGCTCTCCGCTTCGCCGAGATTGGCGTCGATGAAGTACACACGATCGTCGGCCAGTTGGCCCTTGTCCACCAGATAGTCCTTGATGCTGCTGGCCCGGTCCTGACCGAGCTGGCGCAGCAGCACATCGCTGGAGCTCCAGAACTTGATCACGTCGGCGCGCATTTTCGCGGTGCGTTCTTCCTTGCCCAGATCCTTCCATTCGGCCGGTGGCTGGGTTTTCAGACGGGTGCGATAGATGCCCTCGAGCAGCGGACCTTTTTCGTTGTCCGGTACCTGGATCAGCGACGCCTGTGCCGGCACCTTGTCGCCCCGGCGCTGGAGCATCTTGTAGTAGTTGTACTGGTATTCACGTTCCAGGCGCTGTTCTGCAAGCAACGGACCGTCACTGCTTTTTGCCGCGGTGCCTTCGATTTCCAGGCGCAGCGCCGGACGCTCCTTCAGCGCTTGCGACAGTTTCACCAGCGCCGCTTCGGCGTCTTTGCTCAGGTCACTGGAACCCGGTGCGAAGGACACGGTGCCGAGGTCTTCGGAACCACCACCGCTGACCAGCCCACCGATCAGCTTGAACGGTGCGGCGGCGGCCTTGACGATCAGGTTGCGCAGGGTCTGCCAGACAATCGGCATCACGCTGAATTGCGGGTTGTTCAGGTCGCCGGTGACCGGCAGCTCGATGGAGATCTTGCCGTCGACGTCCTTGAGCAGGGCGATTGCCAGTTTCAGCGGCAGGCTCACGGCATCCGGGCTGTCGACTTTCTCACCCAGTTGCAGCTGCTCGACCACTACCTTGTTCTCGGCCTTGAGCTGGCCTTTGGTGATCAGGTAATGCAGGTCGAGGTTGAGCCGGCCCTTGCGGATCCGGTAACCGGCGAACTTGCCGGAGTAGGGCGTCAGGGTGGTCAGTTCGACCCGTTTGAAACTGGTGGCGATGTCGAGGCTGGCCATCGGGTCGAATGGATTGACTGCGCCCTTGATGGTCACCGGCGCATAGCGGTCGACCTTGCCTTTGACGTCGACACTGGCGGGCTTCGCCTGACGGCTGTCGATGGTGCCGATCTGGCCGTTGAGCTGTTGAATCGCAGTGGCAAAGTTCGGGGTCAGGCTGAAGTCGGCGAAGTTGGCCGAGCCGTCGTTAATCGCGATGCCTCCGATGTGAATGCCCAGCGGTTTGTCATTGCTCGCAGGTTTCGCCGCGGCGGTCTTCGCCCCGGAATCGGCCGGCTGCGGAATCAGCAGGTCGTCGATGTTGGTGGTGCGGTCATCGTTGATCATGAACCGCGCATACGGCTGGAACAGGTTGACCTTGTCGATCGACAGGCTGTCGCCATGCTGATAGTTCAGGCCTTCGACCACCACTTGCTGCCACTTGAGGAAGTCGCGGGTTTTCAGGGTGTCGAGGGTGTGCAACTGATCGACCTGAGCGCGACCGGTGACGCTGAGGGCCAGTGGGGCAGTGCTTTTCAGGTTCACTTTCAGGTCACTGCCGAGCATGCCGCTGCGCAGTTCGAGACGAATGAACGGGTTGATGTAGGACTGCGCGACCCGCAGGTCGATGTCCTGGGTTTTCACGTTGAGCTGCGCGGTGACCGGGGCCAGATTGACCACGCCGTCGGCGCTGATCTTGCCTTGCTTGCCCAGGCCGGTGTCGAGTTTGAGGTTGAAAGGCGAGCCGTTGAGGCTGTCGAAATTTTGCAGGTCGACGTTCAGCGGGGTGACATCCAGATTGACTTCCGGCTTTGCCGAGCGATCGGCCAGATGCACTTTGTAGTCACGCAGTTGCACGTCCTTGAGCAGCACTTGCCATGGCTTGCTCGGCGCGGTCGGCTCGGGTTTCGGCGAGTCGGCGGCCGCCGGTGTGCTTGCAGGTTCCGCAGCCGCTTTGGCGGCGGGTTTCGATGGCTGGCTGGCGAACAGTTTCTGCCAGTCCAGTTGTCCGTCCGCTTCCAGCGCAGCCCAGGTTTCCAGTTTCTGGCTGCGGATCTTGCCGACCACCACTTGCTGTTTGGCCAGATCCACGGTGGTTTCGCTGACGTCGAGACGCTCGAGTTTCGCCAGCGGGCGTCCATCCGGCGCCTTGATGGCGAACGGCGCGATGTTGACCGCGACGTTGCTCAGCAGCAGTTCGGTTTCCTTGGACAGATTGAGCTTGTAGTCGGTGCTCAGGCTGACGACACCCTCTTCCAGCACCAGTGGCACGGCGTCGCGCACATAAGGCCAAAAGGCTTTCATCTTGCCGTCGGTGATCTTGAGGGTGCCTTCGGAAGCGATCGGAACCAGGCTGAAATTGCCTTTCCAGTCGATCTGCCCACCGGCCGGGCCGATCGCGACGAGGGTCATGTCGGCGTTGTCTTCGGGCAGGGTGCTGAGGTTTTTCAGCTCGAAATCGAGCTTGTCGTAAACGAATTCGATAGGCTCGCTCGGGCGCGCATCCACGAAGTGCAGGTTGCCGCCGGCCAGCTGGATACGGTCGATGCGCAGCGGAAACGGTTTGGCGTCAGGGTCGGCCGGGGTAGGCTCGCTGGCCGGGAGCTTGAACAGACCGAGAAGATTGAGCTGGCCGTCCTTGGCGAACAGGATCTCGGTTTTGGATTTTTCCAGTTCGATGTCGGACAGATGCAGGGCTTTGGTCCACAGGCTGTCGAGTTGCAGGTTGGCGTACAGACGTTCGAAGCCGACCTGTTCCTTGCCCGGCTCGCCGATCACCAGGCCCCACAGCGTGAGTTCAAGGCTGAACGGGTTGAGTTCGATGCGCTGCAGATGCGCCGGCACCGTGGCGTAGTTGGCCAGTTGCTGATTCACCACCCTGAGCGCAATGCCCGGCAAAATCAGGAACCCCAGCAGGCTGTAGAGGGCCAGGGCAGTCAACAGGGCGCCAATCGCGCGAATCAATCCTTTGGGCATGTGCGGCTTCATCTGTCTGAATCGGAGTGCCTTGGAGTATGGCACGCGATTCCGGTTCCGAAGTACATCGCGCGCGACAGGATTGTTCAGATTTGTCTGCAACTTCTGTAGGCGCTTGCGAAGGCTGTTCCTGCAGGGGCAAAGATCAGAGCTGCAGAATCAGTGTCTTCAACGGCGGTTGTTGATCCTGCGAAGGGAAGTCGGCACCTGGCGTCATCACGCTCCATTCACGCACCGGCCGCCCGGCTTTTTCGGCGCAGCGCAGCACCTGTTCGCGCCAGTCATCCATGCTGACTTTCGCCAGATTGTTGCAGCAGATCAGCACGCCATTTTCGGCGGTAGTCAGCAGGGCAGGCTTGAGCAGGCTCTGATAATCGCGCAGCAGGTCGACGGTGCCGAACGCGCTCTTGGCCCACGCGGGCGGGTCGAGCAGCACCAGATCGTACTGGCGCTGTTCGAGGCGCTGATAGCTCGGCAGTTTCTGCCCGCGACGCTGACTGATCGGCAGGCCGGCCAGTTGGCGGATCGCCGGGAAGTAGTCGGACTGGATGAATTCCATGGTCGGCAGTTGCGGGTTGAGCTGACCGTTCTCGCGCCCCACTGCCAGATTGCCCTCGGCGAAATCCAGGTTGCACACTTCGCGCGCACCGCCGGCCGCTGCGCTCAGACCGACGCCGCAGGTGTAGGCGAACAGATTGAGCACGCTTTTGCCCTTGGCGTGATCCTTGACCCAGCCGCGGGTGTTGCGCAGGTCGAGAAACAGCAGCGGATCCTGCCCGGCATGACGTCCACGCACACGATAATTCAGGCCCCATTCGTGGCCGACCAGATCGGCCAGCGCGGCGTCGTCGGCGCGGTAGACGCTGTCTTCACGGTCAATTCGCGAGTTGCCACGGGAGCGGTCGTTGTAGACCAGCAGGGTTTCAAGGCCCAAGGTCTGGTTGACCATGGCGTGCAGTTGCAGCAGGTCTTCGCGCGCCAGGGTCTGGTGGAAGCTTTGCACCATCAGTTGCGGGCCGTAGCGATCGATGGTCAGGCCGCCGGCGCCTTCCTGGCTGCCGTGGAACAGCCGATAGCAGTCGGTGCCCTGGCGGTGCAGCTCGGCGAGCAGATCCTGGCGTTGATCGAGGGCGGCGCGCAGCGCCAGGTTCAAGGAAGACATGCGGGCGCCTTGCTGGAGGGAATCGGGGCGCGGGAGTTTAGCAGCAACTCGGTTGCAAGCGGCGAGCTTCAGGCTTGAGGCTCGCCGCTTGCAGCTGCGCTTACTGGTTCAGGCGTTTGTCGATCAAGCCCTGCACCACGCTCGGATCCGCCAGCGTCGAGGTGTCGCCGAGGCTGTCGAGTTCGTTGCAGGCGATCTTGCGCAGGATCCGCCGCATGATCTTGCCCGAGCGGGTTTTCGGCAGGGCCGGGGCCCACTGGATCAGGTCCGGTTTGGCGAAGCTGCCGATTTCCTTGCTGACGTGGGCCAGCAGTTCTTTCTTCAGTTCATCGTTGGGCTCGGTGCCGTTCATCGGTGTGACGAACGCATAAATCCCCTGGCCTTTGACGTCGTGGGGATAACCGACCACGGCGGCCTCGGCGATGCTGTCGTGCAGCACCAGCGCGCTTTCCACCTCGGCGGTGCCGATGCGATGGCCGGAGACATTGATCACGTCATCAATGCGCCCGGTGATCCAGTAATCGCCGTCCTCGTCGCGGCGGGCGCCGTCGCCGGTGAAGTAGTAACCGGGGTAGGGCTTGAAGTAGGTGTCGACCATGCGCTGCGGATCGCCGTACACGCTGCGGATTTGCGCCGGCCAGCTCGATTTGATGGCGAGCACGCCACTGCCGGCGCCCTTGATTTCCTTGCCGTGCTCATCGAGCAGCACCGGTTGTACGCCGAACATCGGCTGGGTGGCGCAACCCGGTTTGATCCGCTGGGCGCTGACCAGCGGGCTGAGCATGATGCCGCCGGTTTCTGTCTGCCACCACGTATCGACGATCGGGCAGCGTTGTTCACCTACGACGTTGAAATACCATTCCCACGCTTCCGGGTTGATCGGCTCACCGACACTGCCGAGCAATCTGAGGCTTTCGCGCGACGTTTCCTGCAAGGGGCCGGCGCCTTCACGCATCAACGCGCGCAGGGCGGTGGGGGCGGTGTAGAAGATGTTGACCTTGTGTTTGTCGATCACCTGCCAGAACCGCGAAGTGCTCGGATAACTCGGCACGCCTTCGAAAATCAGCGTGGTCGCGCCGTTGGCCAGCGGGCCGTAGACGATATAACTATGGCCGGTGACCCAGCCGACGTCGGCGGTGCACCAGAACACTTCGCCATCGCGGTAGTCGAGGACGTACTTGAAAGTCATCGCCGCTTGCAGCAGGTAGCCACCGGTGCTGTGCAGCACGCCTTTGGGTTTGCCGGTGCTGCCGGAGGTGTAGAGGATGAACAGCGGATCCTCGGCGTCCATCGGTTCCGGCGGGCAATCGTCGCTGACGTCGCGCACAGCCTGGTGATACCAGAGGTCGCGGCCTTCAACCCAGTCGACTTTGTTCTGGGTGCGCTCGACCACTACGACGGTGCTGACATTCGGGCAACTCTGCAGGGCCTTGTCGACGTTCTGTTTCAGCGGCACGAACTTGCCACCGCGCACGCCTTCGTCGGCGGTGATCACGGTGCGGCAGTCGGCGTCGAGAATGCGGTCGCGCAGGGAGTCCGGGGAGAAACCGCCAAACACCACCGAATGAATCGCGCCGATCCGTGCGCAGGCGAGCATGGCGTAGGCGGCTTCGGGGATCATCGGCATGTAGATGCACACCCGATCGCCTTTCTTCACGCCACGGCTTTTCAGCACGTTGGCCAGGCGGCAGACGTGGTGATGGAGTTTGCTGTAGGTGATTTGTGTCGATTCGGCAGGGTCGTCGCCTTCCCAGAGGATGGCGGTCTGATCGCCGCGCGTTTCCAGGTGGCGGTCGATGCAGTTGTAGCTGACGTTCAACTTGCCACCGGCAAACCAGGCGGCTTCGCCGGTCTTCAGGTCATAGCGCTGGACGGTCTGCCACGGTGTGCTCCAGTCGAGGAAGCGGGTGGCCTGTTCGGCCCAGAAGGTGCTGGGGTGTTCAATGGATTCGCGGTACAGGCGCTGGTAGTCGTCCTGACTCAACTGTGCAGCCCGGCGGACGGCATCGGCTTTGGGGAACGTGCTGATATCGAACATGACGGTTCCTTATTCTTGTTGTGCGACAAGGATAAAGATGCGCCGAGAGCGGTGAGGGTTCAATACCCGTAAACAAACACCCCCTCATGGCGAGGGGGTGTGTTCAGGGCTGGATCAGCCGCGGTGACGGCCGCGGAAGTAGTTGATCAGGCCTTGGGTGGACGCGTCCTCAGCCGCGGTTTCTTCGCTGCCGACCAGGCGGTTGTAGACGCCCTTGCCCAGTTCCTTGCCCAGTTCCACGCCCCACTGGTCGAAGGCGTTGATGCCCCAGACCACGCTTTGCACGAAGACTTTGTGTTCGTACATCGCCACCAGTGCGCCGAGACGACGCGGGCTGATGCGCTCGACCACCAGGGTGTTGCTCGGACGGTTGCCCGGGATCACCTTGTGCGGTGCGAGTTTCTGCACCTGGTCTTCGCTCATGCCCTTGTCGCGCAGTTCCGCTTCGGCTTCCGGCAGGGTCTTGCCGAGCATCAGCGCCTGGCTCTGCGACAGGCAGTTGGCGTACAGCCACTGGTGGTGGTCGGAGACCGGGTTGAAGCTGACGATCGGCACGATGAAGTCGGCCGGGATCAGTTGGGTGCCCTGGTGCAGCAGCTGGTGATAAGCATGCTGACCGTTGCAGCCGACGCCGCCCCAGATCACTGGGCCAGTGTCGGTCGACACCGCGGTGCCGTCCTGACGCACGCTCTTGCCGTTGGATTCCATGTCCAGCTGTTGCAAGTGCTTGGTGATGTTACGCAGGTAGTGGTCGTACGGCAGGATCGCGTGACTTTGCGCGCCCCAGAAGTTGCCGTACCACACGCCGAGCAGGGCCAGCAGCACCGGCATGTTCTGTTCGAACGGCGCGCTCTGGAAATGCTGGTCCATGGTGTAGGCACCGGACAGCAGTTCCTTGAAGTTGGACATGCCGATGGCCAGCGCGATTGGCAGGCCGATGGCCGACCACAGCGAGTAGCGACCGCCGACCCAGTCCCACATCGGGAAGATGTTTTCTTCGCGGATACCGAAGGCCACGGCTGCCGCGTTGTTGCTCGATACGGCGATGAAGTGGCGATACAGCTCGGCTTCCGAACCACCCTGGGCCAGGTACCAGGCACGGGCGGCCTGCGCGTTTTTCAGGGTTTCGAGGGTGTTGAACGATTTCGACGAAACGATGAACAGCGTGGTCTCGGCGCGCAGTTTTTGCGTCAGCTCGTGGAACTCGCTGCCGTCGATGTTCGCCAGGTAATGGCAACGCACGCCTTTCTGGGCGTAGGACAGCAGGGCTTCGGAGACCAGTTCGGGGCCGAGGAACGAACCACCGATGCCGATGTTCACCACGTCAGTGATCGGCTTCTCGGTGTAACCACGCCACAGACCGTCGTGGATGCGGCCCACGAGATCGGTGATCTGGTTCAGCACCTTGTGTACTTCAGGCATCACGTTGACACCGTTGACCGACAGCTTGTCGCCGACCGGGCGACGCAGGGCGGTGTGCAGCGCCGGGCGGCCTTCGGAGGAGTTGACGATTTCGCCGTCGAACAGCGCCTTGATCGCGCCCTTGAGATCGACTTCGTTGGCCAGACCCACCAGCAGGTTGCGGGTCTCGGCGTTGATCAGATTCTTCGAATAGTCGAGAAACAGTCCGCAGCTGCTGAGAGTGAACTGATTGAAGCGCTGCGGATCGGCGTTGAAGGCTTCGCGCATGCTGAAATCCTGCATGGCTTGGCGGTGATCTTTCAACGCTTGCCAGGCAGGCAGAGCGGTAACGTCATGAGGAGTGCGGTAGTACGCCATCGCTGCGGTTTTCCTTTTTACTTGAACGGCCTTTTGAACTCTGAAAAGACCTCCCCGCCATGTTTGGGCGAGGGGGCAACTGCGTCGACACGATTACTTTGGCGCAGGGCGAATACAGTAAACCCAGCGCTGCGTTCTGTCTTGGCTTTGTCTGACCTGTTTTCGGTACTTTTTTAACATTGATAACAGTCGGAGCCGACAGACGGCGGGTAATGCGAGCAAGTCCCTGCTTATCGCGTGGAGTCGAACGGCGGGCAGTTTGCCCGATGGACAGGTGCTCAGCAATACAGTCTGGAAGTGCGTACAAACGCTGTGGGAGCGGGGTTGCTCCCACAGTGTTTGCCGGTGTTCAGGCGGGGGTATCGAGATTCAGGTGCAGGTTGTCGATCAACCGGGTGGTGCCGAGGAAGGCCGCAACCAGAATCACCAGGTCACGATCCTCCGCCATCGCCGGACGCAGGGTCAGGGCGTGGCGGATTTCCAGGTAGTCCGGACGCAGGCCGGCGGCTTCCAGTTGCTGGCGTTGCGCCTGGATCAGGGCAGGGAAGTCGCGCTCGCCCTGCTTGATCGACTCGGCAATGGCACTCAGGGTGCGATAGACCACCGGCGCCACGGCGCGCTGTTCTTCACTGAGGAACCCGTTGCGCGACGACAGCGCCAGACCGTCGGCGGCGCGTACGGTCGGCTCGCCAATGATCTGGATCGGCATGTTCAGGTCGTGTACCAGCGCGCGGATTACCGCCAGTTGCTGGAAGTCTTTCTGGCCGAAGATCGCCAGGTCCGGCTGGACCATGTTGAACAGCTTGCTGACCACCGTCGCCACGCCTTCGAAATGCCCCGGACGGCTGGCGCCGCACAGGCCTTCGGAGAGTTGCGGCACGCTGACCCGGGTCTGCCCGGCCATGCCGTCGGGGTACATTTCTTCGACGGTCGGGGCGAACAGCAGATCGCATCCGGCTTCCAGCAGTTTTTCCTGATCCGCCGCCAGGGTGCGCGGGTACTTGTCGAGGTCTTCGCCGGCGCCGAACTGCAGCGGGTTGACGAAAATGCTCGCAACCACGAAGTCCACACGCTGGGTCGCCTTGGTGATCAGGGCAATGTGGCCGCTGTGCAGGTTGCCCATGGTCGGCACGAAGCCGATGCGCTTGCCTTCACTGCGGGCGCGCGCCACGGCGGCGCGCAGTTCACGTACGGTTTTGACGGTGTTCATGCAGAGAATCCGTGTTCGATCCCGGGGAAAGTGGTGGCTTTGACTTCACTGACGTAAGCCTTCAGCGCGGACTGGATGCTGTCCTGACCCTGCATGAAGTTCTTCACGAATTTCGGCACGCGGCCGCTGATCGACAGACCGAGCATGTCGTGCAGTACCAGCACCTGACCGTCGGTGTCGCTGCCGGCGCCAATGCCGATCACCGGAATCTTCACGGCCTGACTGATTTCAGCCGCCAGTTCGCTCGGCACGCATTCGAGCAGCAGCATGGCCGCACCGGCTTGCTCAAGCGAGATCGCGTCGGCGCGCATCTGGCGTGCCTGGTTCTCGTTGCGACCCTGCACTTTATAGCCACCGAGAATGTTCACGGCTTGCGGGGTCAGGCCCATATGGGCGCAGACCGGCACGCCGCGTTCGGCCAGCAGGCGGATCGAGTCCGCCAGCCACAAGGCGCCTTCGACCTTGACCATGTGCGCGCCGGCCTGCATCAGCAGAGCGCTGTTGGTCATGGTTTGTTCGAGGGTGGCATTGGCCATGAACGGCAGGTCGGCCAGGATCAGGGCATCAGAGTTGCCGCGTTTGACGCTGGCAACGTGGTAGGCCATTTCTGCGGTGGTCACCGGCAGGGTGCTGTCGTGACCCTGCAGGACCATGCCGAGGGAGTCGCCCACCAGCAGCACTTCGACACCAGCCTCGTTGCAGGCGTGGGCGAAGGTCGCGTCATAGCAGGTCAGCATGGTGATCTTTTCACCTTTCTGCTTGAGGCTCTGGAGCGTGGTCAGGGTGATGGCTGGCATGTAAGAAATCCTCGTTCAGGCGCTCTGGAAACTACTGCGAGTAACGCGCGTGATTCGTCATCTATTCAGGCGCACGCTCTTTTGTCGTGCTTATAAGGCCTGGATTGCGCCCTTGTATGCCGGGTTGGCGGCAGCGGGACGCCTATAGTCGTGATGAGACCTCAGGAAGTCAATTGCATGTGTTACCGCATTGTTACGCGGGGAGTGTTACCGGCGTTACTGATGCGATTCAGCGGGCCGGCGGGCCTGATCTGTGGGTTTTTTGTCCTACAAGAACGCAAAGTGCGGGAGCCGGTTGGCTCCCGCATCAGCGGTTTGTGTCAGGCCTGGGAGAGGCGTTCGAGGCCGACGAACGGGCAGGCTGCGAGAAGATCGGCAAGAGCACGGCCATCGGCCAGACGCAGATCTTCGGGCGCCAGTTCGGCCAGGGGATAGAGAACGAACGCGCGTTCCTGCATGTGGTAATGCGGGACTTTCAGGCGCGACTCGTCGATCAGCCGATCACCGAACAGCAGAATGTCCAGATCCAGCGTGCGCGGGCCCCAGCGCTCCAGGCGTTCGCGGCCCTGATCGTTTTCGATCGCCTGCAAGGCATCGAGCAGATCCAGCGGGGCGAGCGTGCTGTCGAGTGCGGCAACCGCGTTGGTGTAACGCGGTTGGCCCGGCAGCAGCGAGTCGCTTTGGTAGAAGGCAGACACACCGACCAGTACAGTGTCGGGCAATTGCCCCAGCGCGTCGACCGCGCTGCGCAGTTGTTCGGCCGGGTCAGCCAGGTTGCTGCCCATGCCGATGTAGATGCGTTCCATGCCTTATTCGCCCGTGGCGCTCGGTGCGCCGGCGCGTTTGCGCTTGGAACCGCTGCTGCGGCGACGTTTGCGCGGTGCGCCACTGGCGTCATCACCCTTACCGCTGAGGTCGCGGATCATGTCGCGGCGTTCGCTGTCGTTGGCGTCCTGATAATCGGTCCACCATTCGCCCAGGCCATCGGTCTGCTCGCCGGCGCTTTCACGCAGCAGCAGGAAATCGTAGCCGGCGCGGAAGCGCGGATTGTCCAGCAGCAGGTCGGCGCGTTTGCCGCTGCGGCGTGGCAGGCGTTCCTGCATGTCCCAGATCTCGCGGATCGGCATGGTGAAGCGTTTTGGAATCGCGATGCGCTGGCACTGTTCGGCAATCAGTTCGTGAGCGCCTTCCTGCATGGCCGGAATCGGCGGCATGCCTCGCTCTTGCAGACGCAACACGCGGGCTGGCAGGGCAGGCCATAGCAGCGCGGCGAACAGGAACGCCGGGGTTACCGGTTTGTTCTGCTTGATCCGCAGATCGGTGTTGGTCAGTGCTTCGCTGATTAGCGTGTGGGTGTATTCCGGGTTGTGTTCCAGCGCATCGGCACTGGCCGGGAACAGCTGTGCGAACAGTTGCAGGTCGACCAGCATCTCGAAGGTGATCGCGCCATGACCGGAGAGGAACAGCTTGAGCACTTCCTCGAACAGGCGGGCCGACGGGATCTCGCGCAGCATCGGCGCCAGTTCGCGAATCGGCTGGACGGTGTGCTTCTCGATACCGAAATTGAGCTTGGCGGCGAAACGCACGGCCCGCAGCATCCGCACCGGGTCTTCCTGGTAACGCTGCTTCGGGTCGCCGATCAGACGGATCAGGTGGTTGCGGATGTCGTGCACGCCGTTGGCGTAATCGAGGATGCGCTCGCTGACCGGGTCGTAATACAGGGCGTTGATGGTGAAGTCGCGGCGTTGCGCGTCTTCTTCCAGGGTGCCGTAGACGTTGTCGCGCAGAATGCGCCCGCTCTCGTTGCGCGAGGACTGGTTGCTGTCTTCGTCGTCTTCGTTTTGCGGGTGATTGGCGCGGAAGGTCGCGACTTCAATGATTTCGCGACCGAAATGGATGTGTACCAGCTTGAAGCGGCGACCGATGATCCGCGCATTGCGGAATTCGGCGCGAACCTGCTCGGGGGTGGCGCTGGTGGCGACGTCGAAGTCTTTGGGCGTGATGCCCAGCAGCATGTCTCGCACGCAACCGCCAACCAGGTAGGCCTGGTAGCCGGCACCCTGCAGACGTTCGACGATATTGACCGCGTAACGGCTGAATTGCGCCTTCTGCAGCGAATGTTGGCCGCTGTTGAGGACTTCAGGCGTGCTACGGATGTGTTGCGTACGACGCAGGGGAGTTCGGAATGACTGGAACAGCTTCTTCAGCATGGGATGCACTGTTTGAAGGAATGTTCGGCCATACCAGAGAATGACCGCATGATGGGCCGGGATTCTAGCATTTAGTCGAGGGATGGTGTAGGACGCTGCCGTTTTGCGCTGCAAGCCGCAGGCTAGAGGGGGTGAAGATGAGTCAGAAGGGGGGATTTGCCGTAAAGGAGAAACTACAAGGGGAGCCGAAGCTCCCCAAGAAGTAGTTGCGTGCTCTTTTTATTATTGATTCGGGCTTCTTGTTTTTGTTGAGTGCCCTCGCCATGAAGCTTTTCCTTCATGACCCTCCCAATCGGGAGCCAAGAGCAAACGGATTGCTTTGGTCGCTGTGTTGCAGTGATCTTGCGATCCAACCAGTACAGGCTCTGTCTTAAGACAGTTTTTGTTGTTCTCGGCCTGGTCGTGGGGCTGGCCCCAAATACAACGCCTCTCCAAAAGAATCAGTTAGCTGCGCCTCTCGCCGTCTTGTTTTTATTGTGCGTGAGTCGATTCGTCTTATTTTTATTGTCTTGTGCATTGCTTGTTATTGTTCTTGTACCAAACATATAGCAGGTGCCGTGCCAACTTTTGCGAACCCCAATAAAACAAGGGGTTAGATCGATATAACCGTTTTCGCAAGGCGAAAAAAAGCCGGGGTTTCGTTACCGATAACCCCGGCTTCTGTTACGTGAAAAGACTGAGGTAACAGTTTTTTCACATCTTCAACGGTAACCCGCACACTCGACAGGTAACGTTCAGCTCTCGCTGGCGACCCCGGTCTTGCGCCTTGGAATGCCCAGGCGCTGGCGACGTTCCCACAGGCATTTGCGGCTGACGCCCAGTTTGCGCGCCAGTTCGGTCTCGGTCATGTGGTCCTGATGCTCGAGTACGAAATGCTGGAAGTAGTCTTCCAGTGACAGGTCTTCAGTCGGTTCGTGGCTGCTGTTGCTGGCGTTACCGGCCGTTTGCGCCGGCAGGCCAATGAATTCGTCGTCCTCCAGGTCGCCCAGCTCGATGTCGATGCCCAGCAGGTCGGCAGAGATTTCCGGGCTTTCGCTCAGGATGACGGCGCGCTCGACGGCGTTTTCCAGCTCCCGCACGTTACCCGGCCAGGAATAGTGACGAATTGCCTGTTCGGCATCGGCGGCAAATTTCAGGTCGGTGCGGTTGATGCGGGCGCTCTGACGAGCGAGGAACGCATTGGCGATTTCGTTGACGTCGGCGCCGCGCTCGCGCAGGGCCGGCAGTTTCAGTGCGATCACGTGCAGGCGGTAGTACAAGTCTTCACGGAACTGGCCGATTTTCGCCAGGCTCTTGAGGTCCCGGTGGGTCGCGGCGATCAACCGGACATCGACTTTCTGCGATTGCACCGAGCCCACCCGGCGAATTTCGCCTTCCTGCAAGACGCGCAGCAAACGAGCCTGAGCTTCGAGTGGCAATTCGCCGATCTCGTCGAGGAACAGCGTGCCGCCGTCCGCCGCTTCCACCAGACCGGCGCGACCGGCGCTGGCGCCGGTGAACGCACCTTTCTCGTGACCGAACAGTTCGGACTCGATCAGGCTTTCCGGGATGGCTGCGCAGTTCACCGAGATCATCGGTGCCTTGGCGCGTTTCGACAGGTTGTGCAGGGCGCGGGCCACCAGCTCTTTGCCGGTACCGGATTCGCCCTGGATCAGCACATTGGAATCGGTCGGGGCGACTTTACGGATCTTGCCGTAAAGATCCTGCATCGGCGGACAGGAGCCGATGATGCCGATTTCGCCATTGCTGTTGTCGATGGCGGATTTGCCGCTGCCATTGGCCGATTTGGCCGGAGCTGCTTCGCCGGCAGCAGGTGCTGACTGGCGATCACGCAGGATCCGCGCGACAGCCTGAAGCATTTCATCGTGGTCGAAAGGCTTGGCGATGTAATCCACCGCGCCCATCTTCATCGAGTCGACCGCCGAGCGCAGGCTGGCGTAGCTGGTCATGATCAGCACCGGCGTGCCCTGGCCGAGCTTGATCAGTTCGGTGCCCGGAGCGCCCGGCAGTCGCAGGTCGCTGACGATCAGATCGAATGTGGGAATACTGAAGCGTTCTTGTGCTTCCTGCACTGAACCGGCTTCGCTGACCTGGTACTGGTTGCGTTCCAGCAGGCGGCGCAAGGCGGAGCGGATAATGGTTTCGTCTTCGACGATCAAAATGTGCGGCATTGATTCGATACTCTCGACGGTCTCAGTTCACAGCGGACGTCGCTTCGACATGGCGCGGCAATGTCACCCGGATACGGGTGCCGCGCTGGCTCTGAACATCAGCCGGGCTGTCGATGGTGATTTGTCCATAATGCTCTTCAACGATGGAATAGACCAGTGCAAGGCCCAGACCGGTGCCTTCGCCAGGATCCTTGGTGGTGAAGAAGGGTTCGAACAATCGGTCCATGATGCTCGACGGAATACCGCTGCCTTCGTCTTCGACGATCAGATCGACCGTGTGTTCGCCGGCTTCGCTCTTGACCCGCACCGCACTGCCGGCAGGCGAGGCGTCACGGGCGTTGGAGAGCAGATTGATCAGCACCTGGGCGAGACGCTGCGGGTCACCTTCGACCCAGTGATCGGGATCGCACAGGTTGTAGAACTGCACTTCGAAATTGCGTCGGTTCAGGGCCAGCAGGCCGATGGCGTCCTGAGCGACTTCCGCCAGACAGACGGGCTCGTCGCTATGCTGATGGCTGCCGGCGTGGGCGAAACTCATCAGCGACTGGACGATGCGTGACACGCGTTTGGTCTGCTCGAGGATCTGGCCGCTGATTTCTGTCAGCTCACCATCTTCTTCGCGCTCTTCCCGCAGGTTTTGCGCGAGGCAGGCGATGCCGGTGATCGGGTTGCCGATTTCGTGAGCAACACCCGCCGCGAGTCGGCCGATGCTGGCCAGACGCTCGGAGTGCACCAGTTTATCTTCGAGCATCTGGGTTTCGGTCAGGTCTTCCACCAGCAGCACCAGGCCACTGTTGCCCGGCGCCAGCGGTTCGTCGATCGCCGCTTTGTGCAGGTTGAGCCAGCGGGTCTGGCCGTCGAGGGCCAGATGCTGTTTGTGCAAGTGCTCGTCGGGCAAGTGGATGAAGCCTTGCAGCAGATCTTTCCACGGATTGGCGATGGTGCTCAGGCGCGAGCCGACCACTCGCTGCGCGGCAATTCCGGTCAGTTCCTCCATGGCCTTGTTCCACATCAGGATCTCCTGATCCTTGGCCAGCGAGCAGACGCCCATCGGCAGTTCCTGCAAGGTCTGGCGGTGGTAGCGGCGCAAGGCGTCGAGTTCGGCGGCCAGACCAGTCAGGCGCGAGTGGTAATCCTCGAGGCGGCTTTCGATGAAGTGGATGTCTTCGGTGACGTAGTTTTCGCCGCCGGCCTTGTACGGCAGGAAGGTTTCCACCATGTCCTGGGCGACGCTCGGGCCCATCAAGCCGGAAAGGTTGGCTTCGATCCGGTCGCGCAGGCGGCGCAAGGCATAAGGGCGGCGCTCGTCGAATGGCAGATAAAGGTCGCGCAGGGCTTGTTCGACTTCTTTCTGCGCAGCCTTGGCGCCCAGCGGCTTGGCCAGTTGCGTGGCGAATTCCTGCGGCGAGGCCGCATGCAGCTCCCGGCGTTGCGGACGGCGTACGTTATCCACAGCGCAGGCTTCGGCGGCGCTGGCCTCTTCCGGGCTGGCATTGGTGAACAGTGAAATCAGCGTGAACATCAGGACGTTGGCCGCCAATGAGGCGATGGCTGCCATGTGCCAACTGGTGTCATCCAGCACGTAGATCATGTTCAACAGCGGAATATAGAAACCCTGCAGATTGCCGACCAGCGGCAACAGCATGGTCACGACCCACACCACAATCCCCGCCAACAGACCGGCGATAAAGCCGCGGCGATTGGCGGTCGGCCAGTACAGCACCGACAGCACACCCGGCAGGAATTGCAGGGTGGCAACGAAAGCGACGATGCCGAGGTTGGCCAGATCCTGCTCGGCGCCGAGCATCAGGTAGAAGCAGAAGCCGGCCATGATGATCGCGACGATCAGCGCCCGGCGGGTCCATTTCAACCAGCGATAGATATTGCCCTCGGCCGGTGGCTGGTAGAGCGGCAGCACCAGATGGTTCAGGGCCATGCCCGACAGCGCCAGCGTGGTGACGATGATCAGGCCACTGGCCGCCGACAGACCGCCGACATAGGCCAGCAACGCCAGCGACTTGCTGTTGGCGGCGATGCCGATGCCGAGGGTGAAATATTCCGGATTGGTCGTGGCGCCGAGTTTCAGACCGGCCCAGAGAATCAGCGGCACGGCCAGGCTCATCAACAGCAGGAACAGCGGCAGGCCCCAGCTCGCACTCACCAGCGAGCGCGGGTTGAGGTTCTCGGTGAAGGTCATGTGATACATGTGCGGCATCACGATCGCCGAGGCGAAGAACACCAGCAGCAACGTGCGCCACGGGCCTTCCTGCAACGGGGTGTGCAGGGCGGCGAGGGCGGTCTGGTTCTGCAGCAGCCACAGTTCGAGCTGTTGCGGGCCGTCGAATACGCCGTACAGCGCGTAGAGGCCGACGCCGCCGAGGGCGGCCAGTTTGATCACCGATTCGAAAGCAATCGCGAACACCAGCCCTTCGTGCTTTTCACGGGTGGCGATATGACGGGAACCGAAGAAGATCGTGAACAGGATGATCAGCGCACAGAACGCCAGGGCCACGCGATTCTGCACCGGTTCGCCGGTGAGGATACCGATGGAATCGGCCACGGCCTGGATCTGCAATGCAAGCAGCGGCAATACGCCGATCAGCATGAAAATCGTGGTCAGCGCACCGGCCCAGGTGCTGCGAAAGCGGAAGGCGAACAGGTCTGCCAGCGACGACAATTGATAAGTGCGGGTGATCTTCAGAATCGGATACAGCAGCACCGGCGCCAGCAGGAACGCGCCGGATACCCCGAGATAACTGGACAGAAAGCCGTAGCCGTACTGATAAGCCAGGCCGACCGTGCCATAGAACGCCCACGCACTGGCGTAGACCCCCAGCGACAGGGTGTAAGTCAACGGATGGCGAATGATCGCCCGCGGGATCATGCCCCGTTCACTGATCCAGGCCACGCCGAACAACGCGGCCAGGTAGGCGGCGCTGATCAGCAGCATCTGGGTCAGGCTAAAGCTCATCGGCATCTTTTTGGCTCTGCAGGATGAAGGTCACGACAATCAGGATCAGCCAGAGCAGATAAGGGCGATACCAGGCGCCCGTAGCGTCGATCCACCAATCCATGATGGCGGGAGAAAACAGGTAGATCCCCACGACCAGAAGCAGGACCAAGCGATAGATGTACATCCCGGCCTCTCTTTTTTATGCGCGTGCCCGAAAACGTGCGGCGATGGTAACGGATGGGTGCGCCACTGCAAGTGTCGTCACAGCAGTTGCGCTTCGGGCAAGGTCAGTGTGCGCGGGATTTTCAAGGCATCCCAGTGGGCGCTGCCCCAGTTCAACAGTTCCTGCGGCGAGGCGTGGGCCAGCTCGGGCCCCGGGTTTTGCCCCAGTGCGCGCAGGGCCCGTAGCAACAATGGCGTGGCCTGATCGGCTTCCAGCGGTGGCGAGCGATAGGACTTGCCGAGCTTGTTGCCGTCCGGCTGGGTAATCAGGGGCAAATGCAGATAGCGCGGTTGGCGCAGGCCCAGCAGTTCCTGCATATAGAGCTGACGCGGTGTGGAGTCGAGCAGATCGGCGCCGCGCACGATGTCGGTGATGCCCTGCCAGGCGTCGTCCAGTACCACCGCCAGTTGGTAAGCGTAGAGGCCGTCGCGGCGGCGGATCACGAAATCACCCACGTCACGGCCCAGATGCTGGCGGTATTCGCCCTGCACCCGGTCGATGAAGTGGTATTCCAGCTCCGGCACGCGCAGGCGAATTGCCGCGTCTTCCTGGCCATGGCCGGCATTGCGGCACAGTCCCGGATAAATGCCGTGGTACGGCTCCAGTTGTTTGCGCGAGCAGGTGCAGGCGTAGGCGAGGCCGTGATTGAACAGGCTGTCGAGCACTTGCGCGTAGGCCTCGTGCCGATCGCTCTGGCGGACCATGTCGCCGTCCCATTCGAAGCCATAGCTTTCCAGCGCCTTGAGAATCGCCGCTTGCGCGCCCGGTTCCTCGCGAGGCGGATCGAGGTCTTCCATGCGCACCAGCCAGCGGCCATTCACCGAGCGGGCATCCAGATAAGAAGCGAGCGCCGCTACCAGCGAACCGAAGTGCAGGTGTCCACTGGGGGTCGGGGCAAAGCGGCCAATATAGGCGGGGGAGGTGTTGGCAGTCATGAGAGCGATGCTACTAGAGAGTCAAAAAACAGCAGAAACAAAAACGGAGCGTTCGCACGCTCCGTTTTTCGTTCAGGCCGGGATTATTTGCCGACCTGCTTTTCCTTGATTTCCGCCAGGTTCTTGCAGTCGACGCACATGTCGGCAGTCGGGCGGGCTTCAAGGCGCTTGACGCCGATCTCGATGCCGCAAGAGTCGCACCAGCCGTACTCTTCGTCTTCGATCAGTTGCAGGGTCTTGTCGATCTTCTTGATCAGTTTGCGCTCGCGGTCGCGGGCGCGCAGCTCGAGGGCGAACTCTTCTTCCTGGCTGGCACGGTCGGCCGGATCAGGAAAGTTGGCCGCTTCGTCTTTCATGTGATCAACAGTGCGGTCGACTTCCTGCATCAAGTCCAGTTTCCACTTGGTCAGGATCTTGGTGAAGTGCGCGCGCATTGGAGCGCCCATGTACTCTTCGCCCGCTTTCGGGACGTAGGGTTCGAAACCGCTGAGTGTCTGACTTGCCTGTTGCTTTGCTTGGGTGGGCATGAAATGGACCGCCTCTACTCTTGTAATCCATTGCGCAGGATTGCTCCATCACCGACACCTGCCGGCCCTGCGGCTGCAAGCGGGCGAACTTACCAGATCAATTCGGCCCGCGCTACTCCCGGATGTCGAGCGCGCGGCCGGTGGGGCTTGCAAATGTTTGCCAAGCCATGTCCGGCAATGTTGCAGACCTGCTCAATCACTGATTTTAGTCAATCCTGGAGCGTACGCTCGGGTCGTTACAGTCCAGTGTTCTTGAGGCTGTGACCGCTACGGGTTCTCGCTCGTTCCGGCAGATGGGTAGAATCGTTTCTTTTCCCTCGTTGAAGGAAGGCCAATGGCTCAGCCCTACAGTGCGCGCAGTCGTGCGATCGAACCGTTCCATGTGATGGCGTTGCTGGCGCGGGCCAATGAATTGCAGGCCGCCGGCCACGACGTGATCCACCTGGAAATCGGCGAACCGGACTTCACCACCGCCGAGCCGATCATCCGCGCCGGCCAGCAAGCCCTGACGGCGGGGAAAACCCGCTACACCGCGGCCCGTGGCATTCCCGAGCTGCGCGAGGCGATTTCCGGTTTCTATCAAACGCGCTACGGCCTGAACATCGATCCTCGACGGATCCTCATTACTCCTGGCGGCTCCGGCGCGTTGCTGCTGGCCAGTGCGTTGCTGGTGGATCCGGGCAAACACTGGCTGCTGGCCGACCCCGGCTATCCTTGCAACCGGCATTTTCTGCGGTTGGTTGAAGGCGCGGCGCAGCTTGTGCCGGTGGGCCCGGACGTTCGCTATCAACTGACGCCGGACCTGGTGGCGCGCCACTGGGATCACGACAGCGTCGGTGCGCTGGTCGCCTCGCCGGCCAACCCGACCGGTACGATTCTGACCCGCGATGAACTGGCCGGGTTATCCACAGCCATCAAGTCTCGTCACGGGCATCTGGTGGTGGACGAGATCTATCACGGCCTGACTTACGGCACCGACGCGGCCAGTGTGCTGGAAGTGGACGACAGTGCATTCGTCCTCAACAGTTTCTCCAAATATTTCGGCATGACCGGTTGGCGTCTCGGCTGGCTGGTGGCGCCGGATGCGGCGGTCAGTGAACTGGAAAAACTCGCGCAGAACCTCTACATCAGCGCGCCAAGCATGGCCCAGCATGCGGCACTGGCCTGTTTCGAGCCGGACACCATCGCGATTCTTGAAGAGCGCCGTGCCGAATTCGGCCGCCGTCGCGACTTCCTGCTGCCGGCACTGCGTGAACTTGGGTTCAACATCGCCGTAGAGCCAGAAGGCGCGTTTTATTTGTATGCCGATATCAGCCAGTTCGGCGGCGATGCCTTCGCGTTCTGCCGGCATTTCCTTGAAACCGAGCATGTAGCGTTTACTCCAGGTCTGGATTTCGGTCGCTATCAGGCCGGCCATCATGTGCGTTTTGCCTACACGCAAAATCTCCCTCGCTTACAGGAAGCGGTGGAACGCATCGCCCGTGGCTTGAAGAGCTGGCAAGGCTGATGCGCTTTCATCCTCCACTCGAAGAAGGTCGGTTGATCCGCCGTTACAAGCGCTTTCTCGCCGATATCGAAACCGTTGGCGGCGAGTTGCTGACCATTCATTGCCCGAACACCGGCTCGATGCTCAATTGTCAGGTCGAGGGCGGGCAGGTCTGGTTCAGTCGCTCCAATGACCCCAAGCGCAAACTGCCTGGCACCTGGGAAGTCGGGGAAACTCCACAGGGCCGGCTGTTTTGCGTGAACACCGGGCGCGCCAACGCACTGGTCGAAGAAGCCTTGCAGGCCGGCGTCATCAGTGAATTGAACGGGTTTACCGGGCTCAAGCGCGAAGTGGCATACGGACAGGAAAAGAGCCGGATCGATTTTCGCCTCGACTATCCAACGGGCCCGGCCTACGTGGAAGTGAAAAGCGTCACGCTCGGTTTCGACGGCACGGCGGTGGCGGCGTTTCCCGATGCAGTGACAGAGCGCGGCGCCAAGCATTTGCGTGAGCTGGCGCATCTGGCCCGGGACGGGATTCGCGCGGTGCAGTTGTACTGCGTCAATCTCACGGGTATCGAGGCGGTGCGTCCTGCCGAGGAGATCGACTCGGCCTACGCCGCTGCGCTGCGTGAGGCGGTGGCGTGCGGGGTCGAAGTCCTGGCGTACGGCGTGCGTTTGAGCCATGAAGAAATGGTGATCGACCGGCGCCTGGACGTGCTGCTCAACGGTTAAACATCGATCCACAGCCCTTGCGCGTCTTCACGACAAGGGATGGCCGTCAGCGATTGCCCGGCGCACGGGCCGGCGACGCATTCACCGTCCTCGATCAGAAACAGTGCGCCGTGGGTGGCGCACTGGATCAGGCTGTTGCTCGGGTCAAGAAACTGGTCGGGCTGCCATTCCAGGCCAACGCCCCGATGCGGGCAGCGATTGAGATAGACGTAGGCCTGCCCCGCGCGGCGCACGGCAAACAGTTTTTTTCCGTGGATATCGAAACCGCGACTGCCGTCCTCAACCAGATCGGCACCCGCGCAAAGAAACTTCATGGCTATCCTCAAATGTCGGCTCGTGTCCGGATATGTCCGAGCTTGACGTTCAAATGCAAACAATTATCAAATGGCCGCCTTCGCCCGTGGCGAGGTGACCGCTGCCGAGGATACTTGGCCTGCCGTCCCGATGCCCGGGAAAACCTTTCAAGGAAGCTGTCTATGCGCCTGAGTACCCGCGTTGCCGTGCTGTGTGTCGGACTTTTGGTCAGCCACCAGGCTGCAGCGGCCGAGTTGCCGCAACGTTGGGTCAGCGCCGGCGGCGCCTTGTCGGAGTGGGTGAGTGCGCTGGGCGGTGAGGCGAAACTGGTGGGCGTCGACACCACCAGCCAGCATCCCGAGTCTCTCAAGTTGCTGCCAAGTATCGGCTATCAGCGCAGCCTGTCGGCCGAAGGCATCCTCAGCCTTCGCCCGGACATCCTCATCGGCACCGAAGAAATGGGCCCGCCGCCAGTGATCTCGCAGGTTCGCAGCGCCAAGGTGCAGGTGGAATTGTTCTCGGCTCAGCCGGATCTGCCAACGCTGGAGAAAAACGTTACCCATCTGGGGCAGTTGCTGGGCGCCGAAAGCCAGGCCACGCAATTGCTGCAAAGTTATCAACAGCAACTCGATGCGCAAAAGGCGCGAGTGGCTGAAGCGCAGACCCGGCAGAAAGCGCCGGGGGTGCTGTTGCTGCTCGGGCATGCCGGCGGCAAACCGCTGATCGCCGGCAAAGACACCGCCGCCGATTGGCTGCTGCAACAGGCGGGCGGGCACAACCTTGCAACCCACACCGGTTACAAGCCGTTTTCCGTGGAGTCCCTGGCCAGTCTCGATCCCGAAGTGCTGGTGTTCGCTGACCGTGCGCTGACCGGCGAGGCGGCGAAAGCGGCGCTGTTCAAGGAAAATCCGATCCTCAATTCCAGCCGTGCGGCCAAGACCGGACGCGTGCTGGAGCTGGACCCGACGCTGCTGGTGGGCGGCCTCGGGCCGCGTCTGCCGGCTGCGCTGAAGACCCTGTCTGACGGTTTCTACCCGGCCAAGAGCGGCCAATGACCACGCTGGTCAAACCTCGTGGCTTGTTTATCGGCCTGGTCCTGCTGTGTCTGCTGGCGATCTGGCTGTCGCTGGCGCTGGGACCGGTGAGTCTGCCGTTGTTCGATACCTTGCGCGCTGCGCTGCGCATGATCGGTGTGCCGCTGGCGCCGGACGGGCTGGAACAGGCTGAACTGATTCTCGGGCAGATTCGCCTGCCGCGTACGTTGCTCGGGCTGGCAGTCGGCGGTGTGCTGGCGCTGTCCGGGGTGGCGATGCAGGGGCTGTTTCGCAATCCTTTGGCCGATCCTGGGTTGGTGGGTGTATCCAGTGGCGCGGCGTTGGGTGCGGCGGTGGCGATTGTCGGAGGTTCGTTTTTTGGCGGATTGCCCGAGTGGTTCGGGCCTTATCTGCTGTCGGTTTGCGCGTTCCTTGGCGGGCTCGGCGTGACGGCGCTGGTGTATCGACTCGGTCGCCGCAACGGGCAGACCAATGTCGCGACCATGCTGCTGGCGGGTATCGCTCTGACGGCGTTGGCCAGCTCGGCGGTGGGGCTGTTTACCTATCTGGCCGACGACGCGACATTGCGCACGTTGACGTTCTGGAACCTGGGCAGCCTTAACGGCGCGAGTTACGCGCGGTTGTGGCCGCTGTTGATCATCACCGCCGGTGTTGCACTCTGGCTTCCACGTCGGGCGAAGGCGCTCAATGCGTTGTTGCTCGGCGAATCGGAAGCCGGGCATTTGGGGATCGATGTCGAACGGCTCAAGCGTGAATTGGTGTTCTGCACGGCGTTGGGCGTCGGCGCGGCGGTTGCAGCGGCGGGCATGATCGGTTTTGTCGGGCTGGTGGTGCCGCATCTGGTGCGCTTGCTCGCCGGACCCGATCACCGGGTACTGCTGCCGGCATCGGTGCTGGCCGGGGCCAGTCTGTTGCTGCTGGCGGATCTGGTGGCGCGGCTGGCGCTAGCGCCGGCGGAGCTGCCGATCGGCATCGTCACCGCGTTCATCGGTGCGCCGTTCTTCCTTTATCTGCTGCTGCGAGGGCGTGCCTGATGTTGCGTGCGCACAATCTGCACATCCGACGTGGCCGCAAGACCGTTCTGGCCGATGTCAGCCTGCAACTTGAACCGGGCGAAGTGCTTGGCGTGCTGGGGCCGAATGGTGCCGGCAAAAGCACCTTGCTCGGCGCGTTGTGCGGTGAGCTGAGTGTCAGCGAGGGGGAAGTGCTGCTGGACGGTGAGGCCTTGAGTCATTGGAGCGGCACTCAGCGCGCCCAGCGGCTGGCGGTGTTGCCGCAGGTATCGACGCTGGATTTCGCCTTTCGTGTTGAAGAGGTGGTCGGCATGGGGCGTCTGCCTTATCAGAGCGGGCGGGTGCGCGATGATGAGATCGTCGCTGCCGCATTGCGGGCGGCCGATGCCGGGCACCTGAGTGGCCGCAGTTATCTGGCGTTGTCCGGCGGCGAGCGTCAGCGGGTGCATCTGGCGCGGGTGCTGGCGCAGCTCTGGCCGGGGCAGGCGGGGCAGACCTTGCTGCTGGATGAGCCGACCTCGATGCTCGATCCGCTACATCAACACACGACGCTGCAAGCGGTGCGCGAATTTGCCGATCGTGGCGCGGCGGTGCTGGTGATCTTGCATGATCTCAACCTGGCGGCGCGTTATTGTGATCGCATCTTGCTGCTTGAAGGCGGGCGGCCGGTCGCACTGGATACACCGCAGCAGGTGCTGCGCCCGGAATCGCTGAAGGCGGTTTTCGGTCTGGAAGTGCTGGTGCAACCGCACCCGGAGCGCGGGCATCCGCTGATCATCGCCCGCTGATTTCGTCATCGAGGTGAGGGTATGCGCAGGATTTTGCTGTTGGCGGTGTTGTGGCTTGCAGGTTGCCAGCATGTTGCGGCGCCGCCGGTCGTGGGCGATATCCGTGATCTGCGCAGCGGCGAGAGTCTGACGGCGCAGCAATTACTGACGCAACTGAGCAGACCGTCGCGGCTGATCATTGGCGAACAGCATGACAACGCCGATCACCATGCCATTCAATTGTGGTTGTTGCAGAACCTCGAAGAAGCGCGACCCCAGGGCAGTCTCCTGCTGGAAATGCTGACACCCGATCAACAGTCACGGGTCGATGACGTGCGCCATGCCGCAACGCCACCGGCTGATCTTCCCGCTGCATTGGCCTGGCAGGACGGTTGGGACTGGAATCTCTACGGACCGATTGTGCGGTTTGCCCTGACGCAACCCGGGCCGTTGCTGGCGGCTAACCTCGATAACATCGAAATTCGCGCGTTCTACCGCGATCCGCCGGTTCTGAGCGGTGAGCGCAGCAACGCCAAATCTGTGAAAGAGACGCTGTTGGAGCAGATCGGCGATTCTCACTGCGGCTTGCTGCCGTCATCACAAATGCCGGCGATGCTGGCCGTTCAGCAACAACGGGATCGGCGCATGGCTTCGCGTTTGTTGGCGGCGCCCGCGCCTGCCTTGTTATTGGCGGGGGCGTATCACGCGCGCAAGGATGTGGGGGTGCCGCTGCATGTGCTGGATCTGGGGGCGCCCGAAGCGCCGACGGTGCTGATGCTGGCGGAGCAGGGCAGTCAGATTACGGCGGCGATGGCTGATTATGTCTGGTTCACACCGGCCACACCGAAGCCGGATTACTGTGCCGAGATGCGCACACAGTTCGGCAAGAAATGACTTTTCCACAGGCAAAAAAAAGACCCGGTAAAAACCGGGTCAAATAACCGTGATTAGCCTGATGAGGAGATAATCTGAGAGTCCGAACCAAGGGCTTTTCAGAATATCGACTGATCTCGCGACCAGTTGTGATAATCATAGCGATTCTCATTACCAAGTCAACTGCTGTTTTTTCATTTCTGTCGTTTTGTCCCGGCAATGGCGTAAACGCCCCGTGAATACGGGCGTCAGGTCTGGGCTGTGAGCTGCTTGTTGAGCTGATCGATACGCCGCGCCATGCTTTCGATCAGGCTGTGGGCAATTTTCGGATTGGTGCGGGTCATGCTCAGAAACTGATCGCCTGGAATCAGCATCACAGTACTCGCCTCCCGGGCAATCACCGTGGCATTGCGCGGCTCGCCAGTGAACACCGCCATTGCGCCGAATATTTCATCCTTGGGGACGTCGCCTACCTTGTGCCCGTTAACAAATGCTTCGGCGTGTCCTTCGATAATCACGAACACATGGTCGGCGACATCGCCCTCGCGAATCAGGACGTCTCCGGCTTCAACCCGCTTGAAACCATTGGTGCTGCGAAACTCACGCGGCTTGAACTCGGCAACGGCGTGAGCCAGCAGCGCCATTTGCCCGAGCAGGTAGCGCAGAAACTGCTCCGAGCGCGATGAGTCTCTATACACATGTTGAAACAAATCGCTTCGGCGATAGGGCAGTAATGTCAGCGAGTTGTCTGAGTACAGCGTGCAATCCGCCCACTCCGGTCCCTGCTGCAAGCCGATCAAATCTCCCTCGTGCCAGTAGAACAAGCCGCGACCACTGAGTCGGCCGGTAATGACACCTTGCGTGAGCAAGAACAACTGATCGTCCGGCAAACGTGCCAACAGATCATCCGTGGCTTCCATTTCCAGGGCCGGCCCGCACGGCGCCAGGCCTTCGAGCCATTGCGCAGGCAAGCTCTGCAAGTGGTTGATCAATGCATCGGCCTGGGCCGATTGTTCCCCGAGCAGGTACATGGCGGTCAGTGCCCGTCAGTTCTTGTGGCGAGAGGAAATGGCTTCCAGCTGCTTGTTCAGCGCATCCTTGCGTTCGGCGGGAATGTCGTTCCAGTGCACGTCCATCAACGCCCCTTCGATCGCGTACAACAACACCTTCGACGCCCGGAACCCGCGTGTGCGCACAGCCCGGTAGGCATCCACCGCGCCCAGGCGACGCAAGTCGGAGGCGCTATGGATGCCCACGGCATGCAGCCATTGCGCCGACGTCTTGCCAAGATTCTTCAGGTGTTGCAGTTCATCATTCATCAAGCCTCCTTGCGACGGCCGAATGGTGCGTGGGCGAGCTTCTCAGGAGTGTAGCCATCAGTAGGAAAAGCGTGGTTGTTTGGTCGGATTCGACGCAAACGCTTCTAAGAAACCGCAGTTTTCGCTGATGAATCAGGATGGGGAGGGCGCGGGAGAATTACCAATAGCACGCAGTCCAGCGCAAAGCGGGGGCGCTGGACGGTTCAGGTTTTTAAAAGCTTCAGCGAGTGCGATAACGCAGGCGCGTACCGAAATTCATCGACATCAGGATTTCGTCGGCACTCAGCTCTGGCGGGAAGTAGGCCCCGGAAATCTGCGCATGAGCGAGGCTCGCGCCTTCCAGCGAGGCGTTGCGAAAGTCGATGCCGCGCAGGTCGGCGGAACGGAAGTAGGCGTCCCGGAAATCCACGCCATCGGCGTTCAGTTCACGCAGGTCAAGACCGCGAAAATCACCGCCAACCATGTCGATCGGGCCGTCTTTCGGGCGTTCATTGTTGAAACCTGTGATGTCGTCCTTGTGCAGCAAGGCATAAAGCGGGGTGTCGAGAAGTTTCGGCTGGCTCATGTCAAATCACCTGTTGGTTTTATGACGCCAGTATAGTGCCACTATTTGACGGCCGTGAAGCGAGCGAGGGCTTCACGGCCGAAATAGTTTTTTACAGACCTGGCAGGCGCTGGCGGATCTGCGCCACGACGGTGTCCAGGGTGCCGGATTCATTGGTCTGCACGCGTTTGCTGCGCAGGATTTCTTCCGGCGTCAGGGCTTCGCGGTTGGCCTGTTGTGCTTCTATTACGGCGAGGGTCGCGTCGGACGGATCCTTCTTGTCCGCCTGACGAATCGCCAGCCAGCTCTCGATCACGGCCTGCGGAGCATTGCAGTCGAGAATCAGGAATGGCGCGCCAGTGGCTTCGGCGACCTTGGCGGCGTTGTCGCGTTGTTCGCGCTTGAGGTAAGTGGCGTCGATCACCACCGGGAAACCGGCGTGCAGGATCACTTCGGCGATTTCATGCAGGCGAGCATAAGTCGCGGTGCTGGCATCGGCGCTGTAGATCCCGGCCTGAACATCATTGGCAACGGTTTGCTCACCGAACAGACGCTTGCGCTCGACATCGGAACGCAGGCGGATCGCGCCCAGCGCTTCCACCAGGCGCATCGCAACATGGCTTTTGCCTACAGCGGACACGCCGTGGGTAATCGCCATGAAGCGCGAAGGAATGGTGCTGTAGCTTTCCGCCAGGTTGGCGTAGTTGCGGTACTGGCGCAGGGTGGTGGCGCGCTGCACCGGAGTGGCGTCGGCCGGCATGCTGAACAGTGCGACTTTCGCACGCACCAGGGCGCGGTAAGCCTTGTAGAAGTTCAGCACTTCCAGGCCTTTATAGTCGCCGGTCAGTTCCAGGTACTGGCTGATGAAGCGACGGGCCAAGGATTTCAGGCCACGGTCTTCCAGGTCCATTGCCAGGAAGCCGGTGTCGGCCCAGACGTCAGTAAAGCGGAACGGTTCGTTGAATTCGATGCAGTCGAAGATCACGACGTTGCCGTCGATCAGCGTGGAGTTGCCCAGGTGAATGTCACCGTGGCATTCGCGAGTGAAGCCGTCAGCCTTGCGTTGGGCGAACAGTGGCTTCAGGCGATCGAAGCTGCTTTCAGCCCACGCTTGCAGGGCATCGAGTTGCAGCAGATCGTTCTTGTCGCTGAGGAACGGCAGGATCTGTTCGAAATTCTGGCGCACCGGCGCCATCACGCTTTCAGGCGTGCCGGCATCGTGTTCCGCCGGGACTTTCGGCGCGTTGAGGTGGAAGCGGGCGATCTGCTCGGCCATCGCGTCGACGTGCGCGGTGGTCAGCTCGCCGTTGGCTTGCAGGGTGCTGAGCAGGCCGGTCTGCGGGAACTGGCGCATTTTCAGCAGGTATTCGATGGCCGGGCCTTCGCCACCCAGTTGCGGGGCTTCGGCAGAGCCGGTGACTGGAATCACTTCCAGATACAAATCGTCGGTCAGGCGCTGGTTCAGGCGCAGCTCTTCACCGCAGAAGTGCTCGCGCGAATCGAGGCTGGTGAAGTCGAGGAAACCGAAATTCACCGGTTTCTTCACTTTATAAGCGTAAGGGCCGGTGAGCAGCACCCACGAGATATGGGTTTCGATGACCTGGAACCCTTCGACGGGGTGCGGGTAGAGGGCCGGGTTTTGCAGGGCAGCGATCAGGGACTGGCTCACGGACGATCCTTCAGAGTCTGGGGGAAATTCAAGGCGGTCATTATGGCCGCTCGCCAGCCCGACGCAAACCTCGGAGCGCTCCTGTTGAGTATGAATAAAGTGCGTATAATCCGCCGCCATGACTCGTACTCGATCCCCCCGTACCCCAAAAAAACCAGCTTCCCGGGGCCTGCGCCCATGGTTGGGCTGGGCCCTTAAACTCAGTCTGGTCGGCCTTGTGGTGCTGGCCGGCTTCGCCGTTTACCTCGATGCCGTGGTGCAGGAGAAGTTCTCCGGCAAGCGCTGGACCATCCCGGCCAAGGTGTACGCGCGTCCGCTCGAACTGTTCGTCGGACAGAAGCTGAGCAAGGACGATTTCCTCACTGAACTCGATGCCCTGGGCTATCGCCGCGAAGCCGTGAGCAACGGTCCCGGCGCGGCGGCGGTCAATGGCAACACGGTCGATCTGAATACCCGTGGCTTCCAGTTCTACGAAGGCCTCGAGAAACCGCAACCGGTGCGCGTGCGCTTCTCTGGCGATTACGTGGCCGAACTCTCGGCGACCAACGGTTCGAAGCTCTCCGTGGTACGCCTGGAGCCGCTGATGATCGGAGGTATCTACCCGAAAAACCTCGAAGACCGGATTCTGATCAAGCTCGATCAGGTGCCGCCGTATCTGCTGGAGACCCTGGTTGCCGTGGAAGACCGGGATTTCTACAGCCACTGGGGCGTGTCGCCGAAATCGATTGCCCGCGCCGTTTGGGTGAACACTTCGGGCGGCAAGATGACCCAGGGCGGCAGTACGCTGACCCAGCAACTGGTCAAGAACTTCTACCTCACCAACGAACGCAGCCTGACCCGCAAGCTCACCGAAGCGATGATGGCGATGCTGCTCGAGCTGCATTACGACAAAAAGGAAATCCTTGAGGCGTACCTCAACGAAGTCTTTGTCGGTCAGGACGGCCAGCGTGCGGTGCACGGTTTCGGTCTGGCCAGCCAGTTCTTCTTCGCCCAGCCCTTGTCCGAGTTGAAGCTGCATCAGGTCGCGCTGTTGGTCGGCATGGTCAAAGGTCCGTCCTATTACAACCCGCGTCGCAACCCGGAGCGCGCGCTGGAACGACGCAATCTGGTGCTCGACGTGCTTGAGCAGCAGGGCGTCGCTTCCGCCGAACAAGTGGCCGCCGCGAAGAAAATGCCGCTGGGCGTGACCACACGCGGCAAGTTGGCCGACAGTTCTTTCCCGGGCTTCATCGATCTGGTCAAGCGCCAACTGCGTGAAGACTATCGCGACGAAGACTTGACCGAAGAAGGCCTGCGGATCTTCACCAGTTTCGATCCGATCCTGCAGATGAAAGCCGAAGCGTCGGTCAACGACACCTTCAAGCGTCTGTCCGGTCGCAAAGGTTCCGACGATGTGGAAGCGGCGATGGTCGTGACCAACCCGGAAACCGGTGAAGTCCAGGCGATGATCGGCAGCCGTCAGGCAAGTTTTGCCGGATTCAACCGCGCACTGGACGCCGTGCGGCCGATCGGGTCGCTGGTCAAGCCTGCGGTTTATCTGACGGCACTGGAGAAACCGAGCCAGTACACGCTGACCAGTTGGCTGTCGGATGATCCGCTTTCCATCAAGGGCGCAGACGGACAGGTCTGGAAGCCGCAGAACTACGACCGACGGTCCCACGGTACGGTGTTCCTCTATCAAGGGCTGGCGCACTCCTACAACCTGTCGACCTCGCGTCTCGGCCTGGCGGTGGGTGTTCCGAATGTCCTCAAGACCATCGGGCGCCTGGGTGTGACCCGTGAGTTCCCGGCGTTCCCGTCGATGCTGCTCGGCGCTGGCGGCATGACGCCGATCGAAGTTGCGACGATGTACCAGACCCTGGCCAATGGTGGTTTCAATACACCGATGCGCGGGATTCGCAGCGTGCTGACTGCCGAGGGCGAGCCGCTCAAGCGCTATCCGTTCCAGATCGAGCAACGGTTCGATCCGGCCTCGATCTACCTGATCCAGAACGCCATGCAGCGGGTCATGCGTGAAGGTACTGGTAGTTCGGTTTATAACGTGTTGCCAAGAACCCTGACACTGGCGGGCAAGACCGGTACCAGTAACGATTCGCGCGACAGCTGGTTCGCCGGTTTCAGTCAGGATCTGCTGGCGGTGGTCTGGCTCGGCCGTGACGACAACGGCAAGACGCCGTTCACCGGGGCCACCGGTGCGTTGCAGGTCTGGACCAGCTTCATGCGCAAGGCCGACCCGCTGCCGCTGGACATGCCGCAGCCGGATAACGTGGTGCAGGCCTGGGTCGATTCGCGTACCGGCCAAGGCTCCGATGCCAACTGTCCGGGCGCCGTGCAGATGCCGTATATTCGCGGCAGCGAACCGCCACCCGGCGCCTCCTGCGCGGGCGAAAGCCCGGCATCGGGCGAGTCGGTGATGGATTGGGTCAAGGGCTGGATGAATTAAGCAAAGAGGGTTTCAAGTGAACAAGTGGTTGATTCCAGCGGTGACCGCCGTGGCTTTGCTCAGCGGCTGCTCCACCGTACAGCGTGGTTCGATTCCGGTTGTGGACTCTGGCACCGCCGTGTCCAACAGCGAGCGCATTTCGGCCAACGGCGGTTTCCGTCAAACGACGGTGAAGCGTCCTGCACAGGCCCAGACCCAGGCGATCCCGCAAGGCGATACCGGTGTGGTGGTGATGGTGCCGGGCGGCGCAGCGGCTTCGGCACCGATCAGCACTTCGCCGATCGTTCCGGGCCCGGCGTCCGGCGGCATCACGCCGGGGCCGTATAACCCGTCTGCGGTCGAGTCGGCGCCGATCAGCTCCGGCAGCTACAGCATGCCTTCGACGCCGAGCGGCATCCCTTCGGCCAGCAGTGGCGGCGGTCTGTCTGCCGATGAACAACTGGACGGTCCGGTGCTCGCACTGTTGAGCACTGCGCAACAGCAGCAGGCCGGTGGCGACCTCAACGGCGCGTCCTCCAGCCTGGAACGCGCCCAGCGTGTAGCGCCGCGCGAGCCGCAAGTGCTTTACCGTCTGGCGCAGGTGCGCATGGCCCAGGGCGATGCGCCGCAAGCCGAGCAGACCGCTCGCCGGGCACTGACCATGGCCAATGGTCGTCCGGACTTGCAGGCCAGTCTGTGGGAATTGATCGCTCAGGCACGTGAGAAACAAGGTGATTCCGCCGGCGCCACTCTGGCCCGTCAGAAGGCCAAGGTTTCGCTGTGATGGACAGTCGTTTCTCCAAAGTCGCCGATCAATTGCTGTTGATCGAACGTGAATTGCGCGCCCAGGGCTGGTGGGATGACGTCCAGCCCTCGGTCGAAGCCCTGAGCAGTGTTGAGCCGTTTTCGGTCGACACCCTCGATTTCGAGCAATGGCTGCAATGGATCTTCCTGCCGCGGATGAAGATGATCCTCGAACAGGATCTACCATTGCCCAATGCCTCGGGCATTCAGGAAATGGCCGAGATGGTTTTCGCCCAGCGCAACCTGCAGGGCAAGGATCGGCAGCTTCAGGTATTGCTCAAAGAGTTCGACCTGCTGATCACCGCTTCGCGCTGAACCGGGAGCTGCCAGTCGTTACTGGCAGTTTTCCGCAATCTGTTTTTGTGCCTCCGCAGTACGTTGCTGACGCTGGTCGTCGCTCAGTCGCCGCAATTCTCCCTCTACTTCCTCCCTCAAACGCGGATTGTTCTGCAGCTGTGCGAGATTCGTGCGCGCCTGTTCGCAAAATGCCTTGAGCTGATTCTGTTGCTCGGCCACTTGCTTCTTGACCTTGTCATCGATGGCTTTCTGATCGCCCAGCGCGCCGCTGCCAGGTAATGCGGCCGGTATTGGTGCGGGAGAGGAGGGCGTCTTCACGGCGGTGGATGACTGCCCTTGTGGTGGCTGTTGATCGAAATGGGTGACGCCCTGGGCATCGACCCATTTGTAGATCTGACCGGCCATACACCATGGGCTGGCGCCGATTAACAGAGTTAAGAGAAGCGTTCGCATGCTGATTCCTTGGCAAAACTGCGCAATTGAAGCTAACAGAGTAGCGGTTTCCAGGTTTTTTCTTGCGTTCTCATGTGCTTACCCACAATTAAGCACATAGACGGCTTGACTTGGAGAGGGCGAAACAGAAGAATCCAAAGTCCGCTGTACAGGGACTGCCAGAAGCAGACCCTCTCGGCAGATCATGAGGCGCATATCCGCGTCGACCTGTTACACCCGCAACGCGTTACCTCGCGCTGGGTGGGAAAGGCCCGCAACACTTGGGACGATCCCAATACTTGCTCAGTCAGTGCTGACGTAGTCGGCGACCACCGTCGCTCATGCTCTGCCGAGAAGTAAACCTATTAAGACCCGTTCGCTTTTTTGTGGACGGTATTCTGGCGTTTTAGAGGTGAACAACGTGGAGCTTTTATCTGGCGGTGAGATGCTCGTCCGCTTTTTGCGTGACGAAGGCGTCAAATATATCTACGGGTACCCGGGTGGTGCTCTCCTTCATGTTTACGATGCCCTGTTCAAAGAACCGGAAGTGACCCACATCCTGGTTCGTCACGAACAAGCGGCTACCCATATGGCTGACGGCTACGCCCGTGCCACCGGTAAAGCCGGCGTGGTATTGGTGACTTCCGGTCCAGGCGCCACAAACGCCATCACCGGTATTGCCACTGCCTATATGGACTCGATTCCAATGGTGATCATTTCCGGTCAGGTGCCAAGCACCATGGTCGGCACCGACGCGTTCCAGGAAACCGACATGATCGGTATCTCCCGGCCGATCGTGAAGCACAGCTTCATGATCAAGCACGCTTCGGAAATCCCGGAAGTCATGAAGAAAGCCTTCTACCTGGCGCAATCCGGTCGTCCGGGCCCGGTCGTGGTCGATATCCCGAAAGACATGACCAACCCGGCCGAGAAGTTCGAATACATCTTCCCGAAGAAAGCCAAACTGCGTTCCTACAGCCCGGCCGTTCGCGGTCACTCCGGGCAAATCCGCAAGGCGGCAGAAATGCTCCTGGCGGCCAAGCGTCCCGTGCTGTACTCCGGCGGCGGCGTGATCCTCGGCAACGGCTCCGCGCCGCTGACCGAACTGGCGCAAATGCTCAACCTGCCGGTTACCAATACCTTGATGGGCCTGGGTGGCTACCCTGGCACTGACCGTCAGTTCATCGGCATGCTCGGCATGCACGGCAGCTACACCGCGAACCTTGCGATGCACCATGCCGACGTGATCCTGGCAGTCGGTGCGCGTTTCGACGATCGCGTTATCAACGGCGCGCCGAAGTTCTGCCCGAACGCCAAGATCATTCACATCGACATCGACCCGGCTTCGATTTCCAAGACCATCAAGGCCGACGTGCCAATCGTGGGTCCGGTGGAGAGCGTCCTGACCGAAATGGTCGCGATCCTCAAGGAAATCGGCGAAACCCCGAACAAGGACGCCGTTGCCAGCTGGTGGAAGCAGGTTGATGAGTGGCGCGGTGATCGCGGCCTGTTCCCTTACGACAAGGGCGACGGCAGCAAGATCAAGCCACAGACCGTTATCGAAACCCTGTGCGAAGTGACCAAGGGCGACGCCTTTGTGACCTCCGACGTGGGCCAGCACCAGATGTTTGCTGCGCAGTACTACAAGTTCAACAAGCCGAACCGCTGGATCAACTCCGGTGGCCTGGGCACGATGGGCTTTGGTCTGCCGGCCGCGATGGGTATCGCGCTGAGCTTCCCTGACACCGATGTTGCGTGCGTCACCGGTGAAGGCAGTATCCAGATGAACATCCAGGAACTGTCGACCTGCCTGCAATACGGTTTGCCGGTCAAGATCGTCATCCTGAACAACGGTGTTCTGGGCATGGTTCGTCAGTGGCAGGACATGAGTTACGGCAGCCGTCACTCGCACTCCTACATGGAATCCTTGCCTGATTTCGTCAAGCTGGCTGAAGCCTATGGCCACGTCGGCGTGCGCATCACCGAATCGAAAGATTTGAAGTCGAAGATGGCAGAAGCGTTCGCCCTGAAGGATCGCCTGGTCGTGATCGATATTTCGGTCGACACCAGCGAGCACGTCTATCCGATGCAGATCAAAGACGGCTCGATGCGCGATATGTGGCTGAGCAAGACGGAGCGTACCTAATCATGCGGCACATTATTTCCTTGCTTCTGGAAAACGAACCCGGTGCTTTGTCTCGCGTAGTCGGCCTGTTCTCGCAGCGCAACTACAACATCGAAAGCCTGACCGTGGCGCCAACCGAAGACCCGACCCTGTCGCGTCTGACGCTGACCACGGTCGGCCACGATGAAGTCATCGAGCAGATCACCAAAAACCTGAACAAGCTGATCGAAGTGGTCAAGCTGGTGGACCTGTCGGAAAGCGCTCACATCGAGCGTGAACTGATGCTGGTCAAGGTCAAGGCCACTGGCGCCCAGCGCGCCGAGATCAAACGCACCACCGATATTTACCGTGGACAGATCGTCGACGTCAGTGCCAGCGTTTATACCGTTCAACTGACCGGTACCAGCGACAAGCTCGACAGCTTCATTCAGTCCATCGGCACCGCATCGATTCTGGAGACCGTCCGCAGTGGCGTCACCGGTATTGCCCGCGGCGACAAAGTACTCAGCATCTAAACCAAATTAGCGAATGGCCTGAACGGCTTGGATATAAAGGGGAAATTCATGAAAGTTTTCTACGATAAAGACTGCGACCTGTCGATCATCCAGGGCAAGAAGGTTGCCATCATCGGTTACGGTTCCCAGGGCCACGCCCAGGCGTGCAACCTGAAAGACTCCGGTGTCGATGTTACCGTTGGTCTGCGTAAAGGTTCGGCCACCGTTGCCAAGGCAGAAGCCCACGGCCTGAAAGTGACCGACGTGGCTGCCGCTGTTGCCGGCGCCGACCTGGTCATGATCCTGACCCCGGACGAGTTCCAGTCCCAGCTGTACAAGAACGAAATCGAGCCGAACATCAAGAAAGGCGCCACCCTGGCCTTCTCCCACGGCTTCGCGATCCACTACAACCAGGTTGTTCCGCGTGCCGACCTCGACGTGATCATGATCGCGCCGAAAGCCCCGGGCCACACCGTACGTTCCGAGTTCGTGAAAGGCGGCGGCATCCCTGACCTGATCGCGATCTACCAGGACGCCTCGGGCAACGCCAAGAACGTTGCACTGTCCTACGCCGCTGGCGTGGGTGGCGGTCGTACCGGCATCATCGAAACCACCTTCAAGGACGAGACCGAAACCGACCTGTTCGGCGAACAAGCCGTTCTGTGCGGCGGTACCGTTGAGCTGGTAAAAGCCGGTTTCGAAACTCTGGTTGAAGCTGGCTACGCGCCGGAAATGGCCTACTTCGAGTGCCTGCACGAACTGAAACTGATCGTTGACCTCATGTACGAAGGCGGTATCGCCAACATGAACTACTCGATCTCCAACAACGCTGAATACGGCGAGTACGTGACGGGTCCGGAAGTGATCAACGCCGAATCCCGTCAGGCCATGCGCAACGCCCTGAAACGTATTCAGGACGGCGAATACGCCAAAATGTTCATCAGCGAAGGCGCAACCGGCTACCCTTCGATGACCGCCAAGCGTCGTAACAACGCCGCTCACGGTATCGAAATCATCGGCGAGCAACTGCGCTCCATGATGCCGTGGATCGGTGCCAACAAGATCGTCGACAAAGCCAAAAACTAAGTCGTCGAACCTTGTACGAAAAAACGCGGCCTCGGCCGCGTTTTTTCGTATGGGCGGGCGGTTCTGGTATAAAGCTGCATCGTTTGTGGCCGAACCGTCGTCCCAGACACCTGTCGAAAATGTCCAATCCGTTGCAAGGTACTGTCCATGAGCGAACGTCCCGAAGAGCCGAACCAGGCTTCCGACGCCGAAAGCCTGCTGCCCATCGATGAGCACATCGAAGAAGGGCATGACGCAGAAGGCCGTAAGGTCCGGCATCGCGGTATCTATCTTCTGCCGAATCTGTTCACCACTGCGAACCTGTTCGCAGGGTTCTATTCCATCATCAACTCGATGAGTGCCCAGGCTGCGCTGAGCGCCGGTGACTCGGCGAATGCGAGCAAGTACTTCGCCTTTGCCGCCATCGCGATTTTTGTCGCCATGGTGCTCGACGGTCTTGATGGTCGCGTAGCGCGCATGACCAATACCCAAAGTGCCTTCGGCGCCGAGTACGACTCGCTGTCGGACATGGTCGCCTTTGGTGTCGCGCCGGCGTTACTGGCATTCGGCTGGGCGCTGGGTGACATGGGCAAGGTCGGCTGGATGGTTGCCTTCATTTATGTGGCGGGTGCGGCATTGCGTCTGGCGCGCTTCAACACTCAGGTGGGTACCGCCGACAAGCGCTACTTCATCGGCCTGGCCAGCCCGGCTGCTGCCGGTGTGGTTGCGGGGATTGTCTGGGCGTTCAGCGATTACGGGATCCAGGGTTCGAAGATGTCATTCCTGGTTGCGCTGATGGTGGCCGCCGCCGGCATGCTGATGGTCAGCAACATCAAGTACAACAGTTTCAAGGAGCTGGACTTGAAGGGGCGTGTGCCTTTCGTGGCGATCCTTGCCGTGGTGCTGGTCTTCGCCGTGGTGTTCAGCGATCCGCCTCGCATTCTGCTGCTGGTGTTCCTCGCCTACGCCGCTTCGGGTCCGGTGCAGTATTTGCTGCATCTTCGTCGTCACAAACACGCCGAGTGATGTAATTTCCCTCATACTCCGCAGTCTATGGTGCATCTGTCCTCCAAAGCTGCGGAGTTGCCATGCTGATCAAAGTCCCCAAAGCGTCCGACTGCCATGAGTCGGACGTCACGCCTGAATCCATTTATCTCTCTCGCCGACAATTGCTCGGAGCCACTGCGGCCGGTTTAGCCATGAGCAGTCTGCCGCGCTGGGTCAGTGCTGAAGAGGCTGCCCGCTATGCCGATGTCGAAGCCGGTAAGGCGCCCGCCTGGTTTGCGGAGAAGCTGCCCTCTGTCAAATGGGGGGCGGTGAACGTCAAGGATGAGGCGATCACACCTTTCAAAGACGCCACCCATTACAACAACTTCTATGAGTTCGGTACCGACAAGGGTGACCCGGCAGCCAATGCCGGTTCGTTGAAAACCGAACCGTGGAGTGTTGTCGTGGACGGGGAGGTGGGTAAACCGGGGCGTTATGCTCTGGAAGACTTCATGAAGCCTTACCAGCTGGAAGAGCGTATTTATCGCCTGCGCTGTGTCGAGGCGTGGTCGATGGTGATTCCCTGGATCGGTTTCCCCATCTCGGCGTTGTTGAAGCAGGTAGAGCCCACTTCCAATGCCAAATACATTCGCTTCGAAACCTTGCAGGACCCGAAGAGCATGCCCGGACAGCGTTCGGGATTTGCCCTGATCGACTGGCCTTATGTAGAAGGTTTGCGTCTGGATGAGGCGATGAATCCCTTGGCGATTCTGGCGGTGGGTATGTATGGCCGCGAATTGCCAAACCAGAACGGTGCGCCGTTGCGTCTGGTGGTGCCCTGGAAGTACGGCTTCAAGAGCGTCAAATCCATCGTGCGGATCAGTCTGGTCAGCGAGCAGCCAAAGACAACCTGGCAAAGCATTGCGGCGGATGAATATGGGTTCTATGCGAATGTGAACCCTACAGTCGACCATCCACGCTGGACTCAGGCGCGGGAGCGGCGATTGCCTAACAGTCTGTTCAAGCCGAATGTGCGTGATACGCAGATGTTCAACGGCTACTCGGATGAGGTCGCTTCTTTATATACAGGGCTCGATCTGCGGAAGAACTACTGATGCGATATCCGATCTGGCGCGTAGGCGTTTTCCTGGCTGCGGCGATCTGGCCGCTGTTCTGGTTCTATCAGGCTTTTGCGGATCTGCTTGGGCCGGATCCGGGAAAAGTCCTGGTTGATCGATTGGGGCTTGGGACATTGGTATTGCTGTTGATCACTCTGAGTATGACGCCGTTGCAGAAACTTACAGGGTGGGCCGGGTGGATTGCTGTGCGCCGTCAGTTGGGGCTCTGGTGTTTTGCCTATGTGGTTCTGCATCTTTGCAGCTATATGGCGTTCATTCTCGGTTTCGACTGGTCGCAACTGGGTGTCGAGTTACGCAAGCGTCCCTACATCATTGTGGGTGCTCTGGGTTTTCTGGGGTTGCTGGCGTTGGCGGTTACCTCCAACCGATACAGTCAGCGTCGTTTAGGTACGCGCTGGAAGAAGTTGCACCGGCTGGTGTACGTGATTCTCGGGCTGGGATTGCTGCATATGTTGTGGATTGTGCGTGCTGATCTTAAGGAGTGGGCAATCTATGCCTTTATAGGTGTTTTCCTTTTGGCGCTGCGTATTCCTCCATTGACCCGCCGGATCCCGCGTTTGATGGGTAAAAAGCAGGTTTTTCAGGAAAAGCGAAATTAAGAGTTGACGGCAGATTCTGA